>NZ_JAHPYJ010000003.1:0-236977 GCF_019041935.1 Erysipelatoclostridium sp. MSK.7.34
CCATGATTCCTGCTGGTCCCGCTCCAACAACCACAACATCATAATTATTTTTCATTTTATCGCTCCGTTCTGGGTTTTAACGCTAACCCTACTAATTATACTCGATATAATTATGCATTTCAATCTTCTTTTATTATCAACGCAAAAAAAATTTTGATACTTAGTTTGCTGAAATAGTTTGAAAATGCTATGATATAGTTAAAGCACGGGAGCTTGTAAACAGGCTGAGAGGAAGTTGTGAACTTCGACCGCTAACCTGATTTGGATAATGCCAACGTAGGGACATACTCACTAACAATAAGTAGGGAATATGGCACTTGGCATATTCTCTTTTTAGTGCTTTAAGAAAGTGAGGAAGAATATGTTTGAAAAAGTTTTAGAAGAAATTAAATTACGCAATCCAATTGTGCATTGCATTACTAACTATGTTACTGTCAATGATTGTGCTAATGCCATCTTAGCTGTTAATGGCAGCCCCATTATGGCTGATGACATTCATGAAGTTGAGGAAATTACAACAATCTGTAATGCTTTAGTAATCAATATTGGTACGCTGAATGAAAGGACAGTTGCTTCAATGATCAAAGCAGGAAAAATGGCTAACCATTTAAATCACCCTGTTGTTCTCGATCCTGTTGGTGCTGGAGCTAGCAAGCTTCGGACTAATACTGCAAAAAAACTACTTGAAGAAATTAATTTTAGTGTTATTCGAGGAAATATTTCCGAAATAAAAGCCCTAGCAATGAATATGACTTCAACTCAAGGAGTCGATGCCAATATCAATGATATTGTAACAGCTGAAAATCTTAATGAAGTTATTAGTTTTGCTAAGAAATTTAGTCAAGAAAGCGGTGCCGTAATCGCAATCACTGGAGCAATTGATATTGTTGCCAATCAAGAAAAAACCTATGTAATCACTAACGGTTGTGCAATGATGTCACGAATCACAGGAACAGGTTGTATGTTATCGGCAATTCTTGGAGCAACAACCGCTATTGGTCAAAATGATCTTTTAGAAACTACTGCTTATACGATTGCAATGATGGGATACTGTGGTGAGTTAGCTGATCAAAGAGTTCGTAATGACAATAGTGGAACAAGCAGTTTTAGAATGCATTTAATCGATGCCTTGAGTACAATTAATTATTATCAATTGAAAGCCGGTGTTAAAATTGAACTTCACTAGAAACATGCTAGAACTATATTTAGTCAGCGACCGCAGCTGGTTGAACGATCGTCCACTTGAAGAAGATATTGAACAAGCTATTTTAGGTGGAGTAACAATGGTTCAATTACGCGAAAAAAATTTAACTGATGAAGAATTTACTATTCAAGCAAAAAAAGTCAAAACAATTTGTTCTAAATACCATATTCCCTTTATCATCAACGATAATGTAGCCGTAGCATTGGCTGTAGACAGTGATGGAATTCATATCGGTCAAGATGATCAGCCTGTTAAAAGAGTTCGAAAAATAATCGGTCCTCATAAAATTATTGGGGTTTCTGCTCACAACTTAAAAGAAGCTCTTGCCGCCAAGGAAGATGGTGCTGATTATTTAGGAGTGGGAGCCATGTTCAATACTTCAACTAAAGATGATGCTACAGCAGTGAGCTTTACCCAATTACATGAAATAACTACAAAAATTGGCTTACCTGTTGTAGCAATCGGTGGTATCAACCAAGACAATTGCCTACTCTTAAAAGGAACAAAAATTGATGGTATTGCTGTTGTTTCAGCCATTATGAGCGCTCCTGATATAAAAGAAGCAGCCGCTAAATTAAAAGCACGTGCCCGAGGAATCTATGATTAAAGGTTATATCATTGACATGGATGGAACTTTGCTTGATTCGATGCACATTTGGAATGAATTAGGCAGTCGTTTTCTCGAATTAAAAGGAATTACCCCTGAGGCAAATCTTAAAGATATCTTGGCACCACTATCAATTAACCAAGCAATTAAATACATCGCTGAGACATATCAATTAAAAGAGCCTCTTGATGTTTTAATCAATGAAGTTAATAGTTTATTAAATCATATTTATTTAAGCGAAATCCCCTTAAAACCAGGGGCTTTGGAATTTATTACTAACTGTTTTAACCATCATAAAAAACTGTGCTTATTAACTGCAAATAATTATCAAGCAACAATTAACATTCTTGATAAATATAATCTAACATCAAAATTTGATGAAATTATTACATGTGATCATACTACTTTAGATAAACGCAGTGGCGAGGCCTACAATTATGCAATCTCTGCATTACACCTCCATAAAGATGAATGCATTGTTATTGAAGATGCCCTTCATGCAATAATTGCTGCAAAAAAGCAAGGTTTTACAGTATGGGCCGTTGCAGATCAAAGTAATCAAGATGATTGGGATGAAATTTGCAAAATAAGTGATTTAAATTTAAAAAATTTATCAGAAATGGAGAGATGATTATGAAAAAAGTTCTAACTATCGCAGGAACTGATCCAACAGGTGGAGCAGGAGTTCAAGCGGATCTAAAAACCATGACAGCTCATAAAGTCTACGGGATGAGTATTATTACTGCCTTAGTGGCCCAAAACACATTAGGTGTTAGAGATATTATGGAAGTAAAACCTGATTTTTTAGCCGAACAGTTTGACTGTGTCTTTGAAGATATTTATCCTGATGCAATTAAAATTGGAATGGTTTCCAGTCCAGTATTAATTGAAATGATCGTAAATAAATTAACATCGCAAAAAGATTGTCCTATCGTTGTTGATCCTGTTATGGTTTCTACTAGCGGATCTCGTTTATTAGCTGACAATGCTCTAAGACTCTTGAAAGAAAAGCTTATTCCATTAGCTACTATTATTACTCCTAATATCCCTGAAGCACAGGTTTTAACAAATTTAAAAATTAATACTAAAGATGACATGATTACAGCCGCAAAGATGATTAGTGAATGGTACCACGGCTACATTTTGATCAAAGGGGGCCATTTTGAAGAACGGGCTGATGACCTTCTTTATTACCGGGGAAATATTACTTGGTTGACAGGAGAAAAAATTAATAATCCTAATACTCATGGCACTGGCTGTACCCTTTCTTCAGCAATTGCTTCCAATCTAGCTTTAGAATATTCAATTGAAGAAAGCGTTACTAGAGCTAAAGTCTATATTACCGGGGCTTTAAAAGCTAATCTTAACCTAGGTCATGGCAGTGGACCATTAGATCATTGCTGGAATATTAATCAAACATTAAAATAATTCAACCGATATAATTGCTTTAGTAGTATAATGAGGTAGAGCTATTTTTTCTAATTTAATAAGGAGGAAAATAGAATGCCAGTTAATCCATATAATCTTGATATGATCACTAAGATCTGTAACCATTTAAATACTGCTTGTGCAATCATTACATATCGTCATAATTTTCATTTTGAATATGCTAATGATCTTTATTATCAACTTTTTAAATACAAGCGTAATGACGGCTTCAACTATTCTCTTCCCTATTCTAATGATTATCAAAAAGTAAAAAATACAATTACTAGTATCATTCAAAAGAAAGAAGAATTTCTCGAAATTGAGACTCAATCATTTAATAAAGATAATGACTTGATTTGGACTCGTTCCAGACTATCCTTTATATACAATAATCAGTCAGTATATATAATTTGTTTAGTCGAAAATATTACTGAAAACAAAAAAGTTTTAAAAAATCTAGAAATCAGTCATCAAAAATATCTTCATGAGGGACAGTTTAAAGCAGCAATAGCATCAGATGCTTTAGTATCCTATGAAATTAATATTGATGATGATTTAATTATCGAAGATATTATCGAAAATACCGTTAACATGTTAAAACTAGTTGACTTAAACACTAACTGTAGTTATAGTGAGTTTTTACTTCGCTGGACTAAAAAATGCGTCCATCCTGATGATAAAAATAAATTCTACCAAGAATTACATCCTCACCGTTTAAAGAAATTATTTGAACAGGGGATTACGGAAGTATATTGTGAATATCGTTCGCTCAATGCAACTCAAAAACAAGGCTGGGTCAGTACAACGATTCATCTCTTACACGTTGGTGAAACAAATAAATTATTTGGCTTTGTCTATGTAAAAGATATTAATGATAAGAAAATACATGAATTAGAATTATTGCGCCAATCTCAATCCGATCCGCTCACTAAACTATACAATCGAACCGCTTTTGGTCAAATTGTTAATGAATATTTAAATAAAAAAAGAGAGTCTAGTAGTGCTTTATTATTGATTGATATTGATAACTTTAAAAATATCAACGATAATCTTGGTCATAGTTTTGGGGATACCGTTTTATGTGAGATTGCTCATAAGCTAACAAATATTTTTAATAACAAAGCAATTATTGGGCGTTATGGCGGCGATGAATTCATTATTTTCATTAAAGATATTCCATCCAAGAAATATGTTTACCATAAAGCTAGTATCATTCTTGAAGAACTTCATCTTTATTACTCATCAAATTATCAAGAATATACGATCAGCAGTTCAATTGGTATTACTTTTAGCCCTGATGACGGTAAAACATTACACGAATTGTTTGAACAAACCGATTCTGCTCTCTATCGAGCAAAAAAACTGGGCAAATCGCAATATTTTGCTTTTAATGATAGCTATCAGGATATAACTCCTGTAACTAATTATATTAGTAAAGGCTGGCTAATTGATGAACTTGATGAAATTGTTTATGTTAGCAGCCTAGATACTTATGAATTACTATACTTAAATCGAAAGGGACGTGAAATCACCGGAATTGAAGCGGGAGAATATAATCATATTAAATGTTACGAAGCTCTACAAGGTCGAACTAGCCCCTGCCCATTTTGTACTAATGCTAAATTAAATCTTAATGAATTTTATATTTGGGAGTTTAGCAATCAGCATCTAAATAAGGACTATATTGTTAAAGATAAATTAGTATTATGGGAAGGAACACCTGTGCGAATGGAAATTGCTGTTGATGTTTCTGATACTCATAACTTCAATCTTCAACGTGTTCCTACTGAATTTGCAATTGAAAAAACGATTTTAGATTGTCTTCAAGCCTTGACAATTCCGGACACTCTTGAAGAAGCTATTAACAACGTTTTAGAGATCATTGGCAATTTTTACCAAGCAACAAGAGCATATATCGTTGAAATTGACCTAAATACAAAAATTGGTTCAAACACTTATGAATGGTGCCAAGAAAACTATCCTCACTATCGTGACCAACTACAGCGGATTGATTTAAATGAAATTCCTTATATTTATGAAGCTTTTGAACATCATAATAATCTAATTATCAATGATTGTGAAGCCATCAAAAAAGAGCATCCTCGAGAATATGCACACTTTATTAGTCGTGAAGCCCATTCTTTAGTGACAATTCCCTATGAGGAAACTGGCATTTTTGCAGGCTATATTGGTGTTGACAATCCTTCAATTAACCAAAATACAATTGCATTACTTGATTCTATCAATTTTTCTATCGTCAACGAGGTAAAGAAACGTCGATTATATGAAAAAACACAGTACAATCTTTATCACGATAACTTAAGCGGCTTACTTAATCGTAATAGTTTTACTCAATTTTTGAGTTATGAAAATAGTGCTGTTTACTCTCAAGGAGTCATTCTTGCAGATATCAACGGCTTGAAAGAAATTAATCGCGATTTTGGACATTACCATGGTGATAAAATAATTACGATTATTTCTAGTATTATGAATTCATATTTCCCAAGCGAAAAAATCTTTAGATTAAGTGGTGATGAATTCATCATTATTGTAAACGATCTTGAGTATAAACAATTTATTGAAGCTACTAAGCAGATGGAAGATACTTTACTCGGTTCAACTCCAAATGGTGTCTCACTTGGATACACATGGAGTGAAGATAACATGGATATTAATGATTTGATTCACCAAGCCGAAGAATTAATGATGATCAACAAACAAATATACTATGAACGAGCTGATACATATAAAAAACACTATTCACCTAAAAAACTTGAAAATCTTCTCAAATGTTTTAAAGCAAAACAATTTGTTGTTTACTTACAGCCAAAATTTGATATTGATCAAAACAAAGTTGTTTCGGCCGAAGCTTTGGTCCGACTTGAATATCCCGGTCACGGCTTAATCATGCCAAATAAATTTATTCCCACATTAGAAAAAGAACGACTGACTCGTTACTTAGATTTTTATATGTTTGAACAAATTTGTGAAATTCTTGAGCGTTGGCAAAAAGAAGGAAAAGAATTAATTCCTATTTCTGTCAATATTTCTCGCCTTACCCTTCTAGAATCTGACTTTACTAATTCCTTAAAACGAATTAAAAATAAGTATAATATTCCTAATAATTTCATAACTCTTGAAATTACTGAAAGCATTGGAAATATCGATCGTAGTATCATTGCTACGATTTCTAAGCGCATTAAAGATCTCGGTTTTAATATTTCACTAGATGACTTCGGTGCTAAATATGCAAATATGTCATTATTATCAACTTTAAATTTTGATGAATTAAAAATTGATAAATCAATGATCGACACATTAGTAAATAACGATAAATGTCAAACTATCTTACATCATATAATTGAAATGTGTAAAAAAATTAATGTTGCCTGTGTCGCTGAAGGAGTTGAAACTGAAAAACAAATAGAACTGTTGGTTTGTTTAGGCTGCAATATTATTCAAGGGTTTTATTATTCTAAACCAATTCCTTTACAAGAATTTGTGGATAAGTATCATCAATAATTTGTCTAAAAGTGTATCCTAATGGATACACTTTTTGTGCATTCTTATTTACAGTAGAAATCAAACATGGTAACATACAAAAGTATGATTATAATGCATTTTTGCGCTTTATAATCAAGATTAATTAATGAAAGGAAGTGAATGCGTGATATCAATTCAAGAATTACTTGGATTAATCAATGAATTTTTATATAGCAATATTTTAATTGCTCTGCTTGTTGCAACCGGGGTGTATTTTACAATTCGAACTAAATTTGTTCAATTTAGAATGTTACCAGAAGGAATTCGACTTCTTAAGGAAAAATCACATCATGATGATGGTGTTTCATCTTTTCAAGCACTAATGATTTCAACTGCATCACGAGTAGGAACTGGTAATATTGCTGGTGTTGCTACAGCTTTGGCTGCTGGTGGAGCTGGTTCTATTTTTTGGATGTGGATAATTGCTCTGATTGGTGGAGCCAGTGCTTTTATTGAATCAACCTTAGCCCAAGTCTATAAAGAAAAAGACGGCGACTCATTTCGTGGAGGACCAGCTTATTATATTGAAAAAGCTATCGGAAAACGCTGGTTAGGAATTATTTTTTCGTGTCTGTTGATTGCTTGCTTTATTTTTGGCTTTAATCCATTGCAAGCATATAATGTTAGTAGTGCCGTCGAATATTATTTTTCAAACAATGAATTAGTTGCCTTTGTTATTGGTGCAGTTTTAGCTTTAGCTACTGCTGCGGTTATTTTTGGCGGAGTCCATCGAATCGGGATCATTAGCTCCAAAGTTGTACCAGTCATGGCTATTTTATATATATTACTTGGTTTATACATAACCTTTAGCAATCTTAATCAGCTACCAGAAATATTTAGTGATATTTTTAATCAAGCATTTGATTTTAAAGCGATTGCAGGAGGATTTGCCGGCTCTTGTGTAATGCATGGAATCAAACGTGGGCTTTTTTCTAACGAAGCTGGAATGGGATCCGCACCGAACGCTGGAGCAACCGCAGATGTTTCTCATCCTGTAAAACAAGGTTTAGTACAAACCATCTCTGTTTTTATTGATACTATGTTAATTTGTTCCACTACTGCTTTTATGTTACTAAATTATGGGACAGAATCTGGATTAACAGGAATGCCGTATGTTCAACAAGCTATTTTTGCTGAAGTAGGTGAATTTGGTATTCATTTTATAACAATTTCTATTTTCTTATTTGCTTTTTCTTCTTTGATTGGAAACTATTGCTATGCTGAAAGTAATTTTAAATTTATTATTGACAACAAAAAAGCTTTATTTATTTTTAGAATTATTACTGTAATTATAATTTTCTTTGGTGCCCAAGCTAGTTTTAATACTATTTGGGATCTAGCTGATGTTTTGATGGGCTTTATGGCAATCATGAATATTGTCGTAATTTTATTGTTAGGTAAAATTGCTTTTAAATGTTTAAAAGACTATAGTATTCAAAAAAAGGAAGGAAAAGATCCAATTTTCCACCCTGATAATTTAGGAATTAAAAACGCTGAATTTTGGCATGATATTGAAAAAGAATATGAAAAACCTGTTGAAGTATGATCCTCAACAGGTTTTATTTATCCAAATTTGCTTCTAATTCTTTTATTCGTGTATTAATACTGTCAATTTCCTGAACGATTGCTGCTGTCTTTTCATCAAAAATATTATCATTACTAATAATTTCATAATACAGTTTGCCTAATTCAATAAACTTCTCATCTAAATCAGCCTGAGCACTTTTTATACTCACTCTCGTTTTCGCGACATCCGCTAATTCAGATGATTTTTCAATTGTTTTTTCTGTCAGTTTTGCTGCTTTTTTACTTAGATCATCAAATAATGCCATGATTATTCCTCCTTATATCTAGCTCATCACATAATTATTTTACCACAACCTCAGTAATCTACAATCACCTTTTCTCTAAAACTCTTTTTCTCAGGATATTATACCCTAAATTTTATCAACAAGCATATAATTTTATTTTTTTCATATATTTTTGATGAGGTGATTTTATAAAAATTCAATGGCAGAAATTAATTATATGTATTATTATTCCCCTTTTTGTAGGTACTCTTTCAGCATTTCTTACACACGATGCTATGACCACATTTGAAACAATTCAAAAGCCAGTGCTATCACCACCGGGATGGCTATTTCCAATCGTTTGGACTGTTCTATATATTTTAATGGGAATAGCATCCTATCTAGTCTTGACTACAGAGTCTTCTCAGCATGTAACTCTTTTCATTTATAAGATTCAGCTTTTTTTCAATTTTATTTGGCCTATTATCTTCTTTAATCTTAGGTTGTACTTACTTGCCTTTATTTGGCTAATAATTTTATGGCTGCTTATCTTAATAACAGCAATCCTATTTTACAAAACAAATAAATTAGCTGGCTATCTAATGCTCCCATATCTTATTTGGGTAACTTTTGCTGGTTATTTAAATCTTTCGATCTATCTTTTAAATTAAGTTCAACAATAAAAAAAGCCATTTACTATATGTAAAAGGCTTTTTGCTATTTATAAAAACTGCCGAATATCAATTACTAATTTTTCCTCAAGATTAATTAATCTTTTTGTAATATCTTTCGTTTTTTCATCAGCTGCTTCATATTGATTAAGATATTTATTAAGAGATTTTACTCCCATATTGCATCCATCAGTTATTAGATCGGCAATCGTTTGATCAGATTCATGCATAACCAATTTAGCATTTGTCTTGACCCAAGACATGCCTTTAGCCATTGGATTAGGTTCTTTGCCTTCATCATGAAACTTATCTAAAAGAGTTTGAATCTCTTCTTTTAACTGCTCATGTTCTCTTTTGCAGTCAATTAAATGCTGTCTTAACGTTTCATCATGTGCATAATCTAAAACATCATCGATTGAAGCTGCACCCATCTTAATCCCTGCATCACATTCTCGTAATAATTTTATAGTATCTGGTTCAATCATTATTTGTACGCTCCTTTTATTCTATAAAATCATTATGCTCTTTTTATTTATATTTATTCTTAATTATAAGGTAATAATCCCTCTTTCAATATAGCTGGCTACTGCTTGTTCCACTGTTTCTAAGGTTGTATATTTAGGTGAATATTCTAACAATTTTTGTGCATTTTCAATACTATATTCCCCACTTCTTGCAATATGATAATAAGTATGATCTATTAATTCATCATCATTAACATATTTACACCATTTTTCCCATGACAAAAATTTAATTTTAGGCTCTTGATTAAAATAACGGTACATTGCTTTAGCATACCCATATAAAGTCATTGATTCTCTTTCAACCGCATGAAAACTCTCTCCTAATGCTTGATTTCTATGAGTGATTGCCTGATAAAACATTTGCGCAACATCATCACCATGGACATGATGTAAAGTTTCCATACCTAAATTTGGTAAATAGATTTCCTGCCCATTTGCAATTTTTTGAAATACTGAAAAGTCTGTATTCCCAAGAGGATTAATAATTGTCCAGCCTGGTCCAGAAATTTGACCTGGCATAATTATCGTTGCTGGAAAACCATTTTTGCGATACTGTTCTTTTAAATACAACTCACTTTGATATTTATCAACTCCATAATCATCCAAAGGCTCTTTTAAACTATTTGGATCAGCTGGTAAAAATTCTGCTCGACCATGAGCCCAAATCGATGAACAATATAAATAATGAGATATCTTAATTTCCTTCAATGCTGTAACCATTTTTTTCGTATCTTCGATATTAAAGTTGATTAAGTCTACAACAATATCAGCATTCATTTTAGCAACTTTATAAGCAAAGTCTTCATCTTTATTACGATCTAAAACTACTTGTTCTACCATCTTCCAAGCAGGATCATTTATGTATGGCTTACTTTTACCCCGACTAATTGCTACAACTTTAAACCCTCCCTTCACTAATTTAGGCACTAAATATGAACCGATATGTCCACATGCCCCAATAACAACTACTTTCATAAATCTTCCTCCTTTTGATAAACCTATCTTAATTCAAATAAAGATGACATTAAAGCTAGTTTTATCCTTTTAGAAAAGCTTTCTCATTTATCTTTATAAATACAAGTATCATTTGTAAAAGCCTTTTACAAACCGCTTTGCTTAATCCATTGCTTATCATATTTGTTATGATAGAATATAATAGAAACGATAATACCAGGAGGGCGAGCAATGCTATTACAAGAAAAAATGAAAAACACAAAATTTTCTCCAAGTGAAGAAATAGTTATTGATTTTATCTTAACAAAACAAGAGCGAATAAAAGATTATTCGACAACGATGATTGCTGGTGAAACATATACTTCACCATCGCTATTGGTTAGAATTTCTAAAAAATTAGGATTCAGTGGTTATAATAATTTTAAAAACGCCTTTTTAGAAGAAGTTCAATATTTGCACAAAAGTCATTTAAATATAGATGCCAATCAACCTTTTTTAAAAACAGATTCAATTATGAATATCGCTAACAAAATAACACAGTTAAAAACTGAAAGTCTTAATGATACCCTTTCATTAATTCATCACGATACACTGCAAAAAGCAGTGAGAGCATTACAAAAAAGTAATACTGTTAAAGTTTTTGGTGTTTCTAATTTATCATTTCCAGCTGAAGAATTTGTTTTTAAATTACGCCACATCGGTAAAAATGCTGAAGTTTTTGTGTTAAATAGCAATATCTATCAAGAAGCAATGATGGCCAATTCTAATGATTTAGGAATTTGTCTTTCATATTCTGGAGAATCTGGTGAAATTATTAAAATTGCTAATATTTTAAAGAAAAAGAATGTCCCTATTATCGCAATAACAAGTATTGGTGAAAATAGTTTAACTCGATTAGCTGATATTGTTTTACGGGTTACAACAAGAGAAAAATCATATTCAAAAATTGGTGCTTATTCTTCACTAGAATCCATCTCACTTATTTTAGATGTATTATATTCTTGCTTTTTTACAACAGCCTATGATCAGCATTATACTTTTAAAACTGAACTCGCTAAAAATACGGAATCACGAGAAATTACTAATTTAATTATTCAAGAAAATGAACAAAATGAAAAAGAATGACTTTTAACAAAAGTCATTCTTTCCTATTATTTAAGCTGATGCAAACGTGAATATTCTTGAGCAATTAGTCCGGCAATAAATTGTAATTGATAAGGATGACTGTTTTGATCTTGTAACGATTTAAATAAAATTGTTCGATCAATACATTCAGGATACTCTCTGTCATCACTCGATATCATCCATATTTTAGGCGCTGTTAATCTTTTTTTCAAAGCTCTTAAATCTTGATAATCAAAATATGCACCTGTATACGAAAAAATTATAATCAAATCATCTTCATCAGCCGCAACAATATATTGAATTTGTTGAGAATAGGAGATATTAGTATATACCTGTTTATTCAGCATTAATAAGTCACCTTGCAAATTAAAAGCTACTGCTCCAGCTTTTAACAAACCAAAAATGGCTACCTTTTGATATTCATTGATATCCTTACATAAATCAATTACTGCATCCATATCAATTGATTTTTCAACCATGATAATACTTTCTCTTACTTTATGACTATAATCATGCAGTCTTGCTTGTTTCGAAGTTGCGTGTGAATGATCTTCAAAAGATAAATCTGTTGACAACAACAGTTCTTTTAATTCAGCAAAGTCCCTTAAACCTACTTCTTTACAAAAACGGGAAATTGAGCTTACCGCAACATTGCATTCCTTAGCAATTTCCTTGATTCCAAGATTTTGAACTTCCTCAAGGTGATTCAAAATATATGCTGCTATCTGGCTATTAGTTGAACCATTTTTTTCGCTGACAAGCGTACTTAAAAAAACTATTGGTAATTTATCATAGATCATTATTATCACTCACTTTCACTTATCTTCCACCAGCAAAGTTATATAATAGTCTTTCCTTCATTTCACTAACATCTTGACCTAACACTTCGATAATCTTAAATGCAAATGGATATGATGTTGCTGGCCCTTGGCTTGTTATAATATTCTGATCAAAAACAACAACCTTATCAACAAATTCTCCACCTACTAATTTATCGGCATATCCAGTATAGCCAGTCACATTTTTACCGTCGATAACTCTTGCCTTTGATAAAACAATTGTTCCAGAACATATTGCTGCTAAATACTTTCCATTTTCATTATAGTATTGAACCATTTCAATAACCAGTGGATTTGCTCCTAAATTCACACCCCCTGGTCTTCCGCCAGGTAAAACCAGCATATCATAATTTTTGATCTCATCACTAAAAATCTTATCTACTTTTATCATCATCCCCTGCATCCCCCTAACGTACTGTTCAGCAAAACCAAATGTATGACACTCAATTCCGGCTCTTCTTAACAAGTCTACAATCGTCACTGTTTCACTTTCTTCGTATCCATCTACTACCAATACTGCAGCTTTTCTCATACTATTCATCCTCCTTAACATCAAAAGCATTAAAATAGACCATTCTTTTTTTGAGAGCTAGTGAATTGCCACCCAATAAATCTACCAGCTTATATGCAAATGCATAAACTGTTGCTGGACCGCGACTCGTTACAATTTTCCCATCAATCACCACTTTATCATGTAAGTAATTTCCTTGTTTTATTTTTTGCTCGTATCCCACATAAGCAGTATAGTTTTTTCCTTTTAGTAATCCCGCCTTTTCTAAAACAATCGGAGCTGCACATATGGCACAAATATACTTGTTTTTTTGTGCCATTATATTTAAAATTTCAATTAACCTTGTATTATCTCTTAAGTTAGCAGCACCGGGATACCCTCCTGGTAAAATAATCATATCATAATCAATTACCTCATCATTTAGTACGCTGTCACATTTCACAATAATATCATGTGCTCCTGCAACATCCTTTTCAAAACCGATCATATCGCATTGAAAATTAGCACGACGAATAATATCTATAATAGATAACGTCTCCCCTTCTTCAAACCCTGGAGCTACAATAACTGCTGCCTTTTTCATATCTTCTTTCCTCCTTTTAATTTATATTTACACAATAATATTGTTTACACCGTTTATCAATTCATTTCCAAAATTAAGAAATCATAAAAAAGACTTTTGTTTCACCAAAAGTCTAAATATTATTGATAAAGTTTTTATTTCCTTTGATATTTACCATATCGAAAAAAGATATATCTATATGCCGCCAGTATCTTTTGAGGAACTTCAACATGTTCAATATACTGCTTACCATTTGGTCCATAGCCATCTTTATCATCGATGACTCTCTTCATTTCTCCTAATAAAAGTGAAATATATCGTTCTTTTGACCATAAGCCCCAAATATTATTTTTAAGTTCAAATCCAATATTCTCAACAACTGGCAAAAAACATCTATAATTATCAAAATTTATATGTGGAGCATAATGTCTTGCAGTTGCATCGATTCGCCTTTGCATAAGAGGATCATGAACCAATAAAATATTTTTTACTATAATGTCTTCTTTTTTGAGAAGTTTGAAAGCAAACTGAATATTTTCCCCACAATTAGTAGATTCTTTTTCTAATAAAATAGTATTGTCTACCCCATAATTTTCTTCAATAAGATACTTAAATAATTCTGCTTCACTTCTTTTAGTAATATCTTTAATATCATACTTCTCTTTAATCGTATTGATTAAAATATCTGTAGTATGACCTTTTCCTCCAGCAATCATGAAGTGATAAGCATGCCCTGTTTTGTATAGTTGATAAGCTATTAATCCAGTTTCAGCAATAGCATTTCCTAATACTAAAATCAGATCATACTTTTTCTTTTCATCATATGTATTTATCGCTAAAAATTGATTAAGAAGATTAAAAGCCTGACTATCTTTCATTTAATTGCAAATATTGAGGAAGCTCAATTTGTCCACTTTTATATATTAAAGGAACCACATAATCAATATATTCTTTTTTAATCTTCTTATTCTTTTCATCAATCCATTCTAATGGAAATGGTTTAACATGATTTGCTACTTTATGAATATCAACGTGACTTAATAAAAATTCATTTCTATTTTTTGAAATTGTGACCATAATCCCCGTTCGTTTATCCAACGCACAATTTATTGCATAACTACCAATACGTAAAGCATTTTCTATGTCTATGTAACTGGCTAAATGTGCTGCACAACGCTGAAGGGTACTTAACTGAATGGCCCGTACTTTACAGCCAAGATGGTCACCGATAAGTTTTTTTAGATAATTTGAACAGCCATTATTTGATAAATGACCAAATGCATCTTTTTGAATCCCACTATCTAGTGATACACACATTCCATATTGATCTCGAATACCTTCAGATACAGCAATAATACAGTGATCCTTCTTTTTTAATTTATCTTTGATCTGTTCAAGAAAGTCATTTTCATCAAAAATGTTTTCCGGCATATAAATTAAATCGATAGAATCAGGATAGACTTCATTAACAAGTTGTGCTGAAGCTGTTAACCAGCCAGCATCTCGCCCCATAATTTCTACGATCGTTACTGATTTTATTGGATATATAACACTGTCAAAAGCAATTTCACATAATGAGGTAGCAACATAATGACAGGCAGAAGGGTATCCTGGTGTATAATCAATATTCATAAGATCATTGTCAATTGTTTTAGGAATACCAATAAAGTTGATTGGGCAATTACATATTTTTGCATAAGTACTTAATTTTTCAATAGTATCCATTGAATCATTACCACCAATATAAAAGAAGTCGGTAATTTCATACTTATTTAATATTGTAATTATTCTTTGCTTAATTGATTGATCCTTTTCGAAAATCTTATATCTACATGAGCCTAAATACATTGCTGGTGTATGAATCAACTTAAACAAATTCTTCTGATCTTTAAAACTACTTAAATCAACCATCTTTTCATCTAACAATCCATCTATTCCATTAATCATTCCATATATTTTCTCATAATCTGCTTTCAAAGCTCCTTGAATGACCCCGGCTAATGTTGCATTAATAACTACTGTCGGCCCACCAGATTGTCCGATTATACATTTTCTCGACATGATCTTCATCCCCTTATCTGCTTTAAATATTTTCTAATTCCTCACCATTTGATTGAATAACTTTTTTATACCAGTTAAATGATTTTTTCTTTGATCTTTTTAATGTTCCCTTTCCTTCATCATCTCGATCAACATATATAAACCCATAACGTTTTGTCATTTGACCTTCAGTTGCTGAAATTACATCTATTGGGCCCCAGGTTAAGTAACCCATCAAATCAATTCCATCATCTAGTGCTAGTTTTACTTGTTCAATATGTGCTTTTAAATATTCTATTCTATAATCATCTTTAATTGAGCCATCTGTTTCTACAACATCAGGTGCTCCTAAACCATTTTCAACAATAAATAATGGTTTATGAAATCTTTCTTGTAAGAAATTCAATGTAATTCTTATTCCTTGAGGATCAATGATCCATCCCCATTGTGATGCATCACAATAAGGATTTTGTAACTTGCCATAGTTATTGATCTTTAATCTGTGATCTGTCGTTACTACTTTACTTGCATAATAACTGAAAGCAACAAAGTCAACTGTATTATTTTTTAGAATCTCCTCATCATCTTTTTCCATATGTATAGTGATTCCTTCTTTTTTCATTTTAGCTTTCATATGATATGGATATTCTCCAAAAACTTGAACATCTGTCAACATTAGTTCCTTATTATTTTCCTCAAAAGCTTTTAATACATCTGATGGGTGACAAGTATACGGATAGACGACCCCACCTGCAATCATACATCCAACTTGATTATTTTTATCAATCTCATGTCCTATTTTTGTTGCTAATGCTGAAGCGAGTAACTGATGATGCATTGCCTGATACTTAATTTGTTCAATATTATCACCTTTTCTATATAATAAACCTAGGGTTGAATAGGGCTGAAATAAACCAACATTAATTTCACAAAAAGTTAACCATTTTGTTACCTTTCCTTTATAACGGGTCATTAACAGACGGACTAGTCGGCAGTAGAAATCGATCATTTTTCGATTAGCCCAGCCACCATAATGCTTTGCTAAATACAACGGTACATTAAAATGATTAAGTGTTATTAAAGGTTGAATTCCATGTTTAAGTAATTCATCTATTAAACTATCATAGTATGTTAGGCCTTTTTCATTTGGTTGTTCTTCATCTCCATACGGAAATAAACGCGTCCAGTTAACTGACAAACGTAAACATTTGAAACCCATCTCTCCAAACAAAGCAATATCCTCTTTGTAACGATGGTAAAAATCGATTGCAATTCTATTTGGACAATACTCAATATTTTCATTCATATAATCAAGTGGTGAAGCATATGCTGCCTGCCTTGCTTCTAATCCGCCCGGAATTACATCCATTAAATCTAGACCTCTTCCATCTGCATCAAAAGCACCTTCGCATTGATTAGCTGCTAAACTGCCACCCCATAAAAAATCATCTTTAAACTTTGTCATTTTTATTCCTCCACTGTTTCTAATACAGACTTTACTAGGTAATCTGCATCAATCTTATATTTACTCATTAATTCCTCTGGTGTTCCACTTTCACCAAATGTATCTTGGATAGCAATTGGATATATCTTTTTAGGCTTATCCAACTTCTCACAAACTAAACTATACAAACCACCTATAATATTGTGTTCTTCCAATGTAAAGATAAGATCATAACTATTTATAATTGAATTTAGTTGCATCGTATTTATTGGTTTAAGTGAGGACACATTGTATAATGACGGGTATATATTATTTTTAGCTAAAATTTCAATAGCTTTCCTAGCCTCATTTACCATAATACCAGTCGCTAAAAAAGCAATTTTACAACCTTTAACAATTGGAACGATTTCGCCTAAAAGAAATTTATAATTAGAGTCCAAAATATTATCCACTGCATATCTGCTCGTTCTTAAATATACAGGACCATCATAGTCAACCATAAACTGCATCATAGCTTTTGTTTCATTTGCGTCACACGGTTGCAAAACTACCATGCCCGGCAAAACTCGCATTAAAGCAATATCTTCATTACATTGATGAGTTGCTCCATCTTCGCCAACAGTCAAGCCGGCATGAGTTGCACAAAGTTTTACATTTAAATGTGGGTAAGCAATAGAATTTCTAATTTGTTCAAAAGCACGCCCTGCTAAAAACATGGCAAATGAACTTACAAAAGGCTTTAACCCCTGAACCGCCAAACCTGCACCTATTCCGACCATATTTGCTTCAGCAATTCCTGTGCTATAAAATTGCTGTGGTCTTGCTTCCTTAGCATAACATGTTTTTGTTGCGGGCGATAAATCCGCATCCAAAACAATAACATCGTTATTTTTTATCACTAGCTCTTTTAGTGCTTCTCCAAAGGCCTCTCTTGTTGCAATCTTCATCCTAATGACCTCCTAACTCCCTCAGAGCTTGTTCCATTTCTTTACGATTTGGAGCCTTTCCATGCCATTCAATCTCATTTTCCATAAATGAAATTCCTTTTCCTTTTACTGTATGAGCAATGATTGCAGTAGGTTTTTGACTATTTTTTGCCATCTCCACAGCTGCTTCAATTTCATCAAAATCATGACCATTTATATTGATAACTTCAAAACCAAAAGCTAAGAACTTTTCCAAGAAAGGTTGTGGCCCAATAACATCGACTATTTTTCCATCAATTTGTAATCCATTATAGTCAAGAAAAAGAATAAAATGACTAAGTTGATAATGACTTGCTGCCATTAGAGCCTCATATACTTGTCCCTCCTCAAATTCTCCATCACCACAAATTACATAAGTATAATAATTATTATTTTTGTACTTATTTGCCAAAGTGATTCCAACAGCTGCACTTATCCCCTGCCCTAATGATCCCGTTGACATATCTACACCTTTCGTATCATTCATATTTGGATGCCCCTGTAAAGAAGAATTAATTTTTCTAAAAGTCATTAACTCTTTTTCATCTAACACTTTCATTTCTTTTAATACAGCATATAAAGCTGGTGCCCCATGACCTTTAGATAGTACCAGCTTATTTCTTTCATTAGAATTAATATTATCTTTAGTTAGCTTTAATTCCTTTTGGTACAAGTACATTAAAATATCAATACAAGATAAAGATCCACCTGGATGTCCAGATTTAGCTTCATATATCATTTTAATAATACTTTTTCTAGCTTCATTAGCCATTTTATTTAACATCGTTTACACCGCCCCTTCTCTTCTTAGCTTTTGTAAACACTTTTGATTAGCTAGTCTAACCCTAACACAACAGATACTGATCTATATCCAACTCCCATACGATCAATTCCCATATCAATCAATTGTAAAAAATGTTCTCTTGTTCGAATACATCCACTTCCTTTAATCTTAATTTTATCACCACATTCTTCCATCATTACTTTGATTATTTCCAAACTCGCTCCATGAGCTTCATGTCCCGTTAAAAATCCAGTACTTGTTTTAACAAAATCAGCACCCGCTTCTATACAAATATGACACATTTTTCTTATTTGTAACTCATTTAAAGCATCAGTCTCAAAAATAACTTTAATTTCTCTTCCATATTTATGGGCCGCTTCGGTACAGGCTTTAATATCCGCTAAAACTTCTTCCCACTTTCCACTTTTGATCATTCCAAAGTTAGCGACTATATCAATTTCTTTAACCGAATCGTATTTAGCCACAATTTCAATTTGTTTAACTTTAGATTCTGTTGAGCTTGTTCCAAATGGAAAATCACATACTGGACATAGCATTGTGTCTGTTCCTTTAACATAAGGCTCACATAAATCCATATAACCAGGATTAATGCAAATAGTTGCACAATTTAACTTTACTCCATCTTTTGTTAGATCGATAATTTCTTGTTCAGTAAATTCTGGTTTTAAAACTGAATAGTCAATATAAGATGCTAACTCCTTTAAATTCATTTCATTTGCCTTTTTTGTTATTTTTTTCATTTTTCTAATAGATAACTATTTATTTTTGTTCGTTTTTGTTCGTTATCTTTCCTCCTTAATTAAAAAATAACACATAAACAAACATTTGTAAACATATATTTGTTTATTTTTGTTCGTTTTTGTTTTTTTGTATAAAAAAACATATCAAACAAACTAGTTCAATATGTCTTTATTTAATCTTCATTTGTTAAAATATAATTTACTGGGATATCATCAATATTCATATGAGCATCCTTATTACAGATAACTGCATCAAAATCATCACTGCTAATAAAGCTACAAAAACCTTTAACACTTAACTTTGATGAATCAATTAATAAATACTTCTTTACTGCTAAGTCCATTGCTTTTTGTTTTACTGCCATTGTATCCATTTCAGCTGTATAGACTAATTTTCTATCTATATCTATCCCGGCACAACTTAAGAAAGCATAATCAAAATTAAACTTTTCTAAGTCACTTAAAGTAATTGGACCAACTGACATATTGTATTCTGGAATATATTTACCACCAATCATAAATAATTCAGATTCAAAATCATTAAATCCATTTGCAATCAAGGTACTATGTGTTACTATTTTAACATTTTTTCCTTTTATATATTTTAGCATCGGTACAATACTTGTTCCACCATCTAAAAATATACAATCTCCATCCCTGATAAATGATGCTGCTTTTTTACATACTAAATCTTTCTCTTTATTATTAGTAATTCTTTCGCTCATTTGTTTTTCATCTTTATTTGAAAGAATTGTTTTTTGCTCAATACTTTTTGCTCCGCCATGAACCCTTATCAGCAGTCCTTGTTTTTCAAGTTCTTCACAATCTCTTCTTATCGTTGTTTCTGTTACATCTAAGTTTTCAGAAAGTTCTTTTGTTGAAATAAACCCACGTTCATTAACTGTATTTACTATTCTTAAAAACCTCTCACTTGCAATCATCATACTCACCTCTTCTTTTCATTATACTTAAATGCCATTTTTATTCAATTATTTTAAAAAGATAATCTTTTTCATTATATAATTACTTTTTATAAAATTATATGATTTGTTAACTATAACTTTAAACAATATCTAAGATTTGCTAAATCAAACTGTTCTATAAATAAACCTTGATTTAATCAAGGTTTATTAGTCAAAATTATTCACCAACGTATGATAACACTTATTTTATTGATTTTTAATGGTTTCTCATCCATAAATCACTATATTTACACCTATTATTTCTATTTAAAAGATTTTTTGATGTCAAATCTTTTAGAAAAAAAGAAAAACCCTTGAATTCATCAAGGGTTTAAATTTCAATTATTCACCAACGTATGATAAACTTTAAAATATTTTAGTTTTAATAAGTGCTTTTAAGTCAGTATTTAGCTTAATTTTACCATTGTATCTTTTGACTATTTTTATTTACAGTGTATCTTAGTACCAAAATAGTACCATTAATTAATACTGTACAAATCACAACAAAAAGCATCATAACGATACCAATTTAAAATTGTTAATACTATTCAAACTCTAAAACAAAACAATTATAGTGAACAAATTTGTTAATATTCTTAGCAAAAAATATAATTTAAAGATTAATATTATATACGTTACTTTGAGCCTCTCGTGTAGTGGTTACATATTTTTCTATATAATTGAATTATTATCATTTGGTATATTATTTATACTATGCAATTTTCAAATAAGTCTATATATATTTTGTATAGTTCTATGAAAATATTATCTATTAATAACAATATGGCAAACCATAAAAAATAATTTCTTGAATACTCTTTTTCAATACTTAACATTTTAAAATCTGGTAGATTCTGTTGATATGATTGAGTGTTATGTGCAAGCCTATTTCGTTGTTTATATATTTCGTCATACTTTTCTTGAATTATTTAAATATTGCGTTTCTTTTATTAATTTGCTTTCTAGAAAATCATTAAACAACTTTTTATTCCAAGTAACTAAATTTGTATCCATAAACATATCTTTCACTTTATTAAATGAATTATTTTTTATCCTTACTTTAATACTCTGTTCAATTTCATAATTTGAATCTATACTTTTTATTTGTTTAAATAAGGCTTTATATATCTTATTTTTTGAATCATATGTAGAACATTCACCTAATTTATCATCATTATTCAAAAGTCTTCTTCTATACTCAAAATTATTTGTAGCTATTTCCCAAGCTATACATTTCATTTTTTGTTCTTGATATCCTGTCATTTTTAAAAATATTGATTGCATAATATAATCACATAATGGATAAGTTTCTATCCCACTTCCTATTCCTGAGCTAGCCTGTATAGCTTCTTCTAAAATTGTTGACATTGGAGTTAATATAAATTTATCATGCTTACTCATTTTACAAATTCCTCATATATTGAAATTGAATCTTCTACCCTCTTTCTTAGATACTTAAGGGCACTTGGAGTTTTAAGATGACGGGGAATCCCCCTTAATTCATCTATTTTTTCACTTATCTTTTTAAGCAATTCATTTTTATTACAACAATCAATTTCTTTTTCCATAAATACAATAAAATATATTAATCCAAATAATGCTATATCTAAATCTATAATTGATTCATACTTTTTAAATAGATCTAATTGAGCGATTGTTTTTTCCAAAAGATCAAAATTTTCTGAAATATTTTTCTTTTTAAAAATTAAAGAACTATCACCAAAAATTTTAGATGTTTCTTCACCAACAGCAAAATATATAAATTCCTCATAGTATTTTTCCATTTTTCTTGAAAAACCTTTTGCTAAAGAATTAATTGACTGCGCGTCTTTATATTGAGATAACAAAGCCAAATATCTAACAAAATCCACCTTAGAATCATTAACTAAAATTTTGTTACAAAATTCCGGATTAAAATAATTAACTAGATCATTATCTAAATAATACAATGCCAATCTGCTTTCTTGTGGTAATAATGATTCACCTTGTATGTTTATGTTCCTAAATACTTTTGAATAATACTTTTGTTGTGCTTTTTCATCTTCATTATTTGGAACCAAGTACGAAAATCCTAAGAAGTTATTATCAAAAAAATTGTCATCTACTTCAAAATCAACATCAATATAATAATCCGAATAAATATTTCCTTTAATTTGATTTTTTGTTACTCCTTTTTCTATTAGTATATTAAAATTCCATTCTAAAATGTTATCAATCAATTCATCATCAATTGGATCATCATTTTCATCGATAAATCCTTTTTCTTTTGTTTTTTCAAACCTTTTTTTATTTGGGAAAATTCCTAAATAAGCTAACAATATACTTGTCAGACGCTGTTGCCCATCTAAAATCAAATTAATACTTTCAAGATCATTTTTAAAATGACCTATTGTAACAGGGGGGGATAAATTGTTTTTCTTTTAATGCTAAAATTAAATCATTCGTTTTTTCGAGATTCCAAACAAAGTATCTTTGATATTCTGGTAACTTAATGTTACCTTTTAATATTAAATTTATCCAATGCTTTAAAGAATACTCCCCATAGTAAACTTTATTATTCATAGTTACTAAACTCATATTTTATGTCCTCACTTATATCTTTAATAAATTCTTACGAATGGATTTTCTAGTTATACATAGAATGTTAAATTTTTTTACTATAATCTTCTATCTTCTTTAAGTAGACTTAAGAAAAAACTTATCTTAACTAAACAAGCTTCATAATTCAAAACTATTTTTGACTAAGACGATTTATCAAATCCAATTCAAATGCAAGTATCTCATTCATGCAAGAATTCAGTTTAGAAAAAATATCCATCTCATTCAATTCTTCTCCAAGTTCGAATGCTTTAGTCTTAAATGGTGTTCGCCATTGCCAATTACTTTTTTTCAATTTAGCCGGATAGTATTTATTGATATTGTCACATATATTTCTAAAATCATCAGTAATATTTTTTGAACTAATCACTAACTGAATATATGATTGTTTTCCATTTCTATTCACTATTTCATAGAAATAGTGGTTATCAGTATTCCATCCACTTAATGCTCCAGGAATATCTGGTAAAATCGAAGTCATTCTATTTGTAGTAAAACGGGTATAAGTTCTATTACATTTAGAAACATCAAGATAAACTTCTGATTTTGATTGTGCCAATGCTCTGAAAATAGCTACAATATTATTCAATCGTTTCTCTTCGTCGGTAAGCAAATATTCAAGCATTACCGAAGAAATCTTCTCACTCCATTCAGCATGAAATTTAGCTGTTTTTGGCCAGTCATTCTCGTTTGCAATACTTACATTATCAAGATAATAACTTATCCAGGAAGCCTTATAATCGTCTGCTCTGTTCCAATCTAGTGATATTCCCAAATTGCTCTCAATTTCATTTTTATGTTTATACAGCATATTGAAAATATTTTTATTTTTCTTTTTATCCCCATTACCTAAATAAAAATCAATTCGTGCTTTGTCATAATTTGCAATACAGCTTATACAGATTCCTCTTATACCAAAAAAACCAGACTCAGTATTTGTAGTAGTTGGATTACATCCACTAAATGTACCCCTATGCATATTTTTTTCTTGAATAATTGGAAGTGCATATTCCCAATATCTTCTTCTGATTTCAAATCTACTTGTATCAGAAACTCTTTTCATTTCTAAATTCTTCAAATAGAAAACTAAATCCATCGGATCAGCTTTATACAATGTAAAAATTCTTCTTAGAATAGACATCTTAAGTATTGTACTTGTATTTTTTTCAATATATAGATTTTCATCTATTTTGAGTGCACTACGTAAATTAGATTCATTATTTGAAACATAAGTAGCGAGGTCAGTTTTTTCTTTCTTACTATATGCAAGTGTAATAAGTACAGACTTATCTTTATGATGTAGATACTTAACAATATGTTCAAACATATCAGTCCAACTTGTTACTGGCTGTTCTGTATTTAAATAACTGTACTTGGCAATATCTCTGCCAGTAAGATCAAAATTTTCATCATCCAAAGTACATGAGTCAAATTCTTTCTCTGATGGCATAAAATCTGTTGTTGGATATGCCCAGATTTCCATTGCCATATCTAACATTTCATCATTGCGTTCTCTAAGCTCTGCTAATCCCCATTTCTGTTTTGTAGAAATTTTCTGATTCATCTTCAACCCACTTGCTTTATAACCACCTTCTTTAGCATCACGCTTTTCAACAAAAGTATTATTACTCAAATTAGGATTATATCCGGTTAAAGTAAGATTTGCTAATCGATGCACCCATGTAGCATGAATTTCTGCAGCATTCACTCCTAAGCTTTCAGTCCAAGCTGGTGTTAAATGCTGTGGCATAATATGCTCTATGGTATAAATATTATTATCAAGATGTGTATAAACATCCTTAGTTTCAATTGTTCCATAGTTTTCAAATCTCTCAAATAAATAAGCCTTATACTTACCACGCATCTGATATACTTGTTTTTCTTCTAAAGCTGTTCTAAACTCATCATTATTTGGGAATCGACCACTTTCTTTTTTTGAAAGTAATGCGTAGATAAATTTTGAAACATAATCATCCATAGTATTATCATAGCGAATAATTTCTTTATTTAAATTCAAGAAAATCTTATTCAATGCATTTGTAGGTACTTCGCAGATATTTCTTCTAAATAAGTAATTTTCAACAATTAAAAATATTCTTAAAACATCATTGGTAGTTAATTTTTCATCTTGACATAATCTTAAAACTTCCATCAAAAATGGACGGGTAACAACAATCTCCAATCGTTTTAAACGATACAGACAATCATCCAATTTTTGTTCTTCTAATCCACTTTTACAAGTAAGTAACTTTTCAAAAAATCTTGCATATCGTAAAAGATCTGTAAGTAAAGTATCTATAGGAAGTGATATGAATTTTGTATACTCTTTAAAAGCCCTGTATACATTACTAATAGTTGGAGTGACTTGCTGTTTTATGCTTAAATAATCCCTTATAAAACCACTGACATCGTTATTAGTACATTTTTCTATTTTTGCCCAATATGTATCGTAATACTGCGTCTGTTCCTTAGTAGGAAGACCCATTAATACGTAGTTTCTGATTTTATCACCTTCAGTCAGTGCCAACCCAGTGGAATTTAAACTTTCAAAGATGAGCTGTGCATTATCACCTTGGTCTAATGTAATGCTAATAATTTCTAATTTACCAATTGCAGCATATAAATCTGATACAGGAATTTCCTCTTTCATCACCTTGTCGTAGAAAAATTGATAATTGATTGTAAGATTAGAACTATGATCATAATCCTCTTCATCTCCAAACAGTTTTGCAAGTGCATCTCTATCACTCTTAACTGGGCGAAGTTTAATTTTATCATCTTCACTAGCCCATGGTGAAATAAGAAAACGTTGATTAATCTGTTCATCAAGTTTACTTTCAATTGTTCTTACTTTACCTTTTGCTATAAGATTACGAATTGCTAAAAGTAATAACGTTATGGTTGTTAATCTTTGTTGACCATCTATGATATGATATTCTATTTTACTGCCATTAGGAACGATAGCAGAAACGATACTGCCAAAAAAATGACTATCTCTACCATCAATTGCTATTTTTTTTAAATCTTCATATAATTGATGACAGTTTTCATATTTCCAATCATACTTTCTCTGGTATACTGGAATCACATAACGTTTGTCAGCGCCTTCCATAAAGCCTGTCATTTTAGCTTCAGAGCCTTTCATAAATTTTCCTCCTACGATTCCTTACTGTAATATATTTTTACAAAATAGGTATATCATTTTTAATATCTTGATTCCTCATACTTTCTAGAACATTAGAAACTAATTGGCAAGTATAATTTCTAATTTAAAGCATCTCAAGATACTTTCTATATTCTAAGAATAGATCAAATATTAACAAAATGAATTCTTACACCTACCATATCCATTTGACAAAATTTACATTAAACTCATTTTTTGTGTATTTAAAATTATTTTTATCATTAATACATATATGTTCTATTTTTATCATATTCCTTGTACAACCTCAAAATCTAATTGTTTCTTTCTTTCACTCCAATCAGGCATATGAATAGTCAGAAAAGTATAGAATTCATTATTATGATACGGATAAATAAGATGTGTTAATTCATGCAAGATAACATATTGTATACAACGAATATTAGCTTTTAACAAATACTCATTTATTGTAATTTTATTTTTTGACGGTGTACAGCTTCCCCATAAAGTCTTCATCTTTCTGACATATAAAGACGGTTCTTCTATTCCATACTTTTTAAAAATCTTATTATAGAGTTCGTTCATCTCATTCTGATAAGTCTTATATGCTTTTTCACGCCACCAATATTCTAATACTTGTTGATGTTTATTGCTCATTTTATTTGCATAAACAATAATATTTTTCTCATCCTCAAGCACATAATTTTTTTCAGAGATTTTCTTAATGATTCTACAATCTTTTCCTAACAATTGAGTAGATGTTCCACTTTTGATATCAATTAAGTTATTATATCCGCTCGATTGTTTGTATTTTTGTAGTTGCTTTTCTATCCAACTTGATTTACTAATAAGAAACTCAGTAATCCACTCGTCTGTTACTCCATTTGGCACAGACAAAACAACTTTCAAATCCCTAAAAACTTTAAGATGAATGTTTTTGATATTCTTATGATGGATACAGACAATGGTTTTATCAAAAGGGGATGTTAATTTTAGAATATACTTATTCATCAGTATCTCGCCACCGCAACTTTCATTATTTCATCAATAATTAAGTCGAGCAAATCAATATTTGATTTATCAATGACAATGCCCATATCTTCAAACATATCAAATAAACAATCATCTAAATTTCTGTGCATCGCTTTATGTACAACCTCGTTGTGTTTCCAGTCTCGCTTTGCATTATCGCTGATAACTTTTTTAATTCGGCACGAATATTTTGCAATCAATTCCTCTTTATCAGTTATAACTTTTATTGTTTCATTTTTTTTGAGTTGAGTAATAATAGCACCATAAAATGCTTTTGAATCACTGTCGTTTGCAATTTGAGAAGGATAATCTTGTGAGGTTATTCCGTTTCTAAAATCATCAGCCATTATCTTCATACTTTCTAAATACGCATCTGCGTCGCGTGTTTCATTGTATAAATCAATAGTTTTTTTAATTTTAGAAGAAAATTCCTCGAACAGCAAGGGATCATCATATCTTATCTGTTTGAGTTTAGATTCCATTCTAGTTTTTATCGCATCAGCTCGAGATTCATTTGAATCCATATTCTCAAGAAGCCTTTTCATCGCTTTTTCATCACCGATAGAAACTGGCTTAACTACAGATACAATATCTGTTGCATTCACAAAAGTATCAATTAGGTTTTTTATCCCTTGTTCATACTTAGACAAATCAACTTCATCATCATATCGTAGCATAACACTATCTTTTAATTTTCTATAGAATAAATATTCCTTGCGGTATTTTTCAATTAATTCAAAACCTACCTCTACAAATATATCCCGATTAGATAATGCCAAATTGAGTAAATTAGCAAATTCTTTTAGTTTGTTATAAAACTCTTTTCTTGTTTTTTCATCAGCAAGACTTTTTTGCCAAACATCAGAAGATTGGGAATCTTTAATCGATTCAAACATAGTAATTAGATTTTCATACGCTGCTGCCAGTTTATTTTTTTCATCAATCGGACCAAAGATAGCGCCTTCAATATCGGCTTTATCAAATCCATTCATTCCGGACTCAGCGTCTTCATACATATCTATTGCTTTATTTAACTTTTTAAAAACTCCCCAATAATCTACAATCAAGCCGAAATCTTTCCCTTTATAAACTCGATTCACTCTTGCAATAGCCTGTAATAGGGAATGTTGTTGAATAGATTTATCTAAGTACAAAACACCGGCAACAGGGGCATCAAATCCGGTCAACAGCTTATCTTTGACAATGAGCATATTGATTTCGCCTTCCGGGTTTTTAAAATCTTCACAAACATGATCATCATATTTCTCGTCATTGTCGCCAAATAAAGGCTTTACCATTTTCTGATAATATGCCCTTATTTTTTTTATAGTTTCATCTGTGGTTTCGTCATCATCACCCTCTCTCTTATCTCCAAATGTGATTACTACACGAGGGTTAATTCCAGACATACCTTTTAGCACTTCATACATTTCAACCGCTGCTGCTCGTGAAGAACACACAACCATCGCCTTTAAGCCTTTTGGAACACAATAATTTTTAAAATGATCTGCAATATCAAATCCTATTAAATTGATACGGCTTCTGGCTTCTGATATAGCTTTAAATCTACTAAACTTGTCTGAAAGTTTATCCTTAAGTTCTTGCGGAAGACCTTCAGTCAAACTTTCAAAATAGTTGTTGATCGTCAATGCAGGTTCTTCCTGTTTGACTTTACGCCCTTCATAAACGAGCGGAACCGTAATACCATCTTCTATCGCTCGCTTCATTGTATAGTTATGAATCGGCTCTCCAAAAGTTTTGTAAGTATTCTTTTTTGCTTTTGCAATAAGCGGTGTGCCGGTAAACGCAATCAGCGTTGCATTTGGCAAAACTTCTTTCATATAATTAAACATCGATTTATACTGCGAACGATGCGCCTCATCTACCAATACATAGAATTTATCGCTGTCAGGCTCTAAATATCTGTTTTTGTACACTGTTTCAAACTTGTTTATTAGTGTTGTGATAACGATGTTATCTTTATTCTTCAACAAAGAATTAAGTCCTTTTCCGGTCGCAGCACGAACAGGTGCCATTTGAGAATTAGCAAAATTATCACGGATTTGTTTATCAAGGTTTATACGGTCTGTAACAATGATAAACCTGGGATTTTCATATCCTTTTACTGCCTGAATTTTTTTAACTAGCATAACCATTGTCAGAGATTTTCCACTTCCCTGTGTATGCCAAATAACGCCGCCTTTTGAAGAACTTCCATCTTTACCATTAATTCTGTCCATAGATTTATTAATTGCAAAGTATTGCTGATGTCTTGCAATCTTTTTGATGTTATTATCAAAAAGTATAAAATTCTGAACCAGATCAAGTAGTCTTACTTTACTGAGCAAAGAAACTGCAAATTTATCCTGCTCCAAAATAGAACCATCCGGCGAACATTTTCTGCAAATTTCATCCTGCCATTTGACTTCATCTTCTCTCCACTCTACAAAATAGTCAGAGGTTGTCCCACCTGTACCGTAAAGAACTTTCTGCGGATTCATTGCAATTACAAGTTGAGAAAATTTAAATAGCTGAGGAATATAGTCAGGCATCATATTGCGGACATTTTGATGAATGCCTTCCATAACATCGATGCTGGACTTTTTGCATTCAATTACAACAAAAGGAATACCGTTGACCATTAAAACAACATCTGGTCGTGCATAACTTCCGTTTGGACGCTGAACGCTGAATTCTTCTGTTACCTGCCAAATATTATTTGCAGGATGCTCAAAATCAATATAATGCAAGTCAAACGACTGCTTTACTGGAATATCACTATCTATTGCAATTCTTTCCTCCAAACTGATTCCCAAAGTAATGAGATTATATATTTCTTTGCTTGCCATAGAAAGACCTTGCAAAAGGGAAGCATCCAATTCCTTTACCGCTTTTGTAATTGATTCTCCCGAGAAAAGCAATTCGTGCCCACAGTATAGATAAGTTTGTTTTCTTAAAAAGTGAATCAACTCATCTTCAAACAGTACGGAAGACAAGTTTCTCCTTTTGCTTTCTGCTTCACTGCGTGAGACATATTCATATCCCATATTAATTAAAAGATGTATAAGCCTGTCCTGACATTCCGGACGCTCATTAAATATTGTATGCTTTGGCATATCTCTATTCCTCCCACATAAGCAGCAACAGCCAGACTTAAAAAGCAGGCTTTTACTGAACTTATTTTTCTTTTGTTATACCCTTAAAAGGTTTATCGGAAGATGTTTTTACTTCCATAAACCTCCCTGTTTCACTGTCTCTTTTTGTCCATAATCCGGTTTTAGGGTTATATACCTGCGTTCTGTTTTTTACTGCTCCCACACGAGCATTATCACCATAAGGTTTGTTTTTAGCCATTCTATTTCCTCCTTATACTCTTACAATTCCAGTTAACAGCAACTGTTGTATTGATTTTTGTTGCTGTTTTAAAGTAGCTAATTTTTCTATATGACTATCCATATAGCGATCAAAACAATTCAAAATTTTAACTATACTAATTTGCTTATCTATCGTATCTGGCAAGTCTACTTTTATATTCTGTACCATTTCTTTATTTAAGTTTGATTGTGTTCCTTTTTGTCCCTGTGCCAGTATCCGTTCTTGATGATGGATCAAAAAGTAATACAAATATTCAGAAACAAGTTTTTCATTTGTCATTATCCCTAAAATGGCTTGACTTGTACTGCACTCTGATGTAGCAATACAACATTTTCCAATAGAGGCGTACATAGCATAAAGAATCGTTCCCTTTGGAAATAATCGTGCAGATGAATTTTTTAATCCTTTTTCAGTTATTTTTCTTTCACTATCAGATAAATACTTCCCACAAGAACTTATATCGTTTATCGAAACCCAAATAATATTCCCATTATAATATTCTTCAACTGTACTTTTTGGTGTGCCCCCACTTTGCATAAAAGCTAATTTCCCCAATTTAACTTTCTTCCACCCTGCCTTCGGTGTAAGAAGCCTTTGCATCAAAGCCTTTTTCTGTAATTCTAACTTTTCAATCAGTTTTTCCTGCAACTCAATTGCTTTGTCCCATTTAGACAGGATTTCTGCGATGCGGTTTTGCTCATATTCGTTTGCAAGACATACATTCACCCTTGAAAGTGAATCTTGGCTTACATTAATGTGCTGAGATCCTGCAGAATACTTTATAATCTGCTGTCGAATACCGGATGTTTTGAGAATCTCATTTAAATAAAAGGGATCATAATCAGCTATCTTTTTCCCTCTGATTACAAATCCACTGTATGTAGCTGTGTTCTTTTCATCCAGATATACATTCGATTTTCCTGCATCCTCTATCGTTTCAGAACTTCTCTGAAAAAGAATATCTCCATAGGTAACGCTATAGTTGTTCAAAGCCTTTTCATCTATGTCCACTTGTCCTCTAATATCGTCGTAAAATATAGGTCTGTTAGACAAAATATCCATAACACTAATCATTTTAATTCCGCTGTTATACTTTTCTTTATCAGCATTAACTCCATTCTGAAACTTTAGCAATTCAGACAGTCTTTTATTTTCCCATTCATTTGGAACAATGCCTACAACAGTTCTTTTGTAGCCGTCAGGCACTTTTCCTGCTTTTATAGTTTCTATTCTTTGTTTTATTTCTTCGGTCATATGCCGACCTCCTAAACGATAATTCCAATTACGATACCCACAATCCCAATGACGGTACCTACCACAAATGACACCCAGCCGAAAATTTTATTTTGATTTGCTTCTTTTGCATTACTTTTCGCTTCAGCTTTTGTCATTTCATATAACTCTTTGAGAGTAAAATAGTTTTCCTTTAATGCTGTATTATTCTCTTTCAAAAGACAATTCTGCTTTCTCACTTCTTTTAGCTGCTGCTCAAGTAATTCTTTTTGTGCTCGGCTTGTCTCAGCAGTTTCAAAAAGTGCTTCGTCTTTTCTTCTGTTATAATCCGCTCTGTCAGTCATAACAACAGATACCTCTGCTGCCTGACGAGCACTATTTGCTAGGGCAGCATTAACCCCCGATAAATCTATTTCATTAAATTTAATCATACAATTTACCTACTTCAGTTTTTTCTTTTCCATTTCCCGTTCTATCTGATTGATACTTTTATCAGTAGTTGGCAAATCTTCCGGCATAGTATCACCGAGTTCCTTGATAGTTTTACGCACTTTTACACCGACCTCATAGTGCGTTTTGTTGGCATTCTCCTTCCCTTGAATGCTTTCACGGCGCAATTTTTCTTCCGTCTGCGTGGCACGGAACAGATTAGCTGCAAGCTCCGTACTGCCCATATGGTCTAAAATCTTCGCCATTGTACATATTCAAGTACCAGCTGTAATTCTCTGGCATACCAAAACTCTTCTCCGTACTTGTTTATATGCTTAATATGTTTCGCTGTACTTTACAATATCACTCATAAACCAAGCTCCTTCATACATTGTTCCATCTCTTTTTCAAGTGAAGAAATCTGAGTTTTAATGTCTGTAATTTCCTTGTTTACACTCTCCAAATCTATAAGTTCCTCTTCCTCAAAAGTATCAACATAGCGAGGAATGTTGAGATTGTACTCATTTTCTTGAATTTCGTTGAGAGTTGCAACATGACTGTATTTTTCTTGCTCTGCTGTTTCTTCTCTGTTTATAAACGCTTTGTAAGTATCAACTATTTTCTTGATGTCATTCGGTTCTCCATTTGAACCATCACGCAATTTATTTTTTGCTTTTTCTTTTTTAAAATCTTTAGAAGCATCAACAAAAAGAACATTGGTTGTGGTACGCCCTTTTTTAAATACAACAATGCAGGCCGGAATTGAAGTACCGTAAAACAAATTTTCCGGCAATCCGATAACAGCATCAATGAGATTTTTCTCAATTACCGCTTGACGAATTCGTCCTTCAGACGCACCTCTGAACAAAACTCCGTGAGGAGCAACGGCTGCAATTCTTCCGTTTCCGCTCATACTCGCTATCATATGGAGCAAAAATGCCCAGTCACCCTTACTTGCCGGCGGTACACCTAAATCAAATCGATGATGCCTGTCAAGAGATGGTTCCATCTTAAACTCTTTTTTCTTACCCTTTTTAGTTGATTTAGTATTAGATTCATCTTCGTCAATCGAAACCTCACCACCAGGATTAAAACCCTCTGCCCATTTGTTCTTGCTAAAAGGCATATTAGCAACAATACAATCAAATTTCATAAGATTTCCGTCGCTATCTAGGTGTTGAGGATTTGCAAGAGTATCACCCCAAGCTATATGTGCATCTTTTATATCATGAATAAACATATTCATTCTTGCCATAGAAATAGCAGAATTATTTACCTCTTGACCATATATTGAAACTTTGTCTAGTCCTCCTTTTTTCGCAGCTCTAATAAGCAAAGAGCCAGATCCACAAGTTGGATCATATATACGGTCTTTTTCCTGTGGAGATACAATTTGTGCCATAACCTCTGATACTTGCTGTGGTGTAAAGAAACTTCCTGCTTTTTTCCCAGCCATAGTTGCAAATTCGCCAATCATATATTCATAAGCATCTCCCACAACATCGGCTGGAACTTCATTATCTTTCGTTTCAATATGGCTAGGTCTTAAATCTAAATCAGCAAAATCTTCAAGTAACGTCCTTAAAAGTGGATTCTTTTGCTCTTTCTTGCCCAAATTAGCTTCGCTATTAAGATCAATGCCTCTAAAAATTCCAGACAAAATCGCATTTGTGCTCTCAATTCCAGTTAAAGCTTCACTAATTTTAGATCCTATGTCTACAGAAAATTTATTTTTTAACAAATAATTAAATGTATACTCCTCTTTAAGGACAAAAGGAAGATTAGAAATTTGTCTTTCTAGTCGAAGCCCTTCATATTCTTTCTTTAGATTTTCTACACTTTCTTCAAAAGTATCACTTAAATATTTTACAAACAACATAGACAAGACATAATCTTTATAATTAGAAGCATCAATATTATCTCTAAATGTATTTGCACCTGCCCACAAAGCATTTTTGATATCTTCAAAAGTTGTTTTTTTAGTTGACATTTTGCTCTCCTCCATTCACCAATTCACTTAAAATCCCTTTTACTTTAATAAACTCTAACTCATTTAACCTTGTTTTTAATTTATAAACTTCAATACTTTTATGCCACAAATCGCCAATTGCTTTTTGCCTTTTTATAGAAAGGATTGGAACCTCTATCTCTTCTAAATCATTTCTTCCAATAGACGGGATTTTTGCTCCAGATAGAGATTGAGTAATCTTTGAAATTTCTTTGTTAAGAATATAAGCAAGATATTTAGATTCAACAGATACTGCCGAAATTATTATCAAATTTCCAGAAGCATACGTATCCTCATCAATCTCATCAATATAATTTACAAATGAAGGACTTACTCTTTTTATAAGAATATCTCCTTTATGTACTTTTGTATCTTTATTAACTCGAACCCTATCATCAAAAACAAAATTATCTATGACATTATTCTCCAATAAATTAATTGGCGTTATTATTTTATGTTTTTCGTCTGAAATCACTTTTTGTGATAAACAAAATTTTATTTTAGCCACATCTTTTAATTTCTTTTTCATCAAACCACCTTCGCAAAAAAAAGACCAATCGATGCTGAGCTTCATTGGTCTACTTTTTTAAAATCTAGGGAGAGAGCCCAAATTATCAGCCTTAATATTATTGGAATCAGTTCTCAAATAGCTATTATCTACTACTCTCACATCTTCGCCAACAACCCAGCCTTTCCATGAATTATAATATTTAGTTTTTGTACTGTTAGGATTTTTTTTAATAAAATCAATCAACTCACTTTTAGTACAAATGTTTGTGGCAGGTTGCGACAAAGTATTTGTCCATTTCAAGTGTGAAATCACTTCAAAACCATATATATTTTTTTCATAATGTACTGCATCAATATAGACCATAAACCAAGGTCCTCCTTTCATTTTATATTGACAAATGCAGCATCTTTTAATAAAATGAATGTGTGTTATAGTATCGCAAGATGCTAAGCTCTATGTCCTTACTCAGCCTTGGGATATAGAGCTTTTTCATTTGACAAAATCATTATCACATATTTTTCAAAAAAAATCAAGTGTAAGTATGTTACACTTGATTTTTTTGAAAAAAAGGTCTTTTTCCTATATTTATACTATAAATCATCAGATCAAAATCAAATACTTATATTTATCTATTAACATATTCTTAGCAAAATATTTGATATCATTCATTTCCTTCACCCACTTCATTTGATCTTGTTTCTTTAATTCTTCTGTTATATTTCTTGATATTTTGTATTGTTCAACAAAGGTTTCATATTGTTGATTTAACTCTTTATCAAAACGAATCAATTCTTCATTCAGTTCGTCTCTTACTGGTAAAGCAAGGTAATGCCCTGGATGTTTTTCTTTTAAAATTCTTAGATATTCTGTTCCTAATCTTGATAAATTTGGTATTGGTCTTTCTTGTTTTAATGATGGAAACTCATAATCTCCTACTTTGTTATATTTGATCTTTTTCATTGTCATTTCCATCCTATCTTGCATCTCTTTGTTTAATTTTCTTCTGTGCTATTCTTTCAATATCTTTATCAAAGCTACGATTCCTGATGTTCTCACACGCTTTGATTTGAAGCCTTAGCTTCTTGATTTCTGGTGTAAATAACTTGGCTCTTGCTGACCATTCTTCTTTTTCATCCATCGTTTTTGCTCGTTGTCGTTGATAATAACACCCTTGTCTTTGTTTTAATAGGTCATTGAGTTCATCTTGTTTTTGTTGTTGGTAGTTATTTAATTGATTGATATCTTCTATCTTGTTCTTGGCAAGAAGTTCAATTTCTCTAGAATATTGATCCATTTTCTTGAGTGCTTGTCTTGCTTCTTTGGATATATGTCGCTTTCTTGTAGGTAAGATATTAATTGAAATAAGATAAGCAACATGTATTCCTGCTAGCTTAGGTAACTGTTTTCTTTTATAAAGTTGATAATATTCCTTACATTGATAATAGCTTTGTGTATGTTCAACGTTTTGAGGAAGAATCCATTTGTCAGTCAATCTTTCTTCAATTTCATCAAGATGATACCTTTCTCCTAATGATTTTAGATAGATTGGTTCATTACAATACGGATGAAAAACAACATCTTCTTCATCAATTCTATCGAACTCATACCCTTTCTTTTTCATATTATCCTTTAAATCCCTAATACAATTGCTTTCTTTTACCAAAGTATCGATATCTTTTTTAATGTCATTCATATAGGTTTTCATGATATGATAATTCAACTTTTTTGAATCGTAGGATGGATCTTCGATGACAGATAAACCATATTCTTTGCATAGTTCATCGGATGTATTTCTCATGTTCCAGTAATCTTTTTTGGTATTACAGAATCGTTTTCCATCAATGAATGAAGTTGAATTTAACAAGATATGATTATGGATATGTTCTTTATCTAGATGTGTGGTAATGACAACTTCGAAGCGATTCCCAAACACTTTTTGTGCTAACTTTACTCCAATTTCATGTGCAACATTTGCATCGACCTCGCCGATTTTAAATGACTGATAACCGTGAAACGCTACGATCCTTTTATGATCATGGAACAACTTCTTGGTCACCTGCATCGATTTTAATGGATCAAATGCATCACAATTAAGACAAGTTACATACTTTTTTTGTTTGACTTTATTATCTTGGCTGATGTAATCCAAGACCGTTTGCATTGTCTTTTTTTCATCTTCGACATAATTGATGGCGTTATCCAAACGATCTCGGATAGCCCAAATTGATGTTACTGCTTTGATCAGCCCCTAACTTTTTCATCAAGATTCTTGATCATTTGTCGTAATTCTTTGATGGTTTCCATGATGTTTTTTAGTGATATGTCTTGTCTATTGTTCAATGCTCTTGCTATCTGATTTAGATTATTACCGATATGATTGAACTCATTTTTTAACTTATAATATTCTAGATCAGGCGGTACTTTTATCTCTTTACCTAAAATGCAAGCTCTAGAAAATGCTTCTCTACTTAAGCTTGTTTTTTCTAATTTATTGTTTAAGATTTTGAATTCATCATCATTAAATCGTATCTTAATTTCATGATTTCTTTTCATATGAACCTCCAATCTTGCTGGTCGTAGCAGCTTATGATGTTGTATTTTGGGGACAAAATACGTTGCTTGCTAATACATAAAATCTTAAATTTAACTTATTTAAGGAGTGACGGTGTGACGGTCAAAAGGTATTGTCAGACAACTGTCACACTGTCACTAAATTTCTTCATTTCCATGATATCTTAAACAAATTGGTCTTGCTTTATTTTGTCGTGGTTGCTTCTCGTAAGAGATAAATGTTGACTCTAGGATATTACTGTTTTTTGCTAATAAAGCTTGAAGCTGTCTTCCAGTCAGCGAAAGTGAAAGAATGGATGACAAATCTTCATGAGAACCCATAAATTCTTTTTTTCGAATGATAAAATTAATAACTTTCATAACATTCTCATCAACATCACCATCATCCTCATTTTCAGTGATTTCTAAAATCATACTATCATTTTGTAATAGTGTCATTTCATCATCTGGTATATCTTTCCCTTGTATTGCTAAATGTCGTGTCTTAGATAAATGGTTTTTCTTATACATAACAAGGATTGAATCAGACCCGGCTGTTAAACCTCTACTTCCATAGATTGAATCAAAAGGATGATTGACATCTACCTCTTTTTTTACATGTGTTATTAAGATAATCGCAATATGATATTTACAAGCTAATTCATGATAAGCTGTCGCTTCAGCATACTCACTATCATAGTCTCGATCTTTTGATTTTCTTATCTTATGGAATGTATCAACCACTACAAGTTTTAAATCTGCATTTCTTTGAAGCTCTTGTTCAATTCTTAATTCTAAATCATACAAATGATTCGGCTTAAGAATATCAATAACAAACTTATCATTGGGGTCTACTTGCATTCTTTGCAATCTTTTTTTGATTTTTGTCTTTTTATCTTCAAAAGCAAGATAGACCGCTGTTCCTTTTTGTACTTTCCTTCCTAAGAAATTTTTACCTTCTACAATAGCATCGCATAACTGTAAACCAAAAAATGTCTTTCCTGTTTTCTGTGGTGCACCTAAAAGAGTTAGGCCTACCGATATCATATTTTCAACAATATCATCTTCATCATCATCTTTAGAATCATAAAGTTGTGTTAAAGTAAACGATCTTTCATACTCAAATTCGTTTCGTAATTGAACTATACCTTTTTTATATTTTAATGTACTTTGAATAATACGTTCAATTTCTTTAATTTCTAATGGTGGTTGGCATTTTACTTCATTCTCTTTCTTAATACATTCATTGATAGCCACATCACTAAATCCTTTTTGTTGTAAGAAACACGCCATACGAAATAGATAATCGTTCCTACATCCTTCATTAACGATATCTTGACTTGCAAATGAATTCTCTCTATTTTCTTTATATCTATTTAAAAAGTTTCGTACTGCATCATTTATTTTAGCAACCGGTTCTTTATTAACAAACTGATATTTATTACCATCTATCATACTTGGCGGTGCTACAATGTAGCCACCTTTTCCTCGTATATCAATACCATCATACAATTCTGTACGTGTTTTAACTTCTTGTTGGTCATCATAATAGTAAAGATGAAATCCCCCTGAGGGAGATTTCACCATTTTTGTGGTAGGTAATTCTTTTCCATATTGTTTTAAAGATTCAATTCCATTATGTTGATTTTTTATATCAACATCTATAACAAATAGTTTTTCGCCCGTTACAATGCCAATATTATATTGTGGATTTGTATCCCACCAATATTCAATAGTATCTGGATTCGTGGTTGCTTCTTTTATCCATGAATGAAGAACTTGCTTTCCTTTACTGTTTGGCGCCAGCGGAAAGACTCGTAGCCCTTCTTTAGCATAGGCTAGTGCACTTTCTTTTAAACTAGGCATGTGTTCCACCATACCACTTTTCATTAAAATATCTTGCAGGGACTTTACCAGAAATGACTAAATATCCTTGTTCTTCTAGATAATCATTCATCTCTCTCATCACTGCATAAGCTTTACTTTTACTAACTCCTAATAATTTAATTACATCGTATACATCATAATAACTTTTTTCAATTTCCATAATTTCTATTCTCCTTCTTTTAATATACTATCAATACTTACATCTAACGCATCAGCAATTTGTCCGATAGTTTTGAGTTGTCCAATCCTTTGACCTCTTAATATTGCAGAGACCGTACTATAAGACAAGTTGTTGATTTTACAAAACTCCTTTACTGATAATTGACGTTCTATCAATAAGATTTTAATTCTTGTTGAGTCAACCTTCATATTTTCACCTCCTTTTATACTCAATTTGAGTTATTTTCAATTAAATAATAGCATATATTAGGTTGTTGTCAATATAAATGACTCATTTTAAATAATTTTCATATGTTTTTATTCAAAATGAGTTATATTTATTTACAAGTTGCACAAATTTGATATAATTAACTCAAGAAAGGAGGTTAAATACATATATATGGCTACTTTTTCAGATATACTAGCAAGAGAACGTAAGAAAAAAGGTCTATCTAAAGCCGAGTTAGCCAGACGGCTCAATATCCCTTATACAACTTATCAAAATTATGAAAATGGTCGTGAACCTAAAATAGATGTCATCAAACAAATATCTGATGAACTCTCTATTTCCCCAAGCGTATTTTTTGACTTAGATAACGAAGATTTTCTTTTTGATCATAACTACTATCCTGTACAACACGATGAATTAAAAGATATTTTATTATATGATTCTGGTAAGTTCTTTGATATGAAAGAAAACTTTGATAAGGAACATGAAAAATTTGGAAATTATGAAATAAAAATTTATACACTTTTCGATGAATTCTATGCATTATTAAAGGATTTTCGTAAGCTTTCATTTGTTTCAGTTGATAAATTTCAATTTGAACAATTACGTCTTGATGCCCATCTTCTCATCAATAGAAGTTTACAAGATGCACAATACCAATACCAAAAAGTTGTATATGAATCTCAGTTCATGAATGAAGAAACAATTAATCAATATAAAGCAAATAATCCAAATTATAAGAAAGATATTATTTACAAAGTTCTCTTTACAAACAAAGAATTAGACCTTGATTTAGAAGATGATCAATCAATTGATACGATGTATCGTGTCGCATTAAAAAAATATTACAGTAAATAAAAAAGCACTCCAGCGCCAACTAGAGTGCACAGCATGAAAAAGAATTACCTACCACAGCAATCATTTTTCATGCTCCAATTTTAACATGAAAAGGAGCGAAATACAATGCCAACATATTATGATAAGAAAACCAAAACTTGGTTTTGTAAGTTTTATTATACTGATTATAAAGGTGAGAAAAAACAAAAGAAAAAAAGAGGATTCAAATTACAACGTGAAGCTAAAGAGTTTGAACGACATTTTCTAGAACAACAAAGTACAGATCTTAATATGTCATTTGAAAACTTTGTAAAACTTTACCAAGATGATATGTCGCCTCGACTGAAACCAAAGACATTACATGTTAAAAACAATATTATCGAGAAAAGGATTCTTCCTTTTTTTAAACAATATCAAATGAATGAGATTACTGCCATAATAATAAGACGATGGCAAAATGAGCTTATAAGCCAAAACTATTCTGAAGCATATTTAAAAAAGATAAATGGAATACTAAATGCCATTTTTAATCACGCTACAAAATATTATGACCTAAAAACGAATCCTTGTACTAAAGCCGGAAGCATTGGTAGCCATAAAAGCAAAAAAATGCAAATTTATACTATCGACGAGATGAAAACTTTATTAGAGAACGTACAGGACTATAATGATTACACTATATTCTCTACTCTTTTTTACACAGGTATGAGAAAAGGTGAATTGTTTGCATTACAAAAAAAAGATATAGATTTAGATAAAGGAGTTATTCACATTACAAAATCATATCAACGTATTAATAAAAAGGATGTCATTACATCTCCGAAAACGCACAATAGCTATAGGGATGTTAGTATTCCTCAATTCCTTGTAGATATTATTAAGCAATATATTGATAATCTCTATAAGCCAAAGGATGATGACTATATTTTTATGAATCATTACACAAAAGCAAGAGGGCGATTGAAATACGCACAAAGCAGAGCCAATCTTAATCCTGAGTTTACTCTCCATTCCTTTAGACATAGTCATGTTTCCATGCTTATTGAATTAGGTTATAGTGCACTCATGATAGCAGAACGTATAGGTGATACCGTTGAAACAACATTAAAAACTTACAGTCATTTATACCCTGATAAACAAATTCATCTCGTTAATAAGCTTGATGAATTAAACAATAGTACCGAATTAGTACCAGAAACTCCTCAAGAAATAAAAAAACCTTGATTTTATCAAGGTTTTTTAACACTTATTATTCACCAACGTATGGTAATAAAGCCATTTGACGAGCACGTTTGATAGCTGTAGCTAACATTCTTTGATATTTAGCGCTAGTACCAGTTACACGTCTTGGGATAATTTTCCCGTTAGCTGAAACGAATCTTTTTAATAATTCAACATCTTTGTAATCGATGTAAGTAATTTTGTTTTTAGTGAAGTAGCAAACTTTTTTTCTACCCATTCTTTGTTTTCTAAATGCCATTTTGAAAACTCCTTTCTTTAAAACTGAATATCATCTTCCATGATATCATATGTATTAATTGAATTATCAAATTCTTTTTCTAATTCAACTGTTTTCATATCATAGAAATTATCATTATTTTGTGGTTGTTGGTACGGTTGTTGCATTTGTTGTTGTGGCTGTGGTTGCCTTTCACGAGCAGCTCTTGTTTCTAAGAATTGCACACTATCACAAATAACTTCTACAACATATACCTTTTGACCTTGAGTGTTGTCATAGCTACGTGTTTGAATTCTTCCTTCAACACCAACTAAACTTCCCTTAGAACAATATCTCTCAACATTTTCAGCAGGTTTACGCCACACAACACAATTAATAAAATCTGCTTGTTGTTGACCATCTCTGCTTGTAAAATTACGATTTACCGCTAAAGTAAAAGAAGTAACCGCATCACCTTGTGATGTTCTTCTAAGTTCAGGATCTCTAGTCATTCGTCCTACTAGGACTACTCTATTAATCATCTAGTACGCCTCCTTCTATTTGCGAAGAGTTAAATGACGTAACATAGATGCATTGATGTTTGATAATCGTTCAAATTCAGCAACATCAGCAGCTGTACAAGTAGCATCAACAACTACATAGTACCCTTTTTTGTAATCTTTGATTTCATAAGCTAAATCGCGTAATCCCCATTCGTCAACGTTATCAACAGTTCCACCGTTAGCAGTTAAAATTCCTTTAAAGCTTTCGATTAAAGCGTTTCTAGCGTCATCTTCAACGTCAGGTTTTACAATAAACATAATTTCATACTTGTTCATTTCTATACCTCCTATGGTCTATTGGCTTATCTCTTTGGATAAGCAGGCAGTAAATATAATATTTTTACATGCTCAATTATAATAGCACACCAATCAAAACAAAGCAATGATTTATTTGATTAAATCATCATATTTTACAGTATCCCTAACTGACTTTTCCAAGTTAAGATTCGCATTACAGAACGATCCAACGAATTGAGACATATTTCATCATTCTTAGCTGCTGCAATAAGTGCCGAGATATGTTCTTGAGGATTAGAAGTCATAATTAAATCATTCCCTGCCTTAATCGCTTTAAGCGCAACTTCACCTTCACTTCCAAAGGCTTTTGCACTAGCCATTGAAATATCATCAGCAATAATAACGCCATGATAATTTAAGTCATCTCGTAAAATCTTACTCACTCTAGGTGACAATGATGCTAGATTTTGATCATCAATACTATCAACTACTATGTGACTAATCAAAATACTATTTGCACCTGCAGATATTCCAGCTTTAAATGGTAAGAAATCATTATTGACAAGCGAATCATAATCACGTGAATCGTGGCATATAGCAGTATGATTATCAGCAACGTTCCCATATCCGGGAAAATGTTTTAAAACACTTCCCATCTTAATATCATTCATTGCCTTTACGACATTTTTCACAAATTCAGCTGTTTCATTAGGATCAGTTCCAAATGAACGTTGATAGATAAAATCATCTTTACTCATTGCAACATCAGCTACCGGACCTATATTTACATTAATTCCAAATTCTTTTAAAAACTCCGACTTTTCTGTAGCATCACTAATAATAGCGTCCATCCCGCCTGCTTTAAAAACATCTTGGGGAGAACGAAATTTGTTACTGCGTAAATTATTACTAACCCGTACTACAGTTCCGCCCTCTTCATCTACTGCAATCAACATCGGGATAGTAACTGCTTTTTGATATGACTGAATATTTTCAATTACTTCCTCACGGGTCCGATTATGAAAATCACGATTATATAACATATAGCCACCTAATTGATATTGTGACAACAACTCAACTGCTTGACTTTCAGGACACCGAGCTAAAAATAATTGTGCTATTTTCTGCTCTAACGTCATCTTTTCAACCATTACTGCAATCTTATGCGAAGCTATCGTAGCATCCGTATTACCAGTTCCACCATTTCTAACTTGAACCGCTTGAACATTTAAGCCTAAAACATCAATTGCTTGTATCGCGGTTGTTTGCTCGAGTTTACCCGTATATTTGATAGTTACTAAGTTCCCATACTGTAACTCATCACCTTTTATTTTGGCCTTTTGACAATCCACCGTATAAACAATATTATTATCATCACGCAAACTGATTGTTTCATGTGTTATATCAACTATCTGTCCCTTTAACTCTTTAGCTGTTATCGTAGTTTCGCCTTCCCCTGCTAAGCGCAACTGATAAACTAACGCCCCCATGATCAATCCTAATAAAACAATGATTATAATGATTTTATGAGTAATAAAATTATTATTTCTTTCCTTCATTTAAAGATCCTCAGGAGTAGTTATTTTAATATTCTCATAACTGCCTATTACAACTTTGACTGGAGCTGTACTAAACTCTTCAACCAATGAGGCATCATCAGTAGCAATAAACCCACTATCTTGAGCCTGTTGATAACAAACTTTAATTAAACTCGTTTTAAAGGCTTGCGGAGTTTGAGCTTGCATCAATCTTGCCCTCGGCAAAGTCACCTCAACAGTATCATCACAACAAAGTTTGATCGTATCTTTAACTGGTACCATCAATAAACAGGCATCATATTCTTTTAAACATAATAATAAATCATCTATTTTTTCTGTCGTTATATATGGTCTAGCTCCATCATGGATTAATACATGATCCTGGTCAACTACCTGCAGGCCATTATAAACACTATCTTGACGCTCTTTACCTCCATAAACATAAACAATTCTCTTATCTGTCACTAACTGTTTTAAATCAGTTATCTCATCCGCTTTTGTAACTACAACAAGCTGCTTACAGCGCGGATCATTTAAAAAAGTTTTCATCGTCATTTGATACACAGTTTGATCACCAAAACGATATAACATTTTATTATAATCCAGTCCACTCCGGCTTCCTTTTCCAGCACATAAAATAATCGCACTATAATTCATCAATATCACATCCTTTCACTCATTGTAACATTTAATGATTATCTTGAAAACAAACATTATTTATCGATTTATTAATATAATTAATAATAATAAGGGAGTGATTTTATTACTAAAAATATAATTGGTTTTATTGCTAGTCTCGGTGTTTTTCTTTATAGTATGCATCTAATGTCAACTAGCCTTGATACCTTAGCAAACGATAAGCTTGAAAATATTTTATATAAACTATCTTCAAATAAATATTTAGGTGTTATCACCGGAACAGCCATCACAGCAATAATTCATAGTTCCTCTGCTACAACTATTATTCTCATCGGTCTCCTTAATAGTCATCTAATTTCATTAAATCAAGCAACTTGGATTATTTTAGGTGCTAATATCGGAACTACTGTAACTGGACTCATGATTGCTTTAGATTTAGGTCAGTCAGCAATCTATTTATGTGTCCTTGGATTATTACTAATGTTCTTAAAAAATAAAATTGCTTATTTAGGACGTGTCTTAATGGCCCTAGGATTGATTTTTTTAGCAATGGACAGTATGGCCGTAGCTCTGGCACCATTACAAACATCCCCATATTTTATTAATATGTTTGGTCATTTAGACAATCCTTTAACCGCTATTTTAGTTGGAACAGTTTTTACGGCGTTGATTCAAAGCTCAACTGCATCAGTTGGCGTCTTGCAAACTATTTATCAAAAGGGATTAATTAGTTTTGCAATGGCTACCAATGTTATTTATGGTCAAAATATTGGCACTTGTATAACCGCAGTTTTAGCATCACTTAATGGCGATCGCAGTTCAAAACGTTTAAGTGCTATTCATATCTTAATTAATGTACTCGGAACTATTATTTTTGTAATCTTAGCAAAATTTATCCCACTAGTTTCATTCATCGAATCCTTGACTCCAAATTATATGATGCAAATTGCTTATATGCATACTTTCTTTAATATCATTTCAACTATTATTCTATTACCATTTGATAACTTATTGATCTATCTGGCTAATAAAGTAATCCCATTATCAAAACAGGAGGTCACTTATGCTCACAAACCTTCTCGCTTATATTAACACCTACGGCTACAAGGCAATCTTTCTTTTAATTGCGATTGAAAATTTATTTCCGCCTATCCCATGTGAAATAATTTTAACTTTTGGCGGTTTCATGACAACGATCACAAACCTAACACCTCTAGGCGTAATTACAGTTGCTTCGCTTGGTTCTTATTTAGGCGCAGTGATTCTATATTGGTTTGGCTACTTAATCAATCTAGAACGACTCGAAAAGCTTCTAGTCCGATTTTATTTTAAACGTCATGATCTATCCCGTTCCCTTAACTGGTTTGAACAATATGGAAAAATCTCTGTTCTTATTGGTCGCTTGATTCCGATTGTTAGATCATTGATTTCTCTGCCTGCCGGAATTACTAAAATGAACTTCTTTAGTTTCTCATTTTATACTTTGATTGGTACAATCATTTGGAATAGTATTTTAGTAGTTCTTGGAATTATTTTAGGAAATAACTGGATCTTAATTAGTAAATATGTTAAACAATACGCACTGATTATTGCAATCATCACACTATTAATTATTTTATGGAAAAAGCGAAGACTCAATTAACTTTGGGCCTTCGCTTTATTTTGAAAATATTTATTAGCTGCTTTAACAATTCCTCTTCCTTGAAGTTTCATATCATATTCCTTTAAAATCAACTCAATATCTTCTTCTTTAACCTCATGAGGACAATTTTTACGAATAATTTTCTTTAAATCCATTTTTGTTAAATTCTTAAAATTAATTATTTCATCGATACGGCTTAATAATTCATCACTAAAAAAATTCTTAACTTTACTACTATGATTATTCTTTTTAAATCCTAATGTATTTTTAGCAGTCCCTTTATTTGACGTCATAATAATAATTGTATTATTAAAATATACTTTTCGTTTATGACTATCTTCTAAATAACCTTCATCAAATACTTGAAGAAAAAGATTTATAACATCTTGACTTGCTTTATCAATTTCATCTAAAAGAATAATACTTTTAGGATAGGTTTGTAATTGTCCCAGTAATAAACTTGGTTTATCATAACCAACATATCCCGGGGCTGCTCCAATTATCTTTTGAACACTGCTGCTATCACGATATTCACTCATATCTAAGCGAATCAATTTACGCCCCAAAAGTTTTGAAAGCTGTTTTGCACTTTCACTTTTTCCAACACCACTATTTCCAACAAATAACATTACTGCACTTGGTTGTTTTGACTGTTTTGTTAATTTTAATTGATTGATTATTTGTTCAATCGCTTTACTTTGTCCAATAATATGATGATTCAATTTTGCTTTAATTTCATCATAATCATAATCCTCACTTATCTTAACTGATGTATATTCTTCTATAACATCTTTAACAATTTGTTTAGTAATAATATGTTGCTGCTTAAATCGGGCTTTAACACAAGCTAAATCAAAAATATCGATGGCTTTATCAGGGAAAGTTCGATTTTTGATATAACGATCAACATTATCAACTAAATATGTTAAAACTTCATTATCGACTTCAATCTGATGAAATTGCTCATAAAATAATTTAGTTTTCTGTAAAATTTCTAATGTTTCTTCTTTAGTATTTTCTTTTAGTGTAATAACACTAAAACGTCGATTCATTGCTTGATCCTTTTCAAAATGCTGGAAATATTCTTCTGTCGTTGTTGCACCAATAATCGTTAGATCTTTTCTCGCTAAATACGGTTTTAAAATATTAGCAGCATCAATAGCCCCTTCGGCGCCACCAGCCCCAATAATATTATGGATCTCATCAATAAAAATGATGACATTATCCATTTCTTTTACCTTATCAATAATCTTTCGTAGCTTTTCTTCAAATTCACCACGATATTTTGTTCCTGCAACAATACTAGATAAGCTCAATTCATAAATAATTTTCTTTTTTAATCCTTCATTTACTTGTTTTTGATTAATTAAATACGCTAATTTTTCTACTAAAGCTGACTTACCTACACCAGCTTCACCAATAATCAACGCATTATTTTTTTCTTTCTTACTTAAAATCATACATAATTTTTCTAATTCTTTTTGTCTACCAACAATTAAATGTTCACCCTGTTTTACTTTCTTATTAAGATTAACTAGTGATTGAATCTGATCTAATTTAGTTTCTAATTCACTACTTTCATTTAATTGATAGATAATTTCTTCAAAATCAACTTTATATTTCTTTAATAATTCGTGAGCTACACTTTCTTCACTCTGCAATAAAGCAATTGTTAGGATATTAAGCGTTACTTTACTTTTATTTTGTTGATTAGTGATTTCCATTGCTGCTTCTAAGATACTTTTTACAGCATCACTATACTCCATATAAAAAGGTTGATCATCATTTGTCCCAAACAACCTTTTTATATCCTCATATATATTTTTATCATCAACATCATATTTCTTAACTAATTCCCGTAATTTGGAATCACTTATCTTTAACAGCGATAGCAGTAAATGTTCACTACCGACATTATTATGACCTAAATCAAAAGCAATACTTTCGCCTACCACAATTGCTTTTTGGGCTTGTTCATCAAATTTTGTTAACATGTTCCACCTCTAATTTTATTATATGTTTGACCTCTTAAATTATTAACGAAACGATTTATTTTAAACATAAAACAGTTCCCTTTCGAGAACTGTTTAGAGTTGATATATAGATATTCTGTTTCGACCATTATTTTTACTTAAATATAGTGCTTTATCGGCATTAGACCACAACTCTTGATAATTTTTACCATGTTTAGGATAATATGCTCCCCCGATACTTAAAGTAATTGTGCTGCTTCTATCAATTGTTGTAATATTCTTCTGCCAATTTTGTTTAAATTCTTTAATAGTCTTTTCAATTGCATCATAATTAGCATCGTCTAAAGCCAGATAAATGATAAATTCATCACCGCCAATGCGACCACAAATTCCTGATTTAAAACTTTCTTGCATTGTATTAGCTAATTTTATCAAAACCTCGTCACCATACGGATGACCATTATTATCATTAACTTCTTTAAAATAATCTATGTCTAATACTAAGATCACTCCATACTGATGATTACTCATCGCTTCAGTAACTTCTTTTTCAAGTGATGGACGATTTAATATTCCAGTAAGATAATCATGTCTTAAATTATAGATTACTTGTTGATTGGACATCTCTAATTCCTTCGTCTTTTCAGCAATTTCCTTTTTTAACTGAGCATTACTTTCTTCGACAATCCGTTGTGGGAAAAACTCATCATCACCTTGACTATAATCCGGTACTGATTGATGAACATGGATAATCTTCCACTGCATATCATGATATTCAATAATAAAGGTTACTCGTGATGAAAAACTATAGACTAACTGGTCGTTACTATTTTGTCGGCCCTCAATTTGGCCAATTACTACAAATAAGTTATCAGCTAATTCAGTTCCCTGATACCATTCATCTTCAATTATAAAAGTTCCATCCCAAAGTTCTGCTTCTTTATTCAAAGCCGTCATAAGTTCTTGAATGTTGCGACTAACCTCGTGAGCTCCCGTCCCAATGATTGTAATCCTTTTATCAATTATATCTTTTAATAACTTATAATTACGCTTCCCAAGATACTCATGGGCTATATATTGACAAAAGATTTCAGCATCTTTTACTGTTTTCATCTCTGACTCCTTTCATTACTACTCTATTAAATAGTATAGCATATTTCAGTTATATTTAGGACATAATAAAAGACTATCAGTAAAGTGAGTTCCAAAAGTTGGATATAACCAACTAGAAGGATTCGCTTCACTGATAATCTTAAGAAAATAATTCTGCAAAAAATGATTTCTTTTTAATTTCTTTACTACTTACACAATAACTTGCCTTCAAAGTACCCGTAAGTTCCTTTCCTTTGCCAGCGCCTAGGACAATTGTATATTCTCCATTATAATACTTAGCTTGATAATCTTTTTGATGATCAGCTAGTGCTTGATCAACATCATCAACACTTTTAATCCAATCTTTATAGTCTTTAATTAAGTCATCTTTTGTTTCATACATTGTCTTAATATCTTTATCACTATTACTATTGGCAATTATTTTATATTTTGGGTCATTACTTGAAGCATTTACTGATACAATATTCATCATAATTAATAATACTACAATTGTTTTTTTCATCTAGTTCACCTCAAGTTCATTATTACCAACTATGATTAAGTTATACAAAAAATATTTAATAAAGGGGTATTTTATGACTAATCGAATTATGCAAAAGGAAATTGTCAGTGATCCTTTTACCGCACTAGTTCCTAATACAGATATAACTGACACTTTACAAGAATTTATGGCGCTGCAACAACTTTATGATGCGGGAATTAAAGAAGTAAGAACAAAATTAGAAATTCTTGATGATGAGTTTAAAATAAAACATGATCATAACCCTATTCATCATATGGAATATCGTTTAAAATCTGTAAACAGTATATTGGGAAAACTAGAAAAACGGGGCCTAGAAGTATCTTTAGATTCTATTGTAACTAATTTGACTGATATTGCTGGTGTTCGCGTTATTTGTAATTATGTTAGCGATGTCTATAAAATTGCTGATTTATTAATAAAACAAAGTGATATTAAACTTATTGCCAAAAAAGATTACATTAAACATCCCAAGGAGAATGGTTATCGTAGTTTACATCTAGTTGTTGAAGTTCCTATCTTCTTAGCAGAGAAAGTTCAGCCAACTACTGTAGAAATTCAAATTAGAACGATTGCGATGGACTTTTGGGCAAGTTTAGAACATCACTTGCGATATAAAGCTGATAATGAAGTTCCTGATGGAGTTCGTGATGAGCTAATTGAATGTGCTAAAACAATTTCTAATCTGGATTATAAAATGCAAGGTATCCATGAGGAATTAAATAAACCAAAGAAAAAAGTGATTTAGTGTAGTATTCCCAAAAAGTTGGACACATTAAATTAAAGCTAAATCTTGAAAGGATTGTTGTCTATATGCAAGTGGACTCAATCCTTTTCTTTTTGTATTGATTCTCTCGTTATTATAATATTCGATATATTCACTCATTGCAGCTTTGAGTTGTTCTCTTGTTTTAAACTCTATTAATCAATTCGATTCTTTGTTCAACAGATATGGTTGCTCTTCCATGTTCTAATCCTATTTCTCCAAGTGAATCAAATATCCTAGACCAGCGAAGAACTTAATTATAAAAACTTCATGTTTAATTCCTGGTGGTCCTTTTATGCATTCACCATTTTTTATGTTTTTAAATACATTCTAATTTAAGTTCTTTACTCTACTTCATATAAAAAGTGACCTCCTAAAGTTGGTCACTACATAGATTACTTTTTCTCTATATTAATTTAAACTGTCCTTTTAAAATATCTTATTATTGGTTATTAAGATATGGTCAATATTTTGCTATTATATTATCAATTCTAAAGGGGGATTAGAAATGATTAATGAAAAAACAAATCAACTCGCAAAAACAGCACTAATGATAGCCCTAATTTTTGTTGGAACATTCAGTATTAGAATTCCCAATCCAGCTACTGGAGGATACTTTCATATGGGCGACAGTATGATCTTTTTAAGTGTATTGATTCTAGGTAAAAGAGATGGTGCCTTTGCTGGTGCATTAGGAGGTGCTTTAGCCGATTTACTATGTGGTGCAGCTATCTGGATCGGACCAACTTTAATTATTAAATTCATTATGGCCTGGATCATGGGAATTATTTGGGAACAGTATCCAAGTAAAATAATAAGTGCAATTGGTGGTGGCGTTTTCCAAATTATAGCTTATACAGCAACTGAAACTTTTTTATTTACTTGGCCCGCTGCACTTGGAGCTTTACCTGGTCTAACTATGCAGACTGCTGGTGGCATTATTATTTATGTTATCTTAGCAAGAGCTTTACAGACAACAAAATTATTAAACAGTGATTAAAGAGTTACTGCATTTCAGCAATTTTTTATAAATTTATTTTATTAATTGCAATATAGTTGATAAAGTTTTCTGCAGCTGCTGAAATATAATCTACTTTATTATAAACTAGATAGATTACACGGTAATCTTTTTTTAATTTTAAAGGAATGACCTTTAAATCAAATTCTTTTAAAAATGATGTATTAGCAGCGATTCCTACACCAAACCCTTGATTGATCATCCCACCAATCAATAATTCATTTTCCTGTTTAGAAATATAGCGGGGCTCCAATTTATGTTCTGCAAAAATTTCTTTAACTGTTTGAGCAATTACTAAATCATCAAGATAGCCTACTAAATCATAGTTTACTAATTCTTCTAAACTTATCTCCTGCTTATTTGCAAGTTCGTGATCTGGTGGAACAACAGCAACAAATTCCTGATATAAAACAGGAATAAAAACTAATTCTGGAGCAATTATTTTTCCACAAAAACCTATATCATATTTATGTTCTTTTAGCCCTTTAATAATATTTTCTGTTTTATCAGTTTGAATTTTAAACTCTGTTTGGGGATATTGCTGGAGATAACCTCTGATTGTATCTGGAATATATTGTGATGATAGTGTATGAATTATTCCTAATTCAATCGACTCTCTATTTGGACCTCAGATAGCTGCTAATTTTGTTAACAGTGAAGCCGGCACCTTGCCTATAACAATGTCTATTTAGTTGCTATTGGTGTTGCAATCATCGGTCTTATCTTAAATACTTATTTAATCAAAAAAACTGCTTAGGAGATGAAAAAATGGAATATATTAACATTAAAGGTTTAGACAAACCGATTTCAAAATTAATTATGGGTACAGCCTGGTTTAATCCAGCCTTTGAAGAAGAAATTTTTACAATGCTGGATCAATATGTTGCTGCTGGAGAAACAGTAATCGACACAGGTAGATTTTATGGGGCAAACAAAGATGGAGAACATGCTTGTGAATCTGAACGAGTTTTAAAAAAATGGTTTGATTCTCGTAATAATCGTGATCAATTAGTAATTATGGATAAAGCATGTCACCCAATTATTACCCCTGAAGGCTGCCATCATCCAGAGTATTGGCGAGTAAAGCCAGATATTATTACTGACGATCTTCATTATAGTTTACTTCATACAGGGTGCGATCATTTTGATATTTACTTACTTCATCGCGATGATCCTAGTGTCCCTGTCAATGAAATAATGGATCGTTTAGAACAGCATCGTCAAGAAGGTTTAATTACTACTTATGGTGTATCCAATTGGGAACTAGATCGTGTTCAAGCGGCAGTAGAATATTGCCAACAAATGGGCTACCAAGGATTATCAGTAAATAATCCATCTTATTCTTTAGCCCATGTCGCGAAAACACGTTGGCCTGGCTGTGTCTATGCAGATGACGATTTTGCTAAATGGCATCAAAATAAAGATGTTACTCTATTTAGCTGGGCCGCTCAAGGACACGGTTTCTTCGCTGATATTTACGATGATAACGCACCTCAGGACATTAAAGATGCTTTCTTTACTCCAGAAAACTTTGAACGATTAAAACGAGCTAAAGAATTAGGAAAACTCAAAGTGGTTCCTTCAATCAATATTGCCCTTGCATATGTACTTGACCAGCCATTTGATGTTGCAGCTATTGTTGGTAGTCGTAATAAAAGTGAATTTGATTCATGTGCTGAGGCGTTAAAAATAAGATTAACTCCTGCTGAAATTAATTATCTATGTCTTAAAACAGACAAATTATAAATTAATAAAAGCCATAGCAGTTATGGCTTTTATTAATTGTTTTTACTTTACAAATACTATATAATTTAATTACGGTAACTATTAAGGAGATGATTTTGTCCGGCGCACTTGATGTTACATAATCAGTAACATAAGTGAAACGTGGAAAACTTAGATAATCAAAAATGCATAATTTTTTACCTGTCAAAAACAGGTTTTATTGTTATGCCCAAATGATTATTTTAATTTCCACATTAATAGTCAAAACTCTTAACTGTGGAAATAACCACAGTTTTTTATTTTATCTAGTTACCGGATCATACGAAAGGACAAAACACGATGAAAGACATATTAAAACAATTAAATACGCGACCTAAATTATTTGAACAAAGTACAGCAAGTATTTGGGACGACCCTCATATTTCAAAAGGCATGTTAAAAGCTCATCTTAACGAGAACCAAGAATCAGCTACCCGTAAACTTGACTTTGTAAAAAAATCAGTTGCCTGGATCAATACTGTACTACCTAATCATCATTATAACAACTTACTTGATCTTGGTTGTGGCCCCGGTATTTATGCTGAATTATTCTATCAGTATGGTTATCAGGTTACTGGTATCGATCTATCAAAACGGTCAATCAGTTATGCTCAAGCTTCCGCCAAACAAAAAGGATTTGATATTATTTACCTTCGTAGTGACTATACCAAATCGAACTTTAGACAGCACTATGATTTAGTTACTTTAATTTATTGTGATTTTGGTGTCCTTCCTCCTGCTACTAGGAAAAAGCTCTTGCAAAAGATCTATAACACATTATCCCCCAAAGGCGCTTTATTATTTGATGTCTTTACTCCTTTACAATATGATGGAGCGGTAGAACATAAAAATTGGCAAATAAATGAAAATGGTTTTTGGCATAATGACTGGCACTTAGTTTTAAATGCTTTTTATCGTTATGATAATGTCCATACATTTTTAAATCAGTATACTGTCATTAATGAAGATAGAATAACTACTTATAATATCTGGGAACATACTTTCTCCCTGAAAGAATTAGAGAAAGACTTAAAAAATGCCGGCTTTACTAAGCTTGATTTTTATAAAGATGTCATTGGACAAAAATATGATAAAACAAGTAAAACTATTTGTGTAATTGCCCAAAAATAAGACTAAATAAAAATGACTCCTTAAAAAGTCATTTTTTATTAATAATTCTTATTCAGATAAAACATTGGTTTTGCTTTTTCATTAACTTCAAAACCAAGATGTTCATAAAAACCAACAGCAGTATTTACACCAATCAAACAAACTTTATGATAGTCCTTATAATGTTCCAGCATCATTTGCATCAGTTTTTTACCAATTCCATATTTTTGATATTGTGGATTGACTAAAACATAATGAACATAAGCAACCATGATACTATCGTCCATCGAAGCAACCAGACCAACACACTTATCATTATCCCAAGCGCTAAAAACACTTCCATAGTTTTTTATTGCCTGTACTAATTGAGCAGGATAGTTCGCTGACTCCCACTCTACCGATTTAAATAAATCAACTAATCTCTCTTGCGAAATCTCTTTAATATTCTTATAGGTTAATTCCATAAATTCCTCCATCTATGTTTAAAGCGGCATATGCCGCTTTAATTAATATTTTGAATCAATGTCGTAATAAACTAAATCATCAAATGTCTGGCGACGAATCACTTCACGATCCTTACCTTCATACGTAAATACCACTGCCGGTTTTGGCAATTGATTATAATTTGATGACATTGAATAATGATACGCTCCTGTTGAAAACATTGCCAGAATATCTCCGGGCTCTGGGTCTTGTAACATAATATCCTTAATTAAAATATCCCCAGATTCACAGTTCTTTCCAGCAACAGTAATTAGGTGATCCGTCGGCATTTCTGCTTTATTTGCAATAATAGCATCATATTTAGCAGCATATAAGCTAGAACGAATATTATCAGTCATCCCACCATCAACTGTAATATAATCACGAATATCTTTAATATATTTAGATGACCCGACGGTATATAATGTGATTCCAGCATTTCCTACACAATAACGACCAGGCTCAACTAGGACCATCGGACGTTTTAATCCCCGAGCATCAAATCCTTTAGTAATGATTTCCATGATCGTATCAACTACTGCTTCAAATTCTAATGGGTTATCAGCAGCTGTATAAGCAATTCCAAAACCACCACCTGCATTTAATTTATTAATTACAATTCCAAAAATATCATAAATTTCATAAGCAATTTCAACAAATTTATTCATTGCTAAAACATACGCTTGAATATCTTCAATTTGGCTGCCAACATGACAATGTATTCCATCAAAATTAATATTTGGAGCATCAATTACCTTTTTGATTGCTTTTAGATATGTATTATCATGGCTGCTAAAACCAAATTTTGTATCTTTGGCACCAACTCGAATATAGTCATGACCTCCTGCATAAACCCCCGGTGTGATTCTGACAATCCCATTTATTTTGACACCTAATCTCGAAGCAATTTCTTGGACTAAATCTATTTCATAAAAATTATCTATTACAAAATTTTCTACCCCGTTTTCTAACGCGTATTCTATTTCTGATGGTAATTTATTATTTCCATGGAAATAAATCTTTTTAGGATCAAATCCACTTTTTAAAGCAACTGAAATCTCACCCGCTGATACACAATCGATTCCAACACCATATTCTTTAGCAATTTTATAAATTGCAATACAAGAAAATGATTTTGATGCAAATAATGGTAGTGTATTTTCATACTTTTCAATCATTTTCGTTTTTAATTTATTAAATTGATGTCTAATATGTCCTTCAGACATAACATATAAAGGTGTTCCATATTTTTTTGCTAACTCTGTTGCTTTAACATCATCTATGTATAAGTTATTATTTTTAATTTGTGCAAATTCCGTTTGTAAGACCATATTTTCCCCCTATTAATATAATGATTTTAAAGTAAATAAACCATTATCTTTATCATTTAGTGCATAAGCAGCACTAATCGCACCTTGAACAAATACTTCTTTTGATAAAGCCGTATGCTTGATTTCAATAATTTCATCTACTCCCGCAAACATAATCGTGTGTTCCCCAAAAATTGTTCCCCCACGCAATGACTGGATCCCAATTTCTTCTTTCTTTCGTTTTTCATGACGACTGCTGCGATCATAACACGCTTCTACGCCATCAATTTCCTCAGCCATAACTTCATATAATAATTCAGCAGTTCCTGAAGGTGCATCAATTTTCTGATTATGATGTTTTTCAAGGATCTCAATATCATATCCTGCGTCATAAAATTCTTTTGCGAATTGTCGTAACATTTTTGTAACCATCTGCACCCCAAATGATGTGTTATATGATTGAAAGATAGCAATTTCTTTAGATGCTTCTTTAATTTGATCAAGCTGTTCTTGACTATAACCTGTCGTAGCAATTACTAATTTTGTTTGATTCGCTAATGCATACGTTAAAATATCATTTAAATTGTTCGGATGAGAAAAGTCGATGATGACATCGGCTTTTTCATCGCACTCTTTTAATGAACTATATGTTTTTTCAGGAACTTTTTCATCAAATTCATAACTTACAATTCCCATTAATTCCATATCATTTTGACTTCTTACTTTATGGGCAATCCTTTTCCCCATTAATCCATATCCATATACTAATACTTTCATCTTAAAACCCCAACTTTTCAAATGCATCCATCGCATCAAACAATAATTTTTTATTTTCTTCGGTTGTTTCAATCAAAGGCAATCTCAATGTCGGTTTACATACATTCATTCTTGCTAATGCAGCTTTAGGCATAATTGGATTAACATCAATGAACAAATAGCGACATACCGGCTCAAGAGCATAGGCCAATTCTTGAGCTTTAGGTAAATCACCTTTTAATGCTAATTGAGCCAACAATTCAGTTTGGCGTGGATAAATATTTGATAATACTGAAATAACTCCTTTTCCTCCGGCACAAATAAATGGCAAGATATTATCATCACATCCTGAATACATATCAAAATCCATACCTTGAGTTTTAGCTAAAACTTCCATTGCATATGCAATATTATCTGTTGCATCTTTCATAGCAACAATATTTTTATGTTTAGCTAATTCAACAACTGTTGCAACATTAATATTTATTCCCGTTCTTCCTGGAACATTATATAAAATCATTGGAATATCTACTGCATCAGCAACTGTCGTATAATGTTTGATCAAACCACGCTGACTTGTTTTATTGTAATATGGAGTTACAACTAAAATTGCATCAGCCCCTTTTTCTTTAGCATAATGTGCTTTCTTTAAAGCTGTTGCGGTGTCATTTGATCCTGCTCCAGCGATAACCTTTACACCAGTTCCCGCTGCCATCTCTAATGTAATATCTAATAATTTAAATTCATCATCAATATGAATCGTTGCAGTTTCACCAGTAGTTCCATTAACTAATAAAGCTTGAACACCGCCATCAAGCATTCTTTGAACCTGACGTCTAAATCCATCATAATCAATACTTCCATCTTCATGCATTGGTAATACTAGTGCTACTGCACTACCTTCAAAAATAGCCATAATTTCCTCCTATATATTTAAGCCAAAAGCTTCATCTAATTTTTTCATTGCTAATTCTTTGTGTTTCTTATCAACAATAAACGAGATTGTTCGTTTAGAGGTTGTTACTTGATAAAAATGAATGTTGTTATCCCCTAAAATAGTAAATACTTTAGCCGCTGCCCCAGGGGTCGTTTCTAGTAATTTTCCCCCAACTGCAATTTTAAAATATTTACGATTAGTCGCAATTTCTAATTGCTTAACCTCATCTTTTAATCTCATAATTGCATCATTAAGATTCTTTTGATATTTTTCATCAAGTGTAATCTCAATTTGCATCGCATCTTCAATCATTACTTGAGAAATCATATCTACATTTACCCCACACTCACTCAAGATTGTAAATATCTTGGCAATAATCATTGGGTGTTTAGGAACATTTCTAAGTTGTAATTGAATAATATTTTCTTCGTAGCTCACTGCATCAATAATATTTTCCATCATTGTTCTCCTTTACAAAAAAAGTTGCAATGAGTATCATTGCAACATAAACAGCGTATGAACAATGATAGCTCACCATTATCTATTGATAATGACAGTCTTATAGATCTTCACTATAAGCCCAGAGGATAAACGCATGCAATCATTTATCTCTTCGGCGAACGCTCCTCCCTTTTTACCTGGTTTGCATCTTATGGTAAAAACTTCTTAACAATTCGCGCCTCTATCTAATATCTGTTTACAATATATCACAATAGATATCATATTACAATACCAATTATACCGCTTTAACCAGTGTTTTTATATAAAAACATGCTCATTTTTGGCTTTATCAATAATTTATATGAAACAAAATCATAAAAATGTCAAAATTATACAAATAAAGAAAAATAACTATTCTTGATTATTTTTCCAGATAGATTGTTTTCACTAAAATATGAACATAAAAAAGCTATGAATTTATCTTCATAGCTTCTATTTTTAAATTATTTCTAAATCCGGCTGTCCAATTGTTTCATTATTATAAACAGCAAGGTCTAATTCATTTTCACTTCGGGCAACTAACATTGCAGCACTAGCGGCACCAACAACATTAGTTGCTGTTCTTGCCATATCTACAATACTTGAAATAGGTGCTAATAAAACAATAATTTCAATCGGTAAGCCTGCTGAAGCAAATAATGCAGTAGCAGTAATGGTTGCAGTACCAGGCACCCCAACAGTTCCAATTGATACTACTACAGCTAAAACAATTAAAAATATATACTGGCCGATTGAATAATCAATCCCCAAAACATTTATTGCGAAGACTGCTAATAAAACTGGCCAAATTCCTGCACATCCCGGCATACCTAGATTAGCCCCTAAACTAGCTACAAATGAAGCAACATCTTCATTAACTCCTAGTTTCTTTGTAAGTTGTCTAACAGTGACAGGAATTGTCCCAATACTACTTTGAGAAGTGAATGCTACTACCCCAGCCGGCCAAATTCCTTTAAAGAAATTAAGCGGATTTAACTTTCCTACCACCTTTAATAAAACACTGGTTACCCCAAAAATTTGGATTATACTCAATAAATATGCTAATCCTAAGACGCTCAATAGCGGAATCAGATCACTTAGAGCACTCTTGCTTACTGCACGTGCAATCAATGCTAATACAGCATACGGTGTAAAGCTAATAACAAAGTTAACAACCTCTCCCATCACACGATTTCCGGCATCTATAAAATGCTTAAACGGTAAAACAGCTTTTTGCTGATTACGGGCAATCTTATTGTAGGCAATCGCAACAATTACAGCGAAAATTACAATAGGTACTACTTCGCCATTTACCCAACTGTTAGCCAAATTGCTTGGAAATAAATTAATGATCGTATCGATGAATGCCGGAACTTCCACCGCTTTATAATCACTTGCCAATTGATAATTTATGCCACTTCCAACTTTAGTTACTACTGCTAAGGTCAGTGTTATAGTACTAGCTAGTAGGGTGTTTAATAATAAAAATATTATCGCTTTGGCACTTATTTTCTTTAATTTGATCGATGTTCCTAAATTTGTAATACTTGAAATAATACTGAATAATAATAGCGGGATAACGATCGCTAAGATCAAATGCGAATAAATCGTTCCGATTGCTTCTAAATACAAATAATGTCCTTTAAAAATCAATCCTACGGCTACCCCAAAAACTAATCCTAAAATAGTTAAAAGCCCAAAATCATACTTCTTCACTTTACCTAGAAAATAGATAATTGCGAAGAAAACACCTGCAAGAAGCACGGCTCCTAATTCAAAAATATTTATATTCATTTAACTGTCCTCTTTCCTTAATAAATTTATTTAACAACATTATTAATTATGACAACAGCCATACATTCGTTCCCATTCAAAAATCTTTTTATTTTTTAATATCTTTACGGAAATCATCCTATCCCTCTTTTCCTACTGTATTAGTATGATATAAATTTATACTATTGCTGGACAAATGTCAAGAATAATGAAAAGTTCTTAGCAAAAGCTTAAGAACTTTATAAAATCATATCTTCTTTTTTAGTTGACATGGATTGCCATAAGCTAGTACGTTAGCAGGAACATCTTTAGTTACCACACTGCCTGCTCCAATAACGCTATTATCGCCAATCGTAACTCCTGGTAAAATAGTACAGTTTCCACCAATCCAAACATTATTCCCAATGGTAACTGCTTTCCCAAATTCAATTTCTTTTAAACGCTCTTGTGGATCGATTGAATGACAGGCAGTATATATTTGGGTATGTGGACCAATCAGAGTATTATCACCGATCTTAATTTCACAAACATCTAAAAACACACAGCCGTAATTAATCATAACATCTTTTCCCAAATAGATATTACAGCCATAATCACATTGAAATGGCGGATGAATCCAAAAATTACCGCTTGTATTAATAATTTTTTTCATTAAGCGGCTTCGCATATTATATACATGAAAACACCTTTTATTATACCTATGCAAACGCCGCGCTGTCTTATCATACATATAGATCAGTTTTAAATCTCGGGGATTATAAATTTCTCCCGCTCTCATCTTTTCAAACTCACTCATTTTATCACCTACTTGTTATCATCATAACATATAATCTATACCTCAATTACTAGTATATAAAATTGAAGTGAATCCCCTCGTCAGTATAATCCTCTACTTATCTTTAATAATACTTTTACTACACTGGTATGTGATGATAAAATAACCACCATAAATAATAACTAAAAAGATTCCAGTCGTTATAATAGCATCAAATACATTAGCCTGATTAAATGTTTGCAGCATTATATTGCAAACCTGGATACCAAAAATTGAATGAATCAATGCTAAGATAAGCGGGAAAGCAAAATAAACAGCTATTTGCTTAAATAAAGAACGATTAATCATTTTTTCATCAACACCAACGTTCCTTAAAATCTGATATTTTCCTTTATTATCAATGCTTTGTGACAACTCTTTGAGTGCCAAGATAGCAGCACAAGAAATCAAAAATACAATTCCTATATATAAACCAATAAAGATAACCATAGCTCCCATAGACACACTACTACTTGAAATTTGAATTCTTGTATTAATCAATAAGACATCAGAGCTATAACTGTGCATTTTTTCATCTACTTCGTTTCTTGTATCCTGATCATTTGCAGCATAATTACCCACTAAATAACTATCAGCAGGAATAAAATTACTAACCGCTTCATCTGGAACAATATACACTCCCATACACATATGACTAGACTGCATTGATAAAAAACCATTTTGACATTTATCAAATTTACTCTGATATATCTTTCCGTTTAACTCAATAGCTGGTTTTTCTTTAAGAAATTGATTTCGACTAAACATTAAATTTTCATAATTCCCCATTACAACATATTCGTCTTTTAAATCATAAGTTGGTAAATTATATATTTTAGCCAATTTATTATAATCACTAAGTTTAATAATATCTTCACAATTATTCAAATAACTTTCACTTACATCTTTAAAGGCACTGCCAAAAGTATCTCTATATGTCAATTGTGAAGTACGATAAGTCATAAATGTATAAATGTTTTTTAAATCATCTAATCCTATTTGCTTTTGAGACAAATATTTTGTAATTGATAAATTATCAACACTTACATCTTTTTGCATTTGAATATCAACTGGAGCTAACTCATTTATCTCTTCTGTTGCAGAATTATTTAACGCAAAAGCACTTGAAAAAATACAAATCGTTAAAAAAAGCATTAAACAAATTACCGTTGTTGAAAGTACTGTTGTATTAATCTTACTACTAATTTGTTTAACCGTAAAACTATTTAAATTTTTGAAATAATAATTTTTAGATGCCATAACAAATTTTAAAATCAAACCTGAAATAGACCAATAGATTAAAAACGTTGCGACAGCACCATAAATCATTTGGAAAAGCACTGAGCTGCTGTTCGTTAAATTACCAGCTCCTGCGGTAACGTTATAATAAGCATAACTTAATAATACAACAGCACCAATAAAGATCCCTATACAAAGATAGGTATTCTTTAATTTAACTTCTTCATTTTGTCTATTTGCTGTCAATAATTTAATTAATTGTTGGCGATTCACTTGAATCGTATTAAAAACCATAACCAGAAGATACATAATCCCAAAATAAATCATTGTTTTTATCCACGCACTTAAAGAGAAAACAAATGTAAATTTAGTCATGTCTGCTTCAAACATATTAGCTACAACAATCGACATTATTTGAGATAGAGCGACTCCTAAGACTAAACCAATTACTAATGAAATCAAACCAATTGTTATAGTTTCAACTAATAGTATTTTAGAAATCTGTTTTTTTGACATTCCTAATATCATATATATCCCAAACTCTTTTTTTCTTCGCTTCATTAAAAATTGATTTGCATAGACAATTAAAAACCCTAATATAAATGAAACAAATACACTTACGCCTGACAACACATTATTCATTAGTTTAATAATATCTTTAGTTGAACTATTTAGTTTCAGCATAACTGTTTGGCTTTCCAAAGAATTGAAGATATAAAAGATTGCCACTCCAAGGATTAATGTAAAAAAATAGATTGCATAATCTTTAAAACTTTTTCTAATATTCTTTAATGAAAGATTAAATAACATCACTTACATCGCCCCCAAGCAAAGAAACAACATCAATAATTTTATCAAAAAATTGTTTACGAGTAGCTTCACCTCGATTAAATTGATTAAAGACCTTTCCATCTTTGATAAAAATCACTTTAGAAGCATAGCTGGCACTAAAAGCATCATGAGTTACCATTAGAATCGTTGTTTGATAGTCTTGATTTAATCTTTGAAGTCGTTCTAATAACATTTTAGAACTTTTAGAATCTAACGCTCCAGTAGGCTCATCTGCTAAAACAAGTTTAGGATTTGTAACAATGGCCCGCGCACTAGCTACACGCTGTTTTTGTCCTCCAGACATTTCATAAGGATATTTATTTAAAATATCTTCAATATCTAATTTTCTTGCAACAACTTTTATTTGCTGTTCAATTGCTTTAGCTTTAAAATTTTGAATTTGTAAAGCCAAAGCAATATTTTCATAAGCTGTTAGCGTATCTAATAAATTAAAATCTTGAAAAATAAATCCTAGTTCTTCACGTCTAAACCTATTTAGATCGTTACCTTTAAGTTTTGTAATATCCTGACCTTCAATATAAATATGACCACTTGTAACTTTATCAATAGTTGAAATAACATTCAGTAGTGTAGTTTTCCCTGAACCACTAGCCCCCATGATAGCAATAAATTCACCTTTATCAACATTCATTGAAATATTGCTGATAGCTTTAGTAAGATTACTCTTATTTCCATAATATTTACTAATATTTTCAATCGTTAGAATATTTTCCATAATCTTTTCTCCTTTACAATTAAATTATAGAAAAAAGGCGGTCTTGGTAACATCGAAATAACTTACATCACCTTACAACCTTGTAATATTGCTCATCATTAAAAGAAATTGTTACTTTCGTATACTCACTATATTTAGATTCAATTATAATCTTATGACCTAATTTATCACATAATCGCTTAACAATATATAAGCCCATCCCCGTAGAACTAGAAACAAGACGCCCGTTTTCACCAGTAAATGATTTTTCAAATACTCTCGTTAGATCACTAGTCTTGATTCCCAGACCATTATCAATTATTTCTAAAGCAATATTATTCCTTCTAATCACATTAAAAGCTATTTTACACTTATCTGTACGCCGATATTTAATACTATTACTAACAATTTGATTAATAATAAATTCTAGCCACTTGCTATCGCTTAAAACAGAACAATTAACTTGACCGATTTCGATCTTAATATTTTGATACAATAAACTATCTTGGTTCTTCTTAATAACATTTCTAATAATTGTTCCTAATTCACATTGTTTAATCAAATAATCTTTCTCACTACTATCTTGTCGGGCATAATATAAAACTTGTTCTACATAATTTTCAATTCGACTAACTTGATCCTTTAGTTTTCTTTCATTATGTTCATGATTATGAATCATCAACTTTACACTAGAAATTGGTAATTTAACTTCATGAATCCATAATTCAATATATTCTTTAAAATTCTTAAGATTATCTTGATAAGTCTCAATCTCCTCATACATTGACTTATCAATCTCATACAATGCATCATATAAAATCTTTCCTTCTAGAAAATCAGGCTGAGCAATCAATTCTGTAATTAAACATTTTTTATCTAATTGATTTAATTTAATGCGAAAATTATTATAGAAAGCATGTTTTTGATAATAATCATATCCAATAAGCAAACCACTAAATAAAAGCATAACTAAAACAATAGCATAAATTAATGCATTTGAAACTTTAAACATCAATAAGAAGAATAGCACGCTCACAATCATAATTATTAATAAAACTAGATAGGCCAGTCTATCTAGTAAGTATTCTTTTATTCTCATATTAACATATACCCCTGATCTCTCCTTGTTTCAATCACATCAAAAAGGCCAATCTTTTCAAGTCTTTTTCTTAGTCTAGTCATATTAACTGTCAAAGTATTATCATCAATAAATTTATCCGTACCCCATAGATAATTCATAATATCATCACGAGTTACGATTTTCCCTTGATTCATAAGAAGATAATAAAAAATTCCCATCTCATTTTTAGATAACAATAATTCCTGATCATCTTTTTCTAACGTACTTTTCATCAAATTAACCCTAATATTTTGATAAGTCAGTTTTGGTTCAGCTTTATGGAGTCGCTTAAAAACAGCTTCAATATGCAGTAATAAAATCGTTGGATTATATGGTTTAGTAATATAATCATCAGCACCATAGCTTAATGCAAGAATTTCATCGATCTCACTATCTTTACTTGTAACCATAATAACTGGAATAGTTGATTTTTCTCTTAATTTTTTTAATAGCTGCTGTCCATTCAAAAATGGAATCTTAATATCTAATAGAATCAAATCTGGATCTATTACTAAAATCTCTTCTAACGCATTTTTAAAATCTTTTAGAATGATTCCTTGGTAACCATTATTATCTAATAAAACTTTTAATTCTTCTCGTAATTCTAAATCATCTTCAATAATTAATATTTTCATAACGATCTCCTCTTTTTTATTATACACAATTATTTTTTATTACATAGTTATCTTACAAAGATGTAAGTTATTATTATCTCATTTTTTAGTTAGAAAGATTCGCTACGATAATTTTAAAACAAAAAAAGACATAGGATAAATCCTATGTCTCAATCATATAATTACTAAATATCGTTATTAGTGTAGAGTTTCTATTTAACAGTTTTAATTTATAAATAAGTAAGTTATTTAATGATTATATCATATTTAATTGTATAAATATCAATCAAATTATGATATTAGGTATCAAATTATGATACTTACCATCAGTTTTTGTAATCGCTTTCATAAAGCCGCTGTGATAAAATATTTATAATGAAGGAGGGAAAAAAGAAATGTTTAAGAAAAAATTTTTTATTGGTTCCCTAAGCCTGATGTTCGCATTAAGTGGTATTGGTGCGGTACAGGCCGAAGGAGACCAAGGATCCAAATCAACAGCATCTAAAGTAGTAGAACTTGATCCAAATGGAAATGCATTTTTAACAGATCTTACTGATGATGGATATGCTGAATTAGGAAGGTACAAAGTAGAGAAAATCAAGGATAATATTTATCACTGGGATGAGGGAACAAAAAAACTTCCTGGTGGTGCAACAGATGAGAGCGGCGTAACAAATAACCCATCATCTATGTATTTTGTACTAGAAGAAGACGGTGTATTATTAGTTGATTTAGGAAATGGCTCTGAAAACGATGAAGATATTCAAAATGCAAAAACAATCGTAAATTCAATGACAGGAAATAAGCCGTTATCAATTATTATTACTCATAGTCATGGTGATCATACTGGCTTTGGACGATCAGAAACAGTATTCGCAGACGTTGACGTTGAAAAAGTATATATCAGTGAACCTGATTATGCTGCTGCCGCGGAAGCAATCACTCAATTTGATAGTAAAATCACAAAAGTTAATCATGGTGATACTGTTAACATTTATGGTGCCCCATATGTATTCAATGTTGTCAGTGCTCATACCGAAGGCTCTCTTATGATTACAGATACCACTCATGGAGCATTATTTACTGGTGATACATTTGGCAGTGGATTTATTTGGGCACTTTTTGAAACAAATGGTGGAAACCCAATTGCTGCTTTAAACGAAGGATGTGCTTTAGCTAGAACTATTTTAAATGAAAATCCTTCTCTATCTATTTTAGCTGGTCATCGCTGGCAACAATTTTGGGAAGACAATGCCCAAAGACCTAACGAAATGTCAATTCAATATTTCAACGATATGGCACAAGTTATTAGCGGTCTATTAGATGGTACAACTATTTCACAACCTTATCCAGAAGTTGCCTGGGCGCCTGATGCAATTGAGCTTTCAAGCAATGGTGCAAAGGCTAAAATAGATACATTACCAAAGTATGTTGAAGCTTACAAGGCCTCAGTTAATGAAATGAGCGAAGCCTATGTTTACAGTGGTAGCGATAAATTAAGTATTGAATCAGTCAATGCTGCCGCTGCTGCAACTTTCGTTGTTTATCCTGATGGAAATTTAACAGATGAAGAAGCACAAAAATATATTAATGAATCAGGAATAAAAGATATTGTTGATCGGGCAGCAAGCAAAGTTTATGTTGCTAGACCTGCTAATGGCATTTCTTTTACTGATGATGATGTTATAGGTTTTGAAACAATCGTAGGTAAAATTGGTGTTTCAAATAACTTTAAATTAATTGGGATTGGTGATGGAGCAACTTTCATTAATCAAAACTTAACATCTTATATGAACTTTGTATCTGGGCTTGCTTTAATTAATCCAGCTCAAGGGCAAGAAGTTAAAGTATCTGTTCCTACTTACTTAGTAACTGATGATCAAGCTGTTATCAATAGTTATGTAAAAGCAAATAATGCTGGTAAGGTAAAAGATGGATATTATGAAAACCCAGAAAGTCATTATGAAATCGTTGTTGTTAATAGCGATACAAAAACAAGTGCTGCTGATGCAACAAAAGATGCATGGAATACTGTTTTAGAAAAATTTGGAAGAATTGGTAACTATAGTGAAGTCTATAAACAAACAGCAACTTGGTACTCTAGACCATTACTTTCTGGTGATAAAGAAGCTGATCAAGCAAGAAAATACCAATATTTTGATTCTGTTGATGCAATCGATAATATTGAGCGTCATGTAGTTACTCAAGATTTAGATAAAGATGGTACTGATTCATTATGGTATGAATATATTCCTGAACAATCTAAAGATGCTCAACCAGGAAGTGTCCCAGTAGTTATTCTATTCCACGGTAATACAAATGATCCTAGAACTCAATATGATACTTCAGGATGGGCACAAATAGCAAGTGAAGAAGGTGTAATCTTAATTTGTCCTGAGTGGCAAGGTCATACATATCAAGGATATACATACGATCCAATGACTGATGATTCTAATGAAACTCCTGATTCAGATGTTATTACAATGTTAAAGATCATTGAAGAGAAATATCCACAGATCGATCAATCAAGAATTTATATTTCTGGATTATCTGCCGGAAGTAGAAATACAACAAATGCCGGTCTATCAGATGCTAAATACTTTGCTGCTGGAGCTGGTCATTCCGGGCCATTCGGTGCAAGTGACTTAAATAAAGAAGCTGTTGCTGCTAATAAAGATAAATATGATATGCCAATTATTTTCTTCACTGGTGATGGTGATGAATATTGTAAAGATGCATTTGATACAACAGAATTAAATGCAGGATTACAAGTAGCTCAACTTTATCAAGAATTAAATGATATGGAAGTTACTCAAGTTGAAGACATCAAAGATGAAGATGCATATCTATATGGTGTTCCTTGGACAAAACGCTATACAATTGAGCCAACCGCTGAAAATATTGCTAAAATCGATGTTGGTGCAATTGAAAATGCCAAAGGTGTAGAAATCAGCATGGCTCGTATTTATGGTTGGGGACATTGGAACTATACTCCAGATGCTAAATTAATGTGGGAATTTATGAGTAAATATGCTCGTGATTTAGAAACTGGTGAAACAATTCGTTTGGATCTACAAGAGCCAGATACTCCTACTGATAATCCTAGTGATACTCCTAACGATACTGAAAAACCAGCAACTCAACCATCAACATCTACAAGTGTTAAAACTGGTGATTCAACAATGATTGCACCATTTGTTATTGTTGCAAGTTTATCATTATTTGCATTAGTAACTGTTATTAAAAAAAGCAAAGCAATAAGATAATCACATACAGTTTTAAATAATTATAGAAATATAAAAAGCAAAGGTTTATTAAAAACCTTTGTTTTTTTATCCCTAATTGACTACAAAAACATATTAAACAGACAGCTATCTTCTTTAATAATAAAAAGCAACTGCACTAATTACAGCAATTGCTTATAATTTACTTACCTTTATTCATTACTTTATTAAATAATTTTTCAGTTTCTTCAAATTGTTTTAAGATTGCATCATTACTTGGTTTCTTTACTTTTACTGCATTTTTTTCATCAACTAAAATTTGTAAATTCTTATCAATATTTTTTAATAACACAATCATCTCATCTAACTTTTCTTCCATCTCTATCCTCCTATATCTCCCCATCGATTTCCTAAATATTTTTTACCATCAATTCGATAAAGAAAATCTGTTGTTTGTGAAGTATCTGTCGCAATCACTGGCTCTAGCATGGTTAATCCAACATTGACACTACAATCATCACCAACTCGGGCTGCCAAATAATAATTACCAACTTTTCTAATTCGATAGTAATAAGTATTTTTAACTTTACCAATATCTTCAACATCTTGGCGATCATTTGTTGCAACACCAAATTCCTCAAGACTGCCAGACATTATAGTAATCCCTAGAATTTGTGTATCTATTTTCTTATCAGTATTATTTATAATTGTGAATTGTTTTGCCACCTCTAAAACAATTTCATTATAATCACTACTGTCAGCTTTTATTTTAACAAAATCTTCATTTGATTCAAAGGCTGTAATATTAATACTATCCATCTTTTTTATCAACTTTTCACCATTACTTACTTTAATCTCATCACTAACTACATTGTCTGTTTCAGTTTGTGCATCTATTTTATTTTCAGACTTATTATTTGGTTGTGGTCTTACCTTTTCATCATCTGAATCTTTTAAAATATACAAGTTTTGTTTACCATCATTAAGATTAGAAATAACCAATTCCCAAGAACGACGATATTCGTCATCATCATAACCTTTAAAATAATTAAAAATTAAACACTTTTTCACTTCATTATCTTTATATATTTCGAGAATATAACCATTAACCAGCTTTAGTTTATCATAATCATAAACCGCTCCATTGTAATCTATAATAGCTAGTTTACCATCATTAAAAGTTATATGCAAAGCTCCGTGAGTAAAAGTTTTCCCATTATAATAAGCAAAGATCTGCTCTTTTGAATTATTATTTTTTACATCTCGATGGACAATATACTGTCCTGATATATTCGTTCCTTGATACACAATTACTTTTTCATAATTGGTTAAATCTGCAACTTTATAACTATCTAAATTATTAATCGTTTTATCTAAAATTCCATATTCTGCGATAATATCTTTATAAATATTTAACTCACGTTCTTTCATGATACAAGCAAACTTCCCATAATAATCATGGTATGTTTTTATTTTAACAGACTGTCCCCATACAATAAATCCTACAATAATTACAATTATAATGATCACTGTTGCTTTTTTATTTTTTAACCGGTTATATACAAATAGTGCTAGCAAAATACTTATTAATTTCAAAACTCGAACAACTATGCCAAGACTATTAATAATCTCATAGTTATAGTTTAAGCAAGAAATTATTCCAAAAATTAAAACAAATAAATTATAAAAGAAATATATCCCTAAACCATAAATAATTAAAAGTGAAACTCTTTCAAAATTAATAAGACGACCATTATATTCAATCATTGTAACGCCTTGTTCTTGAAGTTTATCGAGCAAAACTTCATGGTATTTTGTTACAATATTAGCAAAACCATAATTCATTTCAATTCTATTATTATCATAAATAACTTTTTTTATCTCGCGATACTCCAAGGTTCCCAAATGATCAACTAACCCTTGTTCACCAATTTCAACATTGCGACAAATTTGTCCTTTTTTATTAAGAATAATAATTACAATAAAAACCACGATCGCAACAATCAAACATGTCATATAATTAAAAATATGTTTAAACCAAATCAATGCAAAAGCTGCTCCAAACAGCATCATAATAATGAAAAATAGACTAATTATGATTTTAGCAATATTCTTTTTCACATATTTTACTTCCATACTTAATTACCTCAAATTAAATATGGCAAAAATACTGTTGCCAATCCTAAGAAAAAGAAAAATCCCAATACATCAGTTACAGTTGTGACGAAAACTCCGCTTGCTAGAGCTGGATCAATATGAAATTTTTCCAAAATAACCGGAATAAAATAACCCGCAATATTTGCTAAAATCATATTTAAAAACATGGCTAATCCCGTTACTAAACCAAAAACTGGATTTCCTTCAAATAACATTGAGCCTAACGCAACTATAATTCCTATTATCACACCACTGCAAAAACCAACAGCTACTTCTTTTAACATGATCCAGGTTGCATTCTCTTTACTCATTTCACCTAATGAAAGCCCTCGTACAACGATTGTTAAAGACTGAGTTCCTGCATTACCGCCCATTCCTGTAACTATTGGCATAACAGTTGCAAGTGTAACTACTTGAGCAATCGTTCCTTCAAAAAAGCTAACCACGGAAGCCGCCATTACTGCCGTAAATAAATTAACAATCAACCAGGGAATCCGACTCTTGACCGATTCTCCAACAGATGAATCTAGTCTTTCTTCAGAATTTACTCCCCCTAATAAATTAATATCTTCTGTACTTTCTTCTTGAATAATATCAATAATATCGTCAAACTCGATAACTCCTAATAAATGGTCCATTTCATCAACTACCGGCATCATGATAAATCCATATTTTTGAAATTTTTTTGCTACTTCTTCCTGATCTTCATTATATAATACAGTTTTTACATTTGTATTAGTAATATCCAGCATAGCTGTATCAAACGAGCTAGTAACAATATCTCGTAAAGATACAACACCCTTTAAAATATTTTGTGGATCAACTACATAAAGATAATAAGTTGTATCTTCTTCGGTATTTTCTTGAAGAAATTTTAAAGTTTTTTCAACGGTATTGCGCGCACGAATACTAATATATTCCGTCGTCATAATCCCACCGGCCGTATCAGGCTCAAACGTTAACAGTCGCTCAACATCTTCTTTATCTTCTTTGTCCATCTTATCTAAGATAGCCTGTTTTTCATCTTCTTCAAGTTCACCGATCAAATCAGTGATTTCATCATTAGACATTTCATCTAAGATTTCTTTTTGTTTAGCATCTGAAAATAATTTCAGTAAATCATACTGGTCATCTTCATCATCTTCCTCTTCAATAATGCTGGCAACAACATCATTAGGAAGATTGTCCATTAATGCTTTAATACTATCCTCGTCTTCATGAAGAATATCTAAAATATCAGCCGGATGAATATTAGTTATTACTTTTTTTATTGTTTCTGGCGTTCCATTTAAAAGAATATCCTTCAGCTCATCGCTGGTAATTGTATCGATCATAAGTTTCCTCCTTTATTGGGGATTAGATACCTGATCTTAGTGGTAAATGATCCTCTAGACTATCGCAACACTGGGGTACAGGCTCGACTTTCATTTTTTACCACCTTCTTTCTCCAAGTCATTTTAACACAATTATGCGATTATAGGGGACTTTTTGAATAAAATTAAATAGTAATTTAAGATTCTGAAATTCTTTTTCTTTTTGCTGAACTAAAAAGAAAAAGAGCCGATTGTAGTGACCGCCTAAAGTTACCCTAACTTTTTAGGACACTACAAATATCATTGCTCTTAAATAAAAATGACAGATTATTTAGTTAATTGTATTTTAAAAGGTGCAATAGGTAAATTATTTTCTCCAAAAATGCTTATCTTACAATAATTTTGATATCCATAACTAATTGTTCTAACTTGGGCAGGTCGCTCAACCAGCAGTTTATTTTCTTTAATTATCCCAACTGTCTCAACTTGATGATCTGGTAATTCTAAAATAAAATTATTAATACCTCTACTGTGTAATTTTTGATCAAACTCAATTATAATTTTAGAATTATTTTCAATATTTATTATCTTCGGAGAATGCCCATTAAATTGATTATCATAAAAAAGTTCTTTGATTCGCCAAAAAATACGATGACCGACTGTTTTTTTATTTTGGGGATGGATATTAAATTCTTCCCCGCAATTCATTGTTACAACTAAATAGCAAGCAGGTACTTCTCTACAAACCTGCTGCTGGGCATCTCTTAAAATAGGCCAGTTATCATTCTTATCATCATCATATTCAGGTAATTGCACAATAATAAAGGGAATTTGAGCTTTCATATCTTCACGCCAATTTTCAATCACCAGTTGTAGCAATTGATGATATAAATAAGCATTTTTAGTATCCTCTTCCCCTTGATACCAAATAACTGCCTTACCACTATATTGACAGATTTTTTTAAACATCGTGTAATATAGTCCTGCTGGACGACAAAAATCTTTTTTCCCCCGCGGTCCCGGCCATGGTGTATGTCCAACATCTTTTTTTAACTGGCTCATATTACGTTCTGGATAAGTTTGCTGATATAATGCCACTTTTTGCTGGTACTGCTTAACACGCTCTTTATATTTAGCTATTTCTAAATCTTCTTGTGCTTCTGTTTGATTCATGATTGCTTGATAATATTCATCATAGTATACTTTTTTGATTTCTTGATTTTTTTGAAGATATGTTTCATTTATCCAGCAAGAACCTGATGTACCACCTTTATTAACTGCAATTAATCCGATTGGGATGTCTATATCATGACGCAAATAATAAGCAAGATAATAACCGATTGCTGAAAAATCATTAATCGTTTGATTATCACATATTTGCCAGCCTTGATTTCTAATGGGCGGTATTTTGATATTTTCATCCTCATATTCAATTTGTGGAACTTCATAATACCTTAAATATCGATCATAGCATACTTCCTGATCAACTTTTACTGAATCACAATCTTTAAATTTAAATTCAATATTAGATTGACCTGCTAAAAAATAAACATCTCCAATTAAAATATTTGATAACGTAATAGTTTCTAATCCAGTTGAAACTATTAATGTTTCATCCGTACTTATTTCTAGCGCCGGCAGCGTAATCAACCAATTATTATTTATTATTGTTGTTGTTGCGGTTTGTCCTTGAATAGTAATAGTTACTTGTTGATTTGTTTCACCGGTTCCAAAAATATTTATTTCTTTGCCATGTTGCAAAACCATTCTCGATGTAAAGATTTCAGCTAATCTTAGTTTCATTTTTTCTGCCTCTTAATAAACTTACTCTTTTTGTCTCCACCGCTTCTAATTTCTCGGTTTCAGTCATTTTATCTAATTCCATTTTATCAGCTATTTTAACAAATGGGTAATATATTGCCATTGATATAACTAGATTTATTAGTTGCACTAACCCGCCTGCAATTGTTCCAGTAAACAAAATTCCCGAAATAATCGGTGGTACTGTCCAAGGAACATTATTACATACTACTGGGATAAAACCAATCTTAGTAAAAAATACCGCAATATAGAAACACAATGGTTGCACAATAATAAAGGGAATAAAATAGATTGGATTTAAAATGATTGGTAATCCAAATGTAATCGGTTCACTAATATTAAAAATTGCTGGAGCTAAAGCCACTTTGGTAATCTTTTTATTTTGTTTTAGTTTTGAGAAAAATAATATCGATAATACTGGTGCTAAAGCAAATGTTCCCGCTGCAATAGTTGAATAATTCATAAACATCGTTGTATATAAATGTTTAGCAACACCTAAAACATTTTCGTTTCCAGCAATATCCCAGGTCATTCCAAAAATTGCTCCCCAAATAGCAGTTGGATGAATTCCCAGCCACTGGAATAATGGCCATGTAATTTGGGAAACTAGAGCAAACGCTGCGGTTTTAGATATTGCTAAAGCTGGTGCTTGAAGCGTTGTTAAAATAAACTCCGGTAATGATTCACCAGCAAAAGTATTACTAATAACGGTTGCAATAATAAAGACAAATAATGTCAACATCCCCGGCACTAAAGATTCAAAACTCTGAGCTACAGCTGGAGGTACCGAATCCGGCATCTTTATTGAAATATTTAACTTAGATAATTTATTAAATATAAATGTAGCACTACCTGCAACAATCAGTCCAAAAAAGATTCCTTGTTGACCTAAAAAATTCGAATTAATAATTCCATTAATATCGACCTCAATTCCCTTAGCACTTGTATAATTAAAATCCCAAGGCAAACAAATAAAAAATGCTGCTAAAGCATACATCACTGAAACCATATGCTCACGATTATCACTAAAATATTTTCTTGAGACATTATATGAAAAAATCACCACAATCAACAGAGCGTTGATCGACATAGCCCCTTTACTAAAAAAATTAAAAATATTTTGTCCTTGTACTAGCATTTGAGCAAATCCTGACGCTAAGAACTCTTTCTCACTTCCAAAGATCATCTCCCCTAGACCAAGTCCAGATGAACCAAAAATAATCCCATTGGGATCAATAAATACAGAACTGATCATAATTGCAAATCCAGCAATTAATGTCAGTGAAGCAACCAATACAAAAGAATCCCTCAATACATTTAAAAAGCGATTTCCTGATACTTTACAGATCAGTGCAGTAAATTTATCTTTCATTTTTCTCTCCTTTTTTGTTTTAGACATCTCCGGATAATGTCCAAAAGCCCTCTTGTGTAAAAGCGTTTACATTGCAATTATATCACTGTTGAGAAATTTATCAATATTATTTTTTGTTATGAGAATTTTCTCTATTGTAATTAATTTGGTTTATCGATATAATTATAAATAAGAAAAAGAGGTATTAATATGGACTTTAAAAAAACAGTTGCCATTCATTATACTGAGTTTACACCTAGTGAACGTAAAATTTGTGCTCGTATCTTAGAAGATCCTCAAATCGTTAATAACTCCATTGTTGTTTTAGGCGACCTTTGTGAAACTTCTAAGTCTGCAATCCTACGTTTCTATCAAAAGCTTGGATACCGTGGATACTCAGAATTCAAATATTCTGTTGAAGAAAGTTTTAAAAATAACGATGAAAAAAAACTCAGCAACGAATCATTACTGAGTCAGATTTCTCAAGAATACAGTAATACGATTTTAGAACTTGGTGCTCTAGATTATGATCATCAACTAAAAGAACTAGCATCATTGATTGACAAATATCCACATGTCTTATCAATTGGGATCAACAATACCTATTTTGCTGCTAGTCAGTTAGAATATTCTTTATACTCTCATAATCGCTTTATTCAAAGTGTACGCGAGGATATTCAGCTTACCTATCTAATTAACTCTATTAATCAAGATTATCTTTGTATTATCTATAGTGTTTCTGGTTCTACTTATACTTATGAAAACTTTATTAAAGAAGCTTCTGCTAAAGGTGCAAAAATAGTTTTAATCACGATTGATGGTGATTCTGAATTATTACCTCTAGTTGATTTAGCATTTGTTTTACCTTCGATTTCCTTACCAATTAGCAGTATCGATTCTATTATTCAAATTGATAATCGTATTATGTTATATTATTTTTCTGAAATTATCTCCTATTACTATGGATTAAATACGCAAAATTAAAAATGCTATGATAACATAGCATTTTTAATTTATATCAACTTATTCGTAATTTCTTCTTCACTTTGAGGACGCCCAAACAAGAATCCTTGAATATAATCTAATTCCATCGGTTCAACAACATTAAATTCCTCTTCTGTTTCAATTCCTTCCAACAATACCTCAATATCAACATCGTGGCAAATTTGAGCAATAAAACGAATAAAAGTTTTATCAAATTTACTAATCTTAATATCACGTACAAACGTTTGGTCAATCTTGACAATATCAGCAGGAACAGTCTTTAAAATTTCCAATGAGGCATACCCCGTTCCAAAATCATCCATTGCAATTTTAAATCCCAATTCGCGAAGCTGCTCAAAAATTGTTCTTAGTAAATCCATGTTCCTAACCATATAGCTCTCTGTTAATTCTAAGACAATATTTTTAGGTGCCAGCTTTTCTTTTTTCAGAACCTTTTTTACATCTTCCACAAAATCACTATTTAACATCTGAAGCGCAGATACATTAATACTAACAGAAAATTCAGGATCATATACGACCCACTTCGAACAAGCCTGAATTGCTTTCTTTATAACCCATAGACCAACTGGGATAATTAGCCCGCTCTCTTCAAGAATGGGAATAAATTCAACTGGTGATACTTTTCCTAATTCTTGACACTGCCATCTTAACAGTGCCTCAACTCCTTTGATTTGTTTACTACTCACCTCAACTTGGGGCTGATAATTTAACTCGAAGCCACGATAATCATCACTTACACTTTCACGAATATATTTTAAAATTTCTAATGAACGCATCTTATGCTCAAGGATGTAGTTTGAAAAGAAAGTTAATTTATTTTTTCCATTATCCTTGGCATATTGTAATGAATAATCAGCATATTTATTTAGTTCATTATATGTTAATCCATCTTTAGGATAAATTGCACATCCAGCTGAAATTTGAATCGGACATTTATAACGTTTTAATAGTTGTTCATGCAATAATTGTTTCTGTATCTCATTATATAATTTAGTAATTTCCAATTCGGTACTATTTTCAATCAACAGCCCCATTTGATCGCTATCCAATTTATAAATACTAGTATTACCTGGCAAAACTGCCTGAGTCAATTGGGCTACTGTTTTAATAATAAAATCCCCAAATGAACGGTCATATATTTCGTTAATGTTTTTAAAGTCATCAATATCAATAACCATAATTCCAAGATTATCGATTGCTTTATCTTTAGTCTTAAGCTCAAAAGCTTTCGCAAATTCTTGACGATTATATAAATGAGTTAGGGGATCAATTTTATTTTGACGGTCTAACTGTGTCATTATTCCAGCAAATAAATTAGGCTCACCAAATTCATCGCGCATTAACTGTCCACGACATTTTAACCAAATATACTCACCATCACTATTCATCGCTCGAAATTCAACAGAATGATAATCCATCTTATTTTCGCCAATTGCCATATTTGATTTATAAAAACGTTCCCAATCTTGGGGATGTACGATTGCCTTCCAAAATGGTAAAGGATGGTCAATAATTTCTCCTGGTAAATTAAAAACTTTTACTTGGGCTGGTGAATATCTAAAAATACCTGTCTTCATATTACATATGTAAATAAAATCATCGGTACTTTTGATCAAAGCTTCATAAAGTTGTGTTGGATCATATTGAAAACAAGCTACATTAGTAGATCCTACTGAAACATCTTCCAATTCTGCTAACTGAGTTCGACGATATCGCAACTTTTCCTGATACATTTGTTCATCTGCTCTAGTTATCACATCATTAACAGTCAATTTATTAGTTGGTAAAACTGTATACATTCCAAAAGCATATGAAAATCCGTAAGGCTTATTGTATAAAGCTTGCAGCTTTTGTATATTTTTTTGATTCTCAATTAAAAATTTAGCACTATCCTTAGTATTTTTATGCCCAAAAACTAGAACAAATTCATCTCCACCTAATCTAAAGATAAGATCTTCCTTATCAAGATCCTGCTTTACTGCATAAGCAATTTGTTTTAATAAAAAATCTCCTTCTTGATGACCAAAAGAATCATTTACTCTTTTTAAATTATTTATATCTAATAAAGCAATTGTAAAGCTTTCTTTAGCTTTTTTCTTTTTCACCATAAACTCGAGCAGTTTTTCTTTTCCAGCACGACGATTTAATAATCCACATAAGTCATCAATACTAGCCTGGTGACTTAGGATTTCAGAATCAGTAATATCGATTGACTGTTGCATGTGAACAATTTTACCATTTTCCCATTTAATTAAACTATCATAGTTTTCAAAAATACGATTAGTAAGATCACTATTTTCACGCCAGCTAATCGACTGATATAAATTATTAATTTGTTTTAATTTGATAAGTGGACAAAATGGACATGGTCCGCTTTGATTATTTTGAAGTGTTTTCCAACATATTTTACCTTCTGGATCTTTCAAATTATAAGTTTCTTTCATCTTATTATTCATAAAAATGATTTCATTTGTTTGAATATCTGTAAGATATAAATTAATTTGCATATTATCTACCAGCTGCTTAAAATCATCAAAACCCATTGTTAACACTCCTTTACTCCAAATTTCAACTATCTTTATTATACCATACTAACAATTACTAAAGGTAAAAACTATTTTTAAATTATAAAAAACATTAGTTATCATTAAATATAAAACTTTATCCCCAAAAACTTTGAAGATATTTGCTTTGGACTTAGATAAGAAAATGACGAGTATCACAAATAATGCTATACTTTAAGTACTATTAATAATTTAGAAAGGATAATTTTTATGAAAGAAGATCTAATAATTGAATGGTTTCAATCATGGTTTGATTCCCATTGGAATAATTTTGAAGTGATTTTTGAATCCGATGCTTATTATAGTGAATCTTGGGGTCCTGAATACAAAGGAATCATTGAAATAAAAAAATGGTTCAATGACTGGCACGAACACTTTAAATTAGATAAGTGGGAAATTAAACAATTTATTCACACTAATAAACATTCTATTGTTGAATGGCACTTTAGTTGTATTGACTTAGATGGCGTTCATGAATTTGATGGTATATCTTTGATTGAATGGAGTCCTAATAGTCTTATAAAATCATTAAAAGAATTTGGATCATCACTTCCTAAATATGATCCCTTTGAGCAACTATAATTAACACAGGGAGAGATAATAATGTTTTATAAAATATATCATGATACGATTCCACCGTATCTTTTAGAAATCATGAACACAAATATCTTTACTCGCCTCAAAGATATTGGAATGAATTGTGGAATGGAATATACACAGTTTCAAACATTTAAAAATAGTTTTGGAGTTTCAAGATATGATCATAGTATTGGCGTTTCTTTAATAACTTATCATTTTACTCATGATAAGCATGCTACTGTTGCAGCTCTATTACATGATATAGCCACCCCTGTATTCGCTCATGTTATTGACTTCTTGAATAATGATTATGAAAAACAAGAGTCTACTGAAGCTGAAACAAAAAAGATGATTTTTAATAGTCGTGAATTACAAAAAATTTTTCTTAAATACGAGATAGATATTAATCTAATCTATGATTATCATAAATATCCAATTGCCGATAATGAAAGTCCTAAATTATCAGCTGATCGATTAGAATATACTCTTGCAAACGCATATTATTATAATTTTTTATCAGTCGAACAAATTAAGTCAATTTATTACGATTTAATAATTAATGATAAAAAAGATGAAATTATCTTTAAAAGTAAAGATAAAGCAATAATGTTGACAAAAGTAATGTTTCAATGCAGTCGTGTTTACACCTCTGATGAAAATCGATATTGTATGGAATATTTAGCTAATCTATTAAAAACTGCGTTGACAAAAAAGCTTATCACACAAGATGATTTATATACTAATGAAAGTTCTGTCATTAAAAACATCTGCAAAGACAAAGAATTAAGCGATAAATGGGAAGCTTTTTGTCATTTTCATCAAGTTGATATTAGTCATAATAAAAAAGCAGGTTATTATAAAATAAATGCTAAACATCGCTACTTTAATCCTATGATTGGAAATCAGCGAATCATCAACCAGTCTCCCAAATTTAAAAGTGAACTAAACAGTTTTTTAGGAGATCATTTTGATCGTTATGTTAAAGTTACTTAAAATAAGTTATTCTCAAAAAAAACAACTGCTAAATAAAGCAGTTGTTTTTTATTCAATTGGGCGTTGATAAAAACCGCCAAAGAAATTTTCCGTAGGAATAACATTAATTATCGCCTTTTCATCAGATTCATGCATTAATTGAACAATATCTTGAACCTCATAAGCAGATACAACCGTATGAAGTAAACTCATTGGATTTTTACTATAACCACCATAACCATTAACAACTGAAACACCATGACGATAATCTTTAACATATCTTTCAATTATCTGTTCCGGGTGGGTTGTTGTAATCTGTAATGTTACCCGCTTATACCTTTGGTAAAATGATGAGATTGTTTTGGTTGAAATAAACTGGAAGACAATTGAATAGCCTGCATATATCCAGCCAAACATATAACCAAAGATACAAAGAATCAAGGCATTGAAAATAAAAACATACTCCCAGATGGATTTACCCATTTTATTAGAAACATATAAAGCAATAAAATCGGTACCAGCTGATGAAGTATTCCCTCTTAATGCAATTACTGTCGACATTCCATAAACAAATCCACCAAAAAAAACATTTAAAATAACATCATTAAATAACGGTGGGAATGTACAAATCCTTAATAAAAAGCTTGTTAAAAAAACTTGGCACAAAGAAGAAATAACAAATTTCTTTCCAATACTTTTAAAACATAAGATTGCTACTGGTACATTTAAAACAATCAGTCCTAAAGAAGTAGAAAAATTAAAGCCATATAATGAAGTAATTCGATCAATTAAAATTGCTACACCAGTAAAACCACTAGATAACAGATTAGCTGGTTCTACAAAAACTTTGATAGCGTATGTTTGCAAAAAAGAAGATGCAATTACTGCTACAATCGTTATTAGATATCGAAACCAGAGTTTGTTTTTCATAATCCTAATTTCACTAATTTTTCAACTAATTCCTTACTAACCATGTCAAAATCATCTTTATGCTCTGCCGGTCCATAGCAATAGTTTACAAATTCTCCACTTGTAGTTGGATCATTTTGCCAATCTTTACATGAAGAATGAATTTGAGCGATTCCTGTATATTCCATGATTGCTTGTCCGTTTGTACTGTTAATTCCACTTCCAGCTAATATTTCTATTTTATCGCCATACCTTGTTTGTAATTTTTTGATTAAATCTTTACCATCAGCGGCTTTAGCTCGTAGTCCGCTCGTAAGCAAGCGATCAATGCCTAAATTAATTAATATCTCAATACTGGCATATGGGTCTTTTACACAATCATAAGCACGGTGGAAAACCGCTTCTTTTTGATAAGACTTTATTAGTGAAACCATTTCCTTGGTTCTTTCAATATCAATTTCATGATTTTTTAATAAAAATCCAAAGGCTATACCATCGGCTCCATTTTCTAATAGATCCTTAGCTTCTATCATCATCTGTTTAAATTCAATATCTGTATAACAAAATCCCGCTCCACGTGGTCGAACCATGCAGATTACCTTTAAGTTTGTAGTATTTTTTGTCAATTTTAATGAACCAATGCTAGGTGTTAGACCACCTAAATGTAAGGCACTATTCAACTCAATTCTTTTTGCTCCACCATAATATGCATTTAGAGCATCTTCATAACTTCCACAACATATTTCAATCACTCTGCATCCCTACTTTCATTTCGCTAGATTATATAAACTTAAGGCGTAAATCTTAGCATTTGTAATAATATCTTCAATTGTCATCCATTCATTAGGTTGGTGACCAATTCCTTTTTGACCAGGAAATGATGGTCCAAAAGGAACAATATTAGGCATCAACTTAGCATATGTCCCACCGGTTGTAGTAACTGGTGTTCCATCATCTCCAGTTACCTTTTCATAAGTATGGACTAATGTCTTTACTAATTTACATTTTAGCGGGAATTTTACAGGATCATAATTTCCCACTAAATTAACTTCAAAATTGCTAACTACCATCTTTATATTATTGACTATTGTTTCCACTGTGACACTCGCTGGATAACTAACACTAAATTGAATACTTGGATCTCCGTCTAATTCTAATTGATAATTTCGAACTTCTAATAATCCAAATTCTTGATCTTGAAAATCAATATTAAACCTTTCGCCATTATTTTTAGCATTTAAAATATAATTATTGACCAAATCAAAGAATTCTTTTAATCTATCCTTTTTCCCGCATATTTTAATTATAGCCCGTCCACGCTCACCATAAACAACAGGATATTTACAATCTGGTGTAAATCCCATTAACGGCGGTCTTTCTTTACTTAAATAATATTTTAAATCTTCAAAACCAGATTCTTCATCACAACCAAAGATAATTCTAATCTCATGAGCTAATTCAAGTTTTAATTCTTTAAGTGCATAAAGAGCAAATAGACATGATAAGATTGGTCCTTTATTATCTAAAATTCCCCGACTATAAATCACCCCATCTTCTACATACCCACTAAACGGAGGCTGTTTCCAGCCTGTCCCAACTGGAACAACATCTAAATGACCAATAGCACAAATATAATCTTTACTTTCACCATAACTTGCATATCCGATATAATTATCAATATTTGTTGTTACAAATCCCAACGAAGCAGCTAAATCCAAAGTAGCATCTAAAGCTGCTTTGACCCCTGAGCCAAATGGAGCATTTTCTAAAGGAGCTGTTTCAACACTATCGATTTTTACAATTTCAATAATACTTTTAATCATTTGTTCAGCAATATCATCAACTTTTTTTAAAATTATATCTTCCATCTTATTTTTCTTCTAAAGGGGCTGTTCTTGTAGCCATATAATTATCTAACCATTCTTGACTAGCTACCGTATGTATACATTTTCCATCTTTATTTTCTGTCAAATAAACAATTGGTTCTTGGTCAGCAGTAGCAACAGCAAATGAAAATCCTTCAATATTTGTAGCAACACCCCATTCTCCTTTATTATTCATTGCTACCAAAGACATATCACCTGCTTGACCACGGCGTTCTTTTAATTCTAAATCAAACATATTAACCGCTTTTTCACAAGCAGCCTGAGGATGCATTCCATCTTTCATTAAACGAACAATTTCATAAGCTACGCACCCTTTCATAACATCCTCTCCTAAGCCAGTAGCACTTGCACCACCGACTTTACTATCAACATAGAAGCCCGATCCAGAAATCGGTGAATCTCCGACCCGACCAGCTTTTTTCATAAATAAGCCACTTGTAGAAGTAGCCGAAGTCATTTTACCATGAGTATCTAAACATACCATTCCAACCGTATCATGTCCTGAATAGGGTTTAATTTCCAATGCTTGAACTTCTTTTACACGATTACGATAGTGAATTTTAGCACGATCAGTCAACATATTCTTTCTTTCAAAACCTTCTTTATGAGCAAATTTTTCAGCGCCTTCACCAACTAACAAATTGTTCACTTTTTCTTTTGATAATCGTCTTGCAATACTTACTGGATTTGCATAATCTTTGATTGCCGCTACCGCACCAATATCTAATGTATCACCATCCATAAAAGCCGCATCTAATTCAACTTCCATTTCTTCGTTTGGCAACCCGCCATATCCAACTGACTTATAGTACGGAAAGTCCTCTACCTCTCTAACCGCTATTTCGATTGCGTCACCAGCGTCACCACCTTCTGCTAAAACTTGACTTGCTTTACTGATTCCTTCTACGGCCATTCGCCATGTTGCAATAATACCCCACATCTAAGAGTTCCTCCTTTATTTTTTGATAAAAGGATGCGTTATCCGCATCCTTTTTAGTTTAGAAACAATACTTTGAAGTAATCGGATTTAGATCTTCATGATCAACTAATGCTTTCGCTAATTTGCACATTCCATCTAATGATTCATTTAAGCCAATCCCACCTTTTTTTGGTGTTTCAATAATATGAATTTTATCTTTAAATTCATTAATCGTTTCTTCATTTTCTTTTGACATTGCTGCAAATGCAGGAATATCTGTTGTCTGATTAATATCATAGGCAATATTAGCTGCCATCTTGCCATAACCTAAATAGTTAAATGCTGGTCCACACATTACTACATCAGGTTTTAACTTATTAATCATCGCGCATAGTTTACGACTAACTTCTTCAGGATTTGCTTCATAATACCCATCACCACAATATAAACATGCCATCACGCGTCCGTCAACTGTTTTTAAATATTGTTCCATCATAATTGCTGGTCCAACCGGTTCTTTTTTAGCTCCTAAAGGAATCATATGGTCATCTTTGATTCCTGCACCAGATTGAATTTGATCATAAATCATAATTACTTTCATAAAATTGCCTCCTATAAATCATCAAATGATAAGTCATCTAATGAAAAATCGTCTTCTTCTGCTTCATGAACTGCATTAGCTTCGTCGTTAATATATTGCTTATCCATAATTTTAATAAACGGCATGTAAATAAAGATTCCTAATACTAGTAAGACTGCTTGCAAAATAGCACCAACCCAGTTAGTTGCTAAAAATCCAGAAATAATTACTGGGGTTGTCCATGGAATATTAATCCCTGAGCAAATCGGTACTAACCCCGCAGACATCGCAAGATAAGAAATAATAATATTGATTGTTGGCACCAAAATAAACGGAATAATCATTGTTGGATTTAACACGATTGGTAACCCAAATACGATTGGTTCATTGATTCCAAAAATCCCTGGTACTAATGATAATTTTCCTAATTCTGTAATTCGTTTAGATTTACAGAATAATAACATTGCAATAATCAATGATAATGTTGAACCACAACCCCCGAAAGTTGCAAATAAATCTTGGAATTGTTGACAAATAATATGTCCTTCACCAACACCCGTTTTAAAGAATTCAATATTTTCTACTGACAATGTTTGTAAGATTGGATTAAATACAGCACCAACTACTGAACCCCCATTTACTCCGAAGAACCAGAATAAATGCAAGAAGATATAAGCAATAATCATCGCTCCTAAAGTATCTCCTAAATTAAGTAATGGTGTTTGTAAGAATTCAAATATAATTTGAAACACATTTGTTCCTAAAAAACCAAATAATAAGTTAATTGCAAAGAAGAAAGTCATTACAACAGTTGCTGGAATTAAAGCCGCAAACGATTGTACGACAGTAGGCGGTACTCCTGCCGGCATTTTAATTACCCAGCCTTTTTTCTCAACCCATGAATAAATATGCACAGCTACAAATGCACAGATAATTCCAACAAAAATACCTTTTGCCCCAACCCATCCAGTTGGGATACCTGTTAAAGATACTGGTATTTCTTTACCTGCCATTTCTACAGTTCCTTCTACCGTATAAGGCATGATCAAGAACCATCCCATGATAGCTACCGCTGCTCCAAATATTTTATCAGTCTTCATCTGACGAGCAAATGAATAAGCAATCCCTACTACAGCAAAGACTGCCATAATAGTAAAGGTTGCTCCTGATGGCTTTTCAATAAAAGCAGCTAATGTCTCCCCTGTATTTGAATTAATGACTACTGAACTTAACCATTCTGTCCATGCAGGAATTGGAAAATTTGCAATCAGTAAGAAAATTGAACCGGCAATCAATAATGGTGTTGATACTAAGAACCCATCACGAATTGATACTAAATATTTATTACGGCCAATAGCTTCAGCTAAAGGCATTAATATTTTTTCAAGTTGTTTAATCATTCTTTTACCCTCCTTTTTATTTATTTGCTTTTATCAGTCTAATCGCTGATTTAAGAACTTTTTCACCATTCATCATGCCATAATCACCTTGATCGATTACAGCTATAGGAATTCCTTGGCTACCAAATTGTTCTACCGTTTCCTCATACATGTATTTCACTTGTGGTCCTAATAAAATACAGTCCGGACGATCCTCTGAGATAATCTCCTCTAATTTATTGTGGGGAAAGGCAGCAACTTTAATAGGTAAATTATGTTGATTAGCAACATCCTGCATATTACTTGCCAACATACTTGTTGACATTCCCGCACTACAAAATAGATAAACTTTTTTCATTTCTTTGTCCTCCCTTTGTTATTGTTAATATTTTTCTAATGCTTTGACCCGTTCATTTAAACGAATAATTTCTAAAGCCATGACCTTAATTGTTTCAGCTGACATTAATTGATCTTCGGCATGCATTAACAGAATACTTGGTACAACATGATTTCCACTAGCTTCTTGTTGAATCAATTCACTATGGGCTAAGTGTCCACCGTTAAAAGATTCTTCACCTTCCTTGATTTTTGCTCTAGCTGCATCAAATTCACCATTAGCAGCAACCTTCATTGCTTCAATAAAACTTGATTTAGCCATTCCTACAGCTGATATAATTTTAAAACTCACTAACTCTAAACCATCCATTTTTTATCCTCCAATACCCTTACAATCAACATTATAAGTAATTAATTTTTTTATTGTTGCTAGTCATCTTTCCTAGACTTAGGAAATTATTTACATAGCACTACTTTAGTATTTCCTAAATAATCATGCAAAGTACGATGTTCTCCTTTAAATAAATAAAGTAAAATACTGATTCCACTAATTATAAATCCTGCATACATCAAAGGTGTAACAAAATTTGTTTGGGTAATAATCGTAACCAGTTCATGCCAGATTGCACTTGCAGTATATAAAACACCCTCAATTACAATAACTCCCAATAATTGTCTTAATAGCATATTTTTTATTGTTACTTGCTCATTATTCACTTTAACAATTTTGATTTTACAAATTTTCTTGCCGAGCGTTTGCCCCGGATAAATATAAGCTGGAACAATTACAAAGTAAAAAATTGCAAATAAAACAGCTAAAATTCCTGCAATGATCCCATATGGCTGTTTAAATTCAACAATGTTTTGATTTAACATTGTATTCGTTAACTTTTGTGAAATAATCGCAATCGGAATCGCAGTACATAAAGCCCCGACATACCAGTCAATTAAATAGCTTATAAATCGTTTTACTAATGGAGCATCTTCATACCTTATTTTTCTTTCTTTTTTCGCTTTTACTACTTTAGTTGCCATCTTTCTCTCCTTACATTATTACTTGTTCCATAAATTCTTGATGTTCCCGAACTTCTAACAGTTGGGTGAATTTATTTGAATCACTGACAATACTACTCAACCAGTCAAAAAAGATTTTCAATAAATGATTATCTGTTTCTCTGATTGCAAGAAGAATAATCAATTTCACTTCAAAACCACCCCAAATCACCGGTTTATCTAAAATTAAAGTTGATATACATGATTCATTTGCTGATACTTCAATTGAATGTGGTACCGCAAATCCATTTACAAAAGAAGTTGCAGAAACTGCTTCACGCCTAAAAACATCTTCTTTATAGCTTTGTGTTGCTAACCCTTTTTCAATCAGTTCATCACATAAATAATCAATGATTTCCTTAGGATTATTCATAGTATTTTTTACATGAAATAAATCTTCACGCATCAATTCTTTGATCAATGAAACAAAATCATCATGATAGCGATGCTTATCTAAAATATTTAGTGTCTGAAATACTTTACTTTCATCTTCATAATTAATAAATAAAGTTACTTGGACTGTTGGGATATTTAAATTATGTTTTAGTGGTACTGTTGTAATAATCAAATCCGGTTCTTCTTCCTTAACCATCGATTCTTCAAAAAAGCCATAGCTTTGAACAATCATCATTCGTTCTTCAAAACGAATTTTTAACTTGTCCCGACACATCTTTGATAGCATCTGATTATTAGGAATGATCATAATCGCACGATAGCGTTTTAAAGAATTGACCCGATCGTACGCTGCTCCTAAATGCAAAGCTAAAAACGCTAATTCATTTTCATTAATATTAACCTCACAAGTTTCAGCTAATACCTCGCCTGCACGCACTGCCATTTCAAATACTAAAGGATACTTACGTTTAATTTCTTGAAGATAGACATTAGTTACTTGAACATTATTTTTTTGACGCTCTAACAATGATTGTAAGTGCATTGCTAAACCCACTTTTAAATCCTTATCTTTTGAAAAATCAATATCAAAATATTCCTTAACTTCAACAATTACTGCTTCAACTAAATGTTCAACATCGACTGCCAGCTTTTCTTTGATAATATCCTTACGATAATCATTTGCCCTTTTTCCCATTAATAATAAAGCAAATAAAATTACTTCATCAGTAACAAGTTCAATATTGATCATCGTACTAACCTGTGTAAAGAAGTCATATGAAATCTGATATTCTCGACTGCTTTCTAATTTTTCACTAATTGTTTGATTCTTAATATAGTTATGATTAATGATCCGCTCAATCGCCACTCCGGCATGAATCATGATCATTGGAAAAGTCATCTCATGAATCTGATAATCATATTTTTCACAAATTTCTTCTAGTACATCTTTCACTTCTAATAGATCAAAACTATTCCATAATCCTGCAATTGAATTTAAATTCATAAAATTCCCTTGTGTCTCTGCCGTCAATAACTGTTTGTATAACTTTCGCTTATCTGTTTCATTTCCTTCTAAACTAATATAATTTTTAGATCTAACTAGTTTTAAACTAGGGTAATCATTAATCATTTTACGGATCTTTTTTATATCATTATCAATTGAATAACCACTTACAAAAACCTGATCCTGCAAGGCAATCAAATTAATTTCATGACTTTTAAACAAAAGTTCTTGAATAATATATATACAACGTTCTTGGGAAGTTTGTGGGATTATATCTTTAGTTTCAATATCCTGCTTATGCAATAATGTCTCATCTAAACGATATCCTAGACGTTTATTAGCCTGAATCAGTATACAATCATAATAATTATTAATATTCTCTATATCTGAACGAATTGTTCGGTCAGATACATTTAGAACTTTTGCGATTTCTTTACCAGTAATCCATTTTCCATAATCATTTAAAAGATCAATAATATTTGTTTGGCGTTTGTTTAGCATTTCTTTATCAGCTCCTTTTATAATATATCACGCATTCATTTTCCTAAGTTACAATCTTTTTTCCTAACTGTTAGGAAAAATATCCGGGTTAAATTATAACTTATTTTTCTATGCATAACATTGTTAAAATAGGATAAAATGAGTTAAACTATAGACGAGGTGAGAATATGATAAATTTTATTGAATATCCAAAATGCAGTACTTGTAAGAAGGCCAAGAAATATCTTGATGAACTTGGGATTGATCACCATGATCGACATATCGTTGAAGAACGTTTAAGCAAAGAAGAATTAACTGCTTTGTATCAAAAAAGCGGCTTACCGCTCAAACGCTTCTTTAATACTTCTGGCTTAAAATACAAAGAACTCCAATTAAAAGATAAACTTCCCACAATGACTGAAGATGAGCAATTAGAATTGTTAGCTACTGATGGGATGTTAGTAAAAAGACCAATTGTTGAAACTAAGGATAGTGTATTAGTTGGTTTTAAAGCCAATGAATACGATAATCTAAAATAATGCCGGCAGCTTATAGTCATTATCGTCTTGGACAATTAGTGCTTGATGAATTAAATCAGCCCCTTAAACATGTCTTGGAAACTAATCAAGATCTATTTGATATTGGATTACATGGTCCTGATATTCTTTTTTATAACCGCCCGTATATCCATAGTAAAATCAATCGTTTAGGTAGTGCTATGCATAAAGAAAGAGCTGACATCTTTTTTTACCAAGCTTTAGAAATCTTAAAAGAAACCAAAAGTGCCCCACAATTTGCTTATCTTTGTGGTTTCATCTGTCACTACATTCTTGATAGTAACTGCCACCCGTATATTAATACGATTATCAAAGAAACTGGTGTAACTCATTTTGAAATAGAAACTGAGCTCGATCGTTATTTTATGGTCAAAGATCGTTTAGATCCTCTAAGAACTAAATTAACTGATCACATTAAGGTTAATGATCATACGCTCAACAACATTGAGCCATATTTTAAAGCAACAAAAAAAGAACTCTATAAGAGTCTTAAAGGGATGAAGTTCTATGATCGTTTATTATTAGCACCACAGTTTTATAAACGGGGCTTGATTTACCTAGTTTTAAAAATCACATTTACATATAAACGATTCCAGGGGTTTGTTGTAAATTACAGACCAAATAAATTAGTCGACCCATACTTAGAAAAGTTAGAAAGTTTATTTAATCAAAGTATTAGTGAATCATATGAAGCAATCTACAATTTTATTGATGTAATTAAGTATGATCGTTCTCTATCATGTCGATTTGAACATAATTTCAAATAAAATTATTGCTTTTTAAATATAATCTATCGAACTGTTCATTATAAATGAACAGTTTTATTATTAATAAATTGTAATTATTCTTCGAATTACAGTATAATTTAATCAAAAGATTTCTTAGATAAATATTTACCTAATCTTAAACTAATCATGCTCGTTCAACAAATAATATCTTTATATAATATCCAAGAATGGGAGGTTAACTATGCCGTCAAGTTATACACATCAGCAATTTGGGAATCAAGTTTTAAATAAGCTTGAAAATACTACAATTAAAAAAATTATTAATGATAATTTAAATCTCTACAATATTGGTCTTCAAGGCCCTGATATTTTATTTTTCTATCAACCGCTTAAAAAAAATCCTGTCAATACTTTAGGTAATCAGCTACACCAAGATATTGCACGAGCTTTCTTTGAAAATGCAATGAAACTTCTAAAAGAACAACCAAACGAAAAATCATTAGCCTATATTTTGGGTTTTATTAATCACTTTATTTTAGATAGTGAATGTCATGGTTACATCGATAAAACAATGATTAATCGTGAAATTGGTCACTTTGAAATCGAGCGAGATTTAGATCAGCGATTTATGATACTAAACCATGAATCATTTAACTATTCAACCCCAAAACATTACCAGATCAATCTTGAAAATGCTAAAATTATTGCTCCGTTTTTTAATTTAGCTCCAGCCACGATCTTAGCTTCTTTAAAATCATTTAAACGCTTTAATCATCTTTTTGCTTGCCGGAGTGTTTTAAAAAGATCTTTGATTCTAACAGGAATGAAAATTGTTAATGCTAAGTTATACTGTGGAATGGTCATGACTGCAAAACCAGAAAAAAGAATTGAAGAAAACATTGATATATTAGTTAATCTTTTTAACCAGTCGATAAATATTGCCACAAAGGAGATAATCGAATATTATTACAGTTACCAGAACAATACTGCAATATCAAAACGATTCAATTACAACTATGAATAAACTAACAAAATTAGAAAAGTATTGGGTTTTATATGATGTCGGAAATTCAGCATTTGTATTATTAGTATCAACTATTATTCCAATCTATTTTAAAAACTTAGCTACTGAAGCCGGAATATCTTTAAGTGATTCTACTGCTTACTACAGCTATGCTATTTCAATTTCAACATTGATTGTTGCATTAGCAGGACCTATGCTGGGAAGTATTGGTGATCGTAAAGGTGTGCGCAAACCAATCTTTACATTCTTTATGATGATGGGAGTATTAAGCTTAGCTGCCCTTTCTATTCCAGTTGGCTGGATTGTATTTTTAGCTATTTTTATCGTTGCTAAAACGGGGTTTGCGACCAGTTTGATCTTTTACGATTCTATGCTGGTTGATATTACGACATATGAGCGGGTTGATCAAGTTTCTTCACACGGATATGCTTGGGGCTATATCGGTAGTTGTATTCCTTTTACAATCAGTCTACTATTGATTTTAGGTTGTGATACAATTGGCCTTTCAACTGTTATGGCAACAGCAATTGCCTTTATCATGAATGCTTTGTGGTGGTTTTTTATTACTATCCCATTATTGAAAAACTATCAGCAAATTAATTATACAACCGCTAAAGAACCAATTATTAATAATTTAAAACGTGTTCTAACTAGTATTAAAAATAATAAAAAGGTACTCTTCTTCCTTATCGCATTCTTTTTCTATATTGATGGTGTTTATACTATTATTGAGATGGCAACTTCATATGGAAAAGATGTTGGAATTGATGATAATAGTTTACTACTAGCTTTATTACTTACTCAAGTAGTAGCTTTTCCATTTTCTTTGATTTTTGGAAAACTTGCTAAAAAATTCCCTGTTAAATCATTGATCCTTTCTTGCATTATTGGATACTTTTTCATCGCTGTCTTTGCTTTATGGCTTGATACAGCTTGGAAATTCTGGGTATTAGCTGTTTTTGTTGCTGTTTTTCAAGGCGCAATTCAAGCATTATCGCGATCATATTATGCTCAAATCATTCCAGAAAGTCAGGCGAGTGAATATTTTGGAATTTTTGATATATTTGGTAAGGGAGCCTCATTTATGGGAACTTTATTAATGGGGATTACTACTCAAATTACAGATAATTCAAAATACGGAGTTGTGGTGATTGCATGTATGTTCGTTATTGGTGGCATTATTTTCAAGTCTAAATGCCATAATCAAGCAGACTAAAGTCTGCTTTTTTATTATCTTACAAGTCTTTAAAGCAAAATAATGATAAAATTAAAAAAAGGGGAAATTATTAATTTACTTGATAAATTTGATTACTATATGATGAAAGGGGAAATCAATCATGTTACGACTAAACAAATTTACCAAAATAACAAGTATCTATATTATCACCATGATGATGATTACTACAATCTTCACTTACTTTGGCTATTATGCACATAAAGCAACAATAAAAGATGACTGGCCAACTAAATATGTTGCTGATGATATTAATGATGATTTAAAATATAACTATTCACAGTTTACAGATGTTGTTATAGCTAATATTGATCGAAACGTCACATCAGTTTATCTAGCCTTTGATGAAGATTTTCAACCATTCTTAGCCCCTCATGAAAGATGGCACTTTGCTGCTAAAAATGGTGATAATATTGCTGAGGTTTCACTCAGTGAAATCAGCTATCAAAAATTAAAATCAATATGTGAAAAACTTATTGCCTTGATGGATGAAGATAAGACTAAAACAATCAATGTAACTTTTAATTATTCTGCAATTACCGATAACCATATTATCGTAAGTAATTTAGTTTACTTTGCAATCAATGACGAAGTATATATCTCTAATGACTCTACTGCTACCATTACTTGCGAACTCACAAATCTATATACACCATTTCTAGATATTCAGATTCCATCAGATGAAGACTGGAATGGTTATTATTATAATTCAAACATTAAAATATATAACTATTTAGAAAATTTCTTTAAGCAAAATTATACAAAAACTCAAGATGACGGTTACTATAAACTATCGACCCCTGATGATGATCCGTTTAAAATAAATAACGAAGCAGAAGAAAATGCATATAATTTTAGTTACTGTATCCAAAAACTGTCACGCGAATATAGTCATCATGACTCATTTTCAGCTAAAGAATTTGATTATCCTGATGATCGTCTTGGCTATCTAGTCTGGAATCAAGTAGACGATTATTATCAAAAATATACTATTTTTAATTATTTTACTGACTATTACTATATATATCTTCTTATTGGCATAACTAGTATTCTCTTTATTTTAATCTTAAAACGAAATATCATCACTTTACCACAATATGAAACAATTGTTCTTAATCCAGTTCCCGCAGTTACACCAAAGAATGTTGAAGATGTTGACATTGAACCGATTATTACTGAACTTATTGATAATAGCTCAAACTTATTACAATTTAAAAAATTGATTTTATCATATCAGCCTCAGACAACTATTATTAAAGGGAATCGTAACCAAATAACAAAACTTATAACTACTTTATATAATTTTGCGATTAGATATAGTGCTAGTAATGATAATTTATCGATTATTTTTATCGAAAACGGACTATCCTTCACTAATGATAATTTTACTTATACTACTGAAAACTTAACTGCATTAAATGACTGTTTAGAAATTATTAAAATTCATAATTATGAGTATACTTTTGACCACAATAATTTATTATTTAAACAAATAATTAAAGGAGCAACCGATGAAACGAATCCACTTTAATAAACTTGCTAAAATAATGATTCTTATAACTTTTAGTATCGCTATCATAATAAGCTTTTTTACATACCAAGATTATCAAAAGGCTAAACAGATCTATAAAGACGATTCACCTGTTAAAATTGTTGCTGATAGTATTAATGATGATTTAAAAATTTCTTCATATCATGTTGAAGATGCCGTTAATGCACAATTTGAGCGTATTCTTACAAATACCTATATTGTTTATGATGAAGAGCTTAATCCCTATTTACCAGCCAGTGAAACTTGGTCAATGACTATAAATAGTAATAATAAAGAATCAGTTATCTCATTAAAGCAGCTAAATTATGATCAATTAAAAATTTTAAGCCAATATCTACTTTCTCAAGTATCAGAAAATAATATTGAAACAATTAATGTTACATTAAATTATGATCAAAACAACAATGATTTTATTGAAGTCTCAAAACTATCATATTTAGCCTTTGATGAACAAGTTATTTTAGGGCAAGCAAATTCTTCAACAATTACTTGCCAGCTTGTCAGTCTAGACTGCCCTTTAATTACTATTTATGAATATGATAGCGACTATGCTTACAATTATACCCTGCAATCTTATGAAAATTTAGAAAAATGTTTTAAAAAAAATTATCAAAATCTTGATCAAAACGGTTATTATCAAAATATTGATTCTAATCAAAAGCAGATTCTAGAAACAACAAGTACAATTACATCAAGTATTTGTATTCAAGAATTATCAGGAAAATATAGCCAGCATACTGACTTTAATGAGCTATATGGAATTAATGATTTTAATGAAAAAGGCTATTTAGTCTGGTATCAATTTGATGGTTTATTTGAAGAGTATACCTTTTTTGATTATTTAGCAACACACTATTATAACTATTTATTAGCGCTCATCCTTTTAGGGATGATCTATCTTGGAGTAGGAATAATCTTTGCTGAAAAAAAACAAATTCCAGTTTCTCCTGATTCTAAAGCTTCGAGTTTTGATTCGATTCCAGAAAATATAGAAGAAATAGATATTTCACAACTAATCACCCAATTAGTACACAACAGTGCTAATGTGTTGAATTTTAAAAAGATAAAGTTATCCTATAAACCACAAATGATGATTATCAAAGGTAATCGTGAACAGATAATTGATTTGGTTACAAGGTTATATAATTTTTCTCTGCGCCATAGTAATCAAAACGACGAACTAATTATTGAATTAAATCATCATAAAATAACTTTTTCAAATAATAATTTTAATTATCTTGATGATGATCTAAAAACCTTTAATGACTGTATTGAGATTATTAAAAGACACCAATATCACTATTCTTTTACTAATCGGAGCTTATCAATAAAGATCGGATCATGAAATGAAAAGAATCGATATTAGCTATAGAGCTAAACTTATCACTCTTGCTTTTACAATAATTATTAGTCTATTTAGTTATTAAAATTATATTAATTTTTCAATAAATCACCAAAGTGAGAACCCAGTAAAAAATTAGCTAATGCTGTTAATAAATCCAAGCGATAATTAGAACCAGTATTTGTATCAAGAAAACCATTTGCTTGCGGGAATATTTTTAATGGCAATCATCATTTTAATAATCAAAGATAATACAAATAAAGTAGTCTTCATTTCTTCAAAACAAGGCTTGTCTAACAAAATAAAAAATTTTTACTTAGATCAATATATTAATAAATTAATTGATAAAAATATTAATCTTCTTTTATATCTAGCTTCTATCATAATTACTGAAAAAAACTATGATAATTATTATTGTTGAACAGCTATTTAATTTCATAATTGATCATAGTTTAGCAGATAACACCATTGCAAGACAAACATTATCTTTTGGATTGCCTATTACTAGTACGATTCCATTTAATAAAAATAATTTAGTTATTTTAAACAAATTAAAACTATTCCTAAAAACATTAAAATATAAATCTAAATTTGTTAATAACACTGATAGTTACCAAATACTTATTAAAAAACATAGAGTTTTTACCCTATGTCTTTTTATCTAAATTGATTAAATAAATAATGATACAACAAAGTATGGCATTCCTACAACAAGGAATAATCCGCCAACCATTAATGCACCAGTCAATAGCATTAATAAAGCCAATTTGAAAACACAAAATACATCAGTAATAAAATATTTTGTATAGTTTATAATCTTTCCTCTATTTACAATACTTGGGGTATTATGAGGATAAATATATGCTGTTTTCAACATATATAATCACTCCCTTTCTACACTGATATCGTAGCATGGAAAGGAATAAATTTTCTATTTATAATCTTAGCCCTAAATATAAAGATTACATTAATATTATTCAACAAACCGATATCCTACCCCAACTTCAGTAATAATGAAATGTGGTGAGGAACTATCAATTTCAATTTTACGACGAATATTAGCCATAAATACTCGTAATGATTGATAATCATCTGTAGTTTCATATCCCCAGACATTTTCTTGAATAAAATGGTGGGTTAATACTTTTCCACGATTAGTAATCAATAAGACTAACATCTTATATTCAATTGGTGTTAAATGAATTTCTTGATCTTTGACCCATACGTGTCGTCGTTCAAAATCAACTTTCAAATAATCTAATTCAAATATTGGTTCGCTAACTTTTTCTTTTAAGCAATGCCGTAGTGCTGCTCTAATTCGTGCTAATAGTTCTGCGGCATTAAAAGGTTTAGTCACGTAGTCATCACTACCATAATCAAGTGCCATAACTTTTTCAGTTTCTGATGAACGAGCTGAAACGACGATAATTGGTATACTTGAATTTTGACGTATTTGTTTAAGCACCTCAATTCCTTCAATATCCGGCAAACCTAAATCAAGTAAAACTAAATCTGGTCGATTGGCATAGAAAAGTGATAAACCGCTTAGTCCAGTTTCGGCAATAATATAGTTATAATTTTGAGTTTTTAAAGTTACTTTTAGAAAGTTTTGAATTGTTTTGTCATCTTCAACAATTAGAATTGTTGTATTATTCATTGTTCTCTTCCTCCAACGGTAGGCTTAATTCAAATGTTGCCCCACCTAAATCGTTATTAAAGGCCTTGATTTCACCCTTATGCGCTTCAACAATTGCTTTGCATATTGCTAGACCTAGCCCAATTCCACGTTTATGATCACCATTATCTAGACTGGTTGTAAAGAAATCGTCAAAGATATGATTGAGCTGCTTTATTTCAATTCCTTTACCATTATCAATTACTTGAAAAATAATATTATTATTTCGAACAAATGCTTTTAACATCACTTTACTAGCGTCAGGAGTATGTTTAAAAGCATTATCTAATAAATTAACGAGTACTTGAACAATTAATTGAGCATCACAGGGAAACAAAATAATATCTTTGGTTTCTTTAACAACTAATTCATGATTTTCTTTACGATTAGTAATTGCTGAAACTGCTGTAGATATAATATCGTCAACTACTTCTAGTTTTTTATTTATTTTAAAATTTCCTTCTTGAATCCTTGTCATGTTTAATAGGTTTTCAACCATCCCATTTAAACGCATTGCTTCTTTACTAATATCTTGAATAATATTTAGACTAGTATCAGACTCAACTGTATCCAAATTATTTACTAAAAAATTAGCCCCACCAGCAATACTAGTTAATGGTGTTCTAAGATCATGAGAAATACTTCTTAATAAAGTACTTTTTAATTTTTCTCGCTCCACTTGTAATCTAGCTTCTTCTTTTTCATGGCTTAAAAGATCTCTTTGTAATACTAAAATCAACTCCGCAATTATTGTTTTTATATAAATAAGATCTTCATCAGTAATAGTTCTTTGATTACAATCAAATTTGATCGTACCATACGTATAATTATCCTTTTTGATTGGTAAATATACTTCCTTTAAATATGTGAATTTCTTTTGATCCTTTCCACATGGTTCACCATGACAATAACACCACCATGCCATTAAATCTTGAAACTCTTTATTTTGATATAGAAATACTTCATTTTTTATTTTCGTTAAATTATATAAACTGTCCTGGCAATAAGTCCTTATTTCCTCATAACCCGATAGATTTAAAAAGCCACTACTAATTTGATTTATTTTAGATGTCACTTCTTCTTGATACAAAGCAATCTCACGCTGTTTTTTTAGTCGATTTGTTAATGTAGAAACAATTATTGCAACAATAATAAAAATAAAAACAGATATTAAATAATTAGGATCATTAATCAAAAAAGTATATCGAGGATCGGTATAAAGATAATTGAAAGTCATAATATAAATTATTGCTGAAATTATTCCCCAGGCAATATTACTTGTTTCAATAATACTTATCAGTACTCCAACAACATAAATTAAAAGAATGTTTTCAACCCTTATTTTAAAATAATCTAATATTAATGATGAAATTGTTGCTAATATCCATATAACAATGATTTTAGTTAAGTTAACATAATTATCCTTATTCTTCATATTAACCTCCTAGCCTGCTACTCAATGATTCAAGAGAAAGTGATTTACTCTTTCTCTCTTTCTACTCTCAACATTCGATAACCAACCCCTACATGAGTTTGAATATATTTAGGATTAGTTGTATCTGATTCTATTTTCTTTCGTAGAGTTGCCATAAAAACTCGTAAAGATGGGACATCACTTTGAATTACATCACCCCATACTTCTTTTAAAATATAATTATGAGTCAAAACTTTATCAATATTTTTTGCTAATAAACACAACAACTTATACTCGATAGGGGTTAAGTGTAATTCTTGATCATTTAAATAGGCACAGCCAGAATCAAAATTAACTTTTAAATCCCCATTAGTAAAAACAACATCTTCAATTTCTTGATGTTCAAGATATTTTAATCTTCGCATCGTTGCCCGAAGCCGTGCTAATAACTCATCTATACTAAAAGGTTTTGTCAAATAATCATCAGCTCCAGTATCCAAAGCTTCTATTTTACTCTTATCTTCGCTCCGAGCACTAATAACAATGATTGGCACAATTGACCAGCTCCGCACTTTTTTAATAATCTCAATTCCATCCATATCGGGTAAACCAAGATCTAGTAAAATAATATTAGGACGACGAGAAACAATTTCCAACAGTGCCTGTTGGCCATTTTGGGCTGTAATATATTTATAATCATGTGTATCTAATGTTGTTGTTACCAAACTTCGTACAGCACGATCATCTTCTACGACTAAAATTAATGGTTTATCCATGTATATCTACCTCCTCTAATGGCAAATTAATTACAAAAATTGATCCTCGGGGATAATTATCAATTACTTTAATTTTTCCGTCATGAGCTTCAACGATTGATTTACATAAAGCCAGACCCAATCCTAACCCACGACGACTATCTCCGTTTAAGTTATTACGAGTATAAAACATTTCAAAAAGTTTTTCTTTTTGATCATCAGGAACGCCTTCTCCATCATCACTGATTTCTAGTGATAATACCTGATTAAGCTTCTTAGTTGTAATTTTTATAGTTGAACCTAACGGTGTATATTTTATTGCATTATTTACAATATTAATAATAACCTGCATAATCAGTCGGGCATCTATTTTTACAAAAATGAACTCATCTGATAAGTCCAATTGAATAATGTGATCTGCACTATCTTTACTAATATGATGCATCGCTTCTAAAACAATTTCATTAATTAATTGTGCTTCCTTATTTATTTGAATATTCCCATTTTCAATCCTTGTTATTGAAAGTAAATTCTCTACTAAATCAATCAACCACATTGAGTCTTCGTAAATATCACTATATATTTCTATTTTACGTTCATTAGATAGTTTATCTGCACTATCTAATAAAACTCCCGCATTGCCAGAAATGCTAGTCAATGGTGTACGCAAATCATGAGAAATAGAGCGTAGTAAATTTGCACGTAGTTCTTCTTGATTCGCTTTAATTTCAACTTCACGTTTTTTACTATTTGAAGCTTCTTTTTCTAAAGCCATCGCTCCTTCATTTAAAATAGCCATTAATAAATTGTTTTCAAAATCATCGATCGCTGTCTTATCTAAATAGATTCCAATTACTCCCAAAACACTATCTTCACAACGAACAGCTAAGTATAGACATTTTGCTCCGGGTAACGTCGTTGTTGAAGCACCAGCATGTTTATTATTATTAAAAACCCAAGAAGCTACCGCTTCCTCATCTTTATTCAAATAAATTTTTTCATCTTCCTGTTCATTACTTTTAAATACGAGTGGTTCACTTAGTTCATGATTTTCAACAGGATAAAAAATAATTGTCTTATCTAGAAGTTTAAATAATTGTTTAGAAATCTCATCAATTATTTCTTTTTTTGTTTTAGCCCGTTGCAATTTTTGACTCGATTTTAATAGAACTTCTGTTCGAAAAGCTTTTATTGCTGATAGACGAGCTTGTTCTTTTACTCGTTTAGTTAGAGTACCTGTGATAAAAGCTGTTAAAAACATGATTACAAAAGTTATTGGATAACCTTTATCATATGCTGTAAATGAGTGCATCGGAATAGTAAAAAAGAAATTAAAAGATAGCACACTTACTAAAGACGACAAAAGAGTATAAATTAGATTTTCCGTTAATAATGAAGTTGCTAAAACACCTAGAATATGCACCATAATAATATTAGCTTCACCAAATCCTAAATCTCTAAACCAAATTCCTAATAATGTAACAATAAGAATAATTACAATTGAAAGGATGGTATCTTTAATTGATAAAGAAAAAAATTGTCGCGGTTTTAAAGACGTATGCTTATAATTGTTTCTAATTTTATCTGGGATGATATAAATATCGATCGTTGGTGTTAAAGCGATTAATTGATCTGCAAAACTATTGTGCGAAAAACGTCGTTTAGTATTAGTTCTTCCTAATACGATTTTTGATACTCCAGCAAACCTTGCATATTCACTAATTTGTTCAGGAACATTATCACCATACAAATTTACTATATTAGCCCCTAATTGAGAAGCCAATTTAGTATTGGCTCTTAATGCCTGTTTAACTTTAGTCGGCATTTTTTCAAAATTAGGCGTCTCTACAAAAACTGCTGTAAATTCACCAAAGAAAGCATTAGCCATTCGAGCGGCTGTTCTAATAACTTTTTGATTTGAAGGAGCTGGTGATAAACAAATTAGAATATGTTCATTGGTATAATGATGTTCGCCGTTTTTAGGTTTAATTTGCTCAAATTTTTTATTAACACGATCAGCTGTACGACGGAGTGCAATCTCTCTTAAAGCAATCAAGTTATCAAGCATAAAAAAGTTTCCTAATGCTCGTTGAACCTGATTTTTCTGATATATTTTCCCAGCCTCTAAACGCTTAATTAAATCTTCAGGCTCTATATCAACTAGTTCTACCTGATCGGCATTATCAAAAATATAATCGGGGATTCGCTCTTTGACCACAACTGCAGTAATTGAAGCAATAATATCGTTTAAACTCTCAATATGTTGAACATTTATCGTTGTATAAACGTCGATGCCATGATCTAGTAATTCATTAATATCCTGATATCGTTTTAAATGCCGACACTGCTCATCATTTGTATGAGCCAGTTCATCAACCAATATTAAATCGGGATTTCGTTTTAATGCACCATCCAAATCAAACTCATTGAGCATGATTCCGTTATGAGTAACTTTTAAAGGAGGTAAGACCTCTAATCCGTCCAATAATTTTGATGTTTCCGGACGCTGATGCGGCTCAACATAGCCTGCTACTACATCGACACCGGCATGATAAGCAACATGAGCTGCTTCCAACATGGCATAAGTCTTTCCAACACCCGCTGCGTAGCCAAAAAATATTTTTAATTTACCGCGCTGTTTAGCAATCTCTTCTTGTTTAATCTGTTTTAACAATTCTTCGGGATCTGGTCTTCGTTCATCCATTACACTTCCTCCTTTACTGTTATTTTTATTATAGCGCCTAGGATATTAAAAAAGTATTAAGATTGCTTTGTTAAAATAAGTGCCTATCATAATGACAGACACTTATTTTTATTTCAAAATGCCATCAAGAGCCAAATTGACTTTAAGGACATTTACTGTTGTTTCTCCAAAATAACCAAGAAATCCATGATCAGTATATTTATCAATAATCTTTCTAATTTCAGCTTCACTCTTTCCTGTTGTTCTTACTAAACGTGGAATCTGATATTCCGCAGCTGCTAGAGAAATATGTGGATCAAGTCCAGAACCAGATACAGTTACTAGATCAACAGGTATTTGTTTACCTTTCTGCTCCGGATTTGCAGCCTCAATCATTGCAACCCTTTCAGCAATAACCTTTTCATAATCTTCACTAGCAGGAGAACTGTTAGATGCTAAACCATACATTGTCTTTTCACCATCTTTATTTGTGAAAGTTTCACCATCAATTATCATGATTCTACCCCACATATGAGTATCATCGATAAATTGTTGACCTAATAATTCACTACCATATTTTTTTCCATCTACTTCAATAATGCTTCCATTTGCTTTGTCAGGAAAAACAATTTGAGCAAAACCAGTAATAGCAGCAGTATAAATAACTCCACAAACAACTGTAAAGATCAGAAATATTTTTAAAGCGGGTAGAACGCTTGTTTTAAGATGTTTCATTAAACTTCTCCTCCTACGATACAATATGCAAAGCAACAATAATTACATCAATAATTTTAATACAAATAAAGGGAGCAATAATTCCACCTAATCCATATACTAATAAATTTCTTGATAATAACTTACCAGCTGACACTTCACGATATTTTACTCCTTTTAAAGCTAATGGAATCAACGCAATAATAATTAATGCATTATAGATGATTGCTGAGAAAATCGCACTATCCTTACTGTGTAATCCCATAATATTCAAAGCATCTAATCCCGGATATAAAGTAATGAATAGTACAGGAATAATTGCAAAGTATTTAGCTACGTCGTTAGCAATTGAAAAAGTTGTTAAACTTCCTCTTGTCATTAATAATTGTTTCCCAATACGAACAATATCAATCAATTTAGTTGGTGAAGAATCTAAGTCAACCATATTTCCAGCTTCTTTAGCTGCCTGAGTACCTGTATTCATTGCTACTGCAACATCTGCTTGAGCCAAAGCTGGAGCATCATTAGTTCCATCACCAGTCATTGCAACGAGGTGACCTTTAGCTTGAAGTTCTCGAATCATTTCTAATTTGCCTTCTGGCGTAGCTTCAGCTAAAAAATCATCAACTCCAGCTTCAGCTGCAATTGCAGCTGCTGTTAAAGGATTATCACCGGTTATCATAACCGTTTTAATTCCCATTTTACGAAGATCAGCAAACTTTTCTTTAACCCCTTGTTTAATAATATCTTTAAGATGAATTACTCCTAAAACCTTTTTATTTTTAGTTACAACTAATGGTGTTCCTCCAAGATTAGCAATCTCAGTAACTACCTTTTCACACTCATCACTATATATATGTCCGTTTTCTGTTACATATTTTTTAATTGTATCAGCTGCACCTTTACGAATTTCATTACCTTGATAATTAACACCACTCATTCTCGTTTTTGCACTGAATGGTACAAATTCCATATGCATTTGATTAATACTTCGTCCCCGAAGATTAAATTGTTCTTTTGCAAGAACAACAATACTACGTCCTTCAGGAGTTTCGTCAGCTAATGAAGCCAATTGAGCAGCATCAGCCAACTCTTCGCTCGTTACCCCATCTACGGGAATAAATGCACTAGCTTGACGATTACCCAGTGTGATTGTTCCTGTTTTATCAAGTAATAAGGTATCAACATCACCGGCTGCTTCAATTGCCCGACCACTCATGGCGAGTACATTAGCTTGATTTAATCGAGACATTCCAGCTATCCCAATTGCTGATAACAGTGCTCCGATTGTTGTTGGTGCTAAACATACTAGTAAAGCTACTAATACTGTCACCGAAGAAGGATTATCCATCCCTGCTTGTTTAGCTCCAAAAGCTGAATACGCGTAAAGTGCCATAGTTACTAAAACAAAGATAATTGAAAGGGCTACAAGGAAAATTTGTAAGGCCATTTCGTTTGGTGTTTTTTTTCGGTTGGCACCTTCAACCATGGAAATCATCTTATCTAAGAAACTTTCTCCAGGTTCACTTGAAATTTGAACAACGATCCAATCTGATAAAACTGTAGTCCCACCGGTTACTGCACTTCGATCACCACCGCTTTCACGGATAACCGGTGCTGACTCTCCAGTTATTGCACTTTCATCAACTGAAGCTACACCATCAATAACTTCACCATCACCAGGAATTTGTTGTCCTGCTTTAACAAGTACGATATCACCTTTTGTTAGCGTTGCTGATGATACAATTTCAACTATATCTTTTTGATCAATGCTTGGAATCTTATAAGCTTCAACATCTTTCTTAGCTGCTCGCAATGAATCTGCCTGCGCTTTTCCGCGTCCTTCAGCAATCGCTTCTGCAAAATTAGCAAACAGCACTGTAAACCATAAAATTACTGCTATTCCTAGAGTAAATCCAGAATTTGCATCTTTAATCCCAAATAACGAAATAACAAACAAAGCCGTCGTTAAAATAGCTGAAATATATACTAATAACATTACGGGATTCTTTGCTTGCGTCTTAGGCGCTAATTTATAAAAAGAATCTTTAATAGCACGAATGACCATTTGTTTATCCATTAAAGCACTCTTTGTTTCTGTTTTCATATATTTATCCCCCGATTAAAACATTCCAAAAAATTCTGCAATTGGTCCTAGAGCTAAAGCCGGAAAGAAACTTAGTGCTCCAACTAATAACACTACGAATACTAATAAAAAGACAAATAGTGGTGAACAAGTTGATAATGTACCCGCAGTAACAGCCACTTTTTTCTTTTGTACCATGCTGCCAGCAATAGCCAAAATACCTAAAATTGGAATAAATCTAACAAATAACATAACCAATCCAAGTGTTACGTTAATAAATGGTGTATTTGCTGCAAAACCAGCAAAAGCTGAACCATTATTACCACCTGCTGAAGAATAAGCATATAACAATTCTGAAAAACCGTGTGCACCGCTGTTATTTAAACTATCCGCAACTTGAGGAACTAGGGAAGCAATCCCACTACCTACAAGAATAGCTACAGGTGTTGCTAAACAAACAACTACGGCCCATTTCATCTCATAAGGCTCAATCTTCTTACCTAAATATTCTGGGGTTCGTCCAACCATTAATCCAGCCATAAATACAGCTAAAATAACAAATCCTAACATTCCATATAAACCACAGCCAACACCACCAAAAATTACTTCACCTAACTGCATTAATAACATTGTTACCATTCCGCCTAATGGTGTATAACTATCATGCATTGAATTGACTGAACCATTTGATGCTGCTGTTGTAAAAGCGGCCCAAGTTGATGATCCAACAATTCCAAAACGCGATTCTTTACCTTCCATATTTCCGCCAGCTTGGTCATGGTTACTAATATCGACAATTCCATTTTGTTCTAATTGTGGAGTTGCCATCTGCTCACTAACAGCAATACTTCCAAGTGCTGCTACCAGCATAATTCCCATTGCGACAAAGATAGCAATACCTTGACGACTATCTTTAATTCCCTTGCCAAATGAAAAACAAAGAGCCGCAGGAATCAATAATATTGATACAACTTCTACTAAATTACTTAATCCAGTTGGATTTTCCAATGGATGGGCTGAGTTAACGCCATAGAAACCACCACCATTAGTACCTAATTGCTTGATTGCAATCTGACTGGCCGCAGGTCCTAAAGGTACTGTCTGTTCTGTAATTTCAGTACCATCTTCTAAAACAACTGGTTCGGCCAATTTAACAGTTTGATACTCATCAATACTTTGAGTTACACCTTGACTCACTAAAATAATTGATAAGACAACTGATAGCGGCATTAAGACATAGATTACAGATCTTGTTAAATCAACCCAAAAATTTCCTAAGCCTTTAGCCTTAATTCTTGTAAAGCCTCTAATCAATGCATATAAAACTGCTAGTCCTGTTCCTGCAGAAACAAAGTTTTGAACCGTTAAACCTAACGATTGTGTTAAATAACTTAATCCACTTTCACCACTATAAGCTTGCCAGTTAGTGTTAGTAACAAAACTTATTGCTGTATTTAACGCAAGGTCCCATGTTGTTCCTTCAACCTTTGCAGGATTACCCGGCAAAACTCCTTGCAGCATTTGTAATAAAAAGACAAATACTAATCCAAATCCACTAAATATTAATACACTTACTAAATACTTCTTCCAAGACATCTCTTCATCTTTTTTTACATGTAAAACTCGATAAATGAAATTTTCACATGGTTCTAAAATTCTTGATAAAAAAACTTTTTTACCGTTCATGACTTTATTAATGTAAAAACCTAACGGTACTGCTAAAACAACAAGAACGATTAGATATCCTAGATATTTGACAAAAATATCCATTACTGTTTATCCCCCTTAATTAATATCACTGTAAGGTAACCTAATATTGCAACACCGATTACCCCAATCACTCCTACGATTACATTCATAAGTGTCCTCCTTTTACACGATGAGTTTAGCATGAATAAAATTAATGTAGCGTTAAGTTAAATATTAAAGATATTAAGATAGTATTAATATCTATTAAAAAGAGAACTAATTAAGTTCTCTAATATTGCCGTGATAAAAATTGAATCATTCCCATACTTCGAGGATGCTCAAATATTTGCTCTGGTGTTCCTGCTTCTTCAATAATTCCATTATGCATAAATATAACTTTATTCGAAACATCACGCGCAAACTGCATTTCATGAGTCACAATAATCATAGTCATACCTTTTAACGCTAAATGTTTAATGATTTTTAAGATATCTCCTACCATCTGAGGATCTAGTGCACTTGTTGGTTCATCAAATAAAAGTACCTGTGGTTCCATACATAAAGCTCTTGCAATTGCAACCCGCTGTTTTTGGCCCCCAGAAAGTTGTGTACTGCTCTTTTTCGCAAACTCAGCCATACCAACTTTTTGTAGATATAATAAAGCTTTTTCTTCAGCTTCTTCACGATTGCGATTTAGTACTTTCATTTGCCCTATAACACAATTTTCTAAAACTGTAAGATTATTAAATAAATTAAAGCTTTGAAAAATCATTCCAACATCACTACGATATTTATTAAGATTAAGTTCTTCTTTTAAAATATTTTTATTACAATACAATATCTCACCATGATCAGGAATCTCTAATAAATTAAGACATCTTAAAAAAGTTGATTTACCACTACCACTTGCTCCAATGATACTAATTACATCGCCTCGATTAACCTCTAAATTAATATCTAGAAGTACCGGCAGGGCTTGATAATGTTTTTTTAAATGTTTAATAGTAATAATATTATCACTCATAAATAATTTCCTCACTTTATCTTAATATTGGATTATTTATTCTTTTTTCAATTATATTTAATAAAATTGTCGCAATTGAGGTTAAGCACAAATAAACCAGGCATGTTATTAAGAAGGTCGCTGAATATGACATTGTTGATCCAGCAATACTGCTAGATTGGAAAAATAATTCTACAACCCCAATCACATTTAGCATTGAACTATCTTTAATATTAATAATGAATTGATTCCCAATTGCGGGAAATGAATTTCTAATTGCTTGCGGTAATATAATATGCTTCATAGTTTGAACCCTTGTCATTCCTAATGATAACGCTCCTTCACTTTGCCCACGATCAACAGATTGAATTCCTGAACGAACTATTTCTGCCATGTATGCTCCAGTATTAATAGAAATGATCATAATTCCGGCAGTAAGTGCATTCCATTGAAAAAAAGGTCGCAATCCATGATAAAAAAACATAGCTTGAACCAGCATTGGAGTTCCTCTAAAAAACCAAATATAAATTTCTGAAATTATTTTTAATGCTTTTTTTATTAGTACAATAATCTTTTTATCTTTAATATCTATCGTTGTTGCACGAATCGCTCCAAATAGCAGTCCAATTATTAAACCCGCTATTGTTCCAACTAATGCCAAAATAATTGTTATTTTCGTTCCATACCAAAATAAATCAAAGTTATCTAAAAAAATCGTAAATGATTTATCAAAATCAAACATGATTATTCTCCTTTAGGCTGACTACTACTATATTTACCCATCATTTCATTTCTTTTTTCTGATGAAATATTATCAATGCATTTTTGTACTTTTTTAAATAAAGTACTGTTTCGACTACCCTCTTTTAAACCTATTGAAACTGCGGTATCTACTTTAAACCCTTTATTTTGTTCAAATCTAACAATCGCTAGATCTTGATTTGTTTCTAAAATTCCTTGGGCCACAGGTAATTCCGCAGTAATTCCATCGACTTCACCACTTTGTAAAGCAACCAGCATTTCAGGATAAGATTGTTTAGGTGTAGCATGATCAACTCCATTAATTTGATCAATTACTGTATCATAACTTGTTGACATCTGTCCTACGATCGTTTTACCAGAAAATTGTTGAATATCGGTATAATTTTTACTAGCATCATCACCCCGTACGATCATAACCATTTCAGATTGATAATATGGTGTTGTAAAATCTATTCCTTTTTCACGCTCTTCATCAGCTGTCATTCCTGCAATAATGGCATCTATTTCGCCTGATTCAAGTGCAGGTTGCAAACCATTCCATGCTAATTTTTTTATAACCAGTTTTTTATCAAGACTTTCTGCTATTTCCTTTGCGATATAAACATCATAGCCATCAGCGTAACCACTGCCTTCTAATTCAACTGCGGTATCACTTTGTGTATTTGTCTGCCAGTTAAACGGTGGATAATTACATTCCATTCCAACTACAAATACATCACCTTCATCAATACTCTTATTCCCACTATTACTCTCACAGCCACTAATTAATAAAGCTATTAATAAAAAAGCTAATATTTTCTTCATTTTATCGTTTATTCCTTTCTTTTTAATATTAAATATTGAAATAAGTTAAACCATTATTTTATCCTCCTCTAGCTATTAAAAGTCTAGCATGCTAATAATTAATATAGGATTAAAGAGTTGTTTTAAAATATTAAAAAGACATAAATAAAGAACAAATTAAATTCTTTCTAATTAACATTTATTAATGAACATATGCTTTTTTAGTAGAATAATGTATTATTGATGATTTATTTAAATATGTAGCCAACTCCTTTATTTTCTCAGTGGCTTTTTACAACGACAAAAAAGAATTGGATTTCAAAACCAATTCTTTTTTATAATATTAATTTTATTATAGATTAATCCTCTGCTAAAACTTTATCCTTTTTCATTAAAATCGTTATTAGAACAATTGTACTAATTAAAGAAATTATTGTAATCGCAATGTTGCTGGCATCACCCGTATTTACAGAATGATTTTTGTTATTTGTATTTGTGTTAGAACTATTATTTGTTTCTTCAACCGTTGGTTCTTGTGATGGATTATCAGTTTTATCATCGCCTGATTGATCACTATTTTTTTGCAAAGTCAGATCGTAAACTCCCACTGTCCCAGATACTTCATAAGCAACAACTAATTGTGGTTTCCCTGTAATACTATCATTACCTGCAATAAAATGAATTCCTTCAGGTGAATCATCACCACCAATATCTGTGCTAAAATCACGAGAATTAATATAATTAACAAATTCTGTTTTTTCTGGATTCGTAATGTCATAAACCATTATACCGCCAATTCTCTCTAATCCAATAAAAGCAAATGTTTTATCTTCGATTTGACCAATTGTCACAGCTTCTGCTTCAGGACCTTTTTTACCAGAACGATCATCTATTGTAGCATCATCATTAGAACAGTTAAAATTATTTGGCAAATATGCTGCAGTTTTGACTTCAAAATCATTTCCTGTTGTATAAATTTCTTGTAATGACTGCTCATCAGCTTTAAAAATTGTTGATGATCTTCCCCCAAATAAATAATCATTTTCATTATTAAGACCATCATAATCACTAGTATCGAAGAACGTGACCTTACCAGTTAAACCACTGTTATCAGCCGTTATTTTACCAGTTGGTGAAGTTTTTCCTTTACCAAAATTTACCTCTATTTCATTTGAATAACCATTCCAGTCACGACTATCTCCTTCATTAGCAGTTATTAAATAATCGATTCCATCAACCGTGTAAACAGAAATAGCATCAGGCATCCGAATTCCTTTTAAAGAATCATATGTTTGTGCATTATATTTTTCATCTTTTTTATCAATATCAATTGCAATTTTACTATAATCTTCAAATCCTACTGAATAAATATCTTCTATTTCAAGACTATTTAAATCTAATTTAGCAATCGCATTAGCTTCTTGTAATGTAATATATGCTTTAGAATCACTAACTGCAATATATTCTGGTTCTAAATCTGTTGATGGCAAAACACCTTTTTTCAAAACAATTCCTTTTTCTATTAATGCATCTCGTTGACTATCAAAAGCTGTGAAGTCAACAGTTTTTGCTTTGTTTGTTTTGGTATTAATAACGCTTATACTACCTTTTGGATCAACCGCTCCAGTATACCCGTCCCGAGGTTCTCCTTCGTTAGCTGTTAAAATTTGTCCATCATCATTAGTAAAGACAACCATATCTGGTTGAACACCTACTTCGAACAATTGCTTTAAAGTTATTGTTCCATCTTGATTACAATCAAATAAAGCTACTCTACCATTAGCATTAGTCTCCTTACCTTGAATCGCAACAGCCAATGAGGTTCCATCATGACTAACTGCTACTGATGTCATATCACCATATGTAAAATCAGCACTTTGTACTAACGAACTAATATCAATGTCATTACCGTCCAATAAGTCTATTTTATCCTTATTTTCGATATTTTTTAGGGCAATTGCTGTTAAATTTCCAGATTGTCCATTAACAGCATAAGCCCATCCTGTCACTGTGTTATAATCAACTATTTCAGTTACTCCCCCATCACTGTTAGTTGTTCCTGAATCATAACGAGCTGACTGTTCTAGCGCTAATAATGCTGAATTGTTTTCATAACCAGTTGTTTTTTCACCACCGTCACTATTTTTAGTAACAGTAAACGCATCGATTTCTTTACTATCAGGATTAGTTTGATCACCAGCAAGATTATAAACCTTTACCGATATTCGATTATTTTCAACATTAAATACTGCATAACTAGGACTATACTCTTGATTCCATTCTTGATTTCCAACTGGTAATGAATCTCCTTCTAGGTAAGCCGCAGAGCCGCTTTTACCATTAGCTAAGATTGGATAATCAGCATTATTATTTTTATCTAATGTTTCAAACGGTGTATAATATTGCATATCTGAACAACAGTTCCCCGTAATATAAATTGTTCCTTGAGGATTATTAAGTGTATCTAATCTTTCACTATTTCTTTGCCCATCTTTTAAAACATAGCTACGTGAATAAACATGATCATGTCCGCCTAAGACAAAATCCACATTATACTCATCCATAAGTTTTTCAAATCCCGCATCAACATAGTTTTCAATATCACTATCTGCTGCATGTTTAGCAACTGTTTGAGTAGATTTATGATGAGTGACTATAATCCATTGATATTGATTTTGGTATTCACTAGTTGCACTCTTTAATGTTTGAGCAAAATTATTGACGATTGCTTCTGCCTCTGAATTATCTCTAGAGGCACTTGAAACATTAGGATTGTTTGCATTTTCTTCGTCATTTCCCCCAGGATAAGCACTAGTATTTAAAGTGACAAATAAAACATTATTATATAAATAGTAATAGTTTCCTTGAGTTTCCATATCACGGCGTTCACTAAAATCATATTGACCATCACTATTTGGTGTCACCCCATTAGAAGCTGCATTATTTTTAATTTCATTTTCAGTTGCCTGAATATAATTTCCGTGACTTTGACTAGTTCCACTATTTTGTCCTCTAAATGTTGTTTTAACTTCAGTTAATGATTCCATTTGATTTGGTAAATTAAAATGATCTGCGAACATATAGTGTCTATCATGATTTCCAACAGCTGGAGCATATGGAATTGATGTCATTTCTTCTGGTGCAAAAAAAGCCTCATACTCGCTTGATTTTCCCCAGTTTTGATCTTCAACTTGATCCCCTGCTGACACTACTAAGTCAACACCTTGTTTTTCTAAAGTTTCCATCATAGTTGCCCAACCGGTTTGATTTGTTTCATCACTTGGGTTCCAACCTTCAGAATTAATTTCCTTGTTTTCCTTTATTTGTGGATCGCTTGTAAAACCAAAAGTAAATTCATTGCTTGATGGAGTTGTATAATTATATTCCTTTGACCAAGTTGTTCCCCCATCATTTGAAATATAATAAGTATACTTAGTATCTGGTTTTAAATTACTGATTGTCGTTTTACATACTAATTTTCCAGTATCAGTATATTTATCACTTTTTATTTCGGTTGGCGAAGTCAATGGTTTGGCTGTTACATCATAAGTTTGATCACCAAACTGAATTTTTGCTACCGTCGTTCCTGCTGGTGCATACCAATTTAGATTGATTGATGTCGTTGTTGCCCCTGGCTGAAGTGTTAAACTATCCACACTAAATGAACCAGTATGGCTTTCACCTGCAACCTCACTATAAGTATCTTGGGCATAACCTTTAGTCAAAATGTTATTTTGACCAATCAACATTGTCGATAATGTTACTAAACACAGGACCCCTTTAATAATTCGATTATTTACTTTTTTCATATACTTTTCCCCTAATTACATATTTGTACGTAGTGTACTAAGTAAATTTATCATAGCCGTCAATTTCTAACTATTTCTATTTTGTAAATTTTAAAATAAGATTTTGTAAATAAAAAACTATTTCCAGTTAGAAATAGTCTACCTTTGTTTTCATAGCATCATTGCTACAAAAATTTGAATTATTCCCATAATAGCAAGACTAAAACCAATTGTTCTATTAAGTATCATTATTAGAGTACTAATCATGATCAATATTTTCCTAATAATTATTGATACTTTGGTCTTTTACAGGGGTCCTTCTTTATTCAAATAAATTAATTGAATCAAGTTTTTTATTGTTTTTGATAATTTTTTTCAATTTTTGATTTATAAACATCTTAATTATGCTTTCTCGTATAGCCAACCATAATAATAATTGTTCCGACAATCATATTTAAAGCTAAATTCATAATCATCGAAAATAAATTGACACCAGATATGTAGTTGACAGGAATATTAGTAATATTTGATAAATAGATACATAAACCAATCTTATACCAAATATTCAGCGTTGTTTTTACCCATATCCATATGACTATATATACATACAAATTAGTAAACAAAGCAATAACCAAAGCTTCATGTAAAAACCAGTCTAATGAATACACCTGAACTGAAACTACATAAAGCAGTGGAATTACCCCTATACTAGCTACAATAATAGCTTTAATAACAACATTTTCTTTAGCTTGAACTAAAACCGTTAAAATTATCCAAGCATAAATAATTGCTGCACTACTTATTATTGACCACGTGAAACTATGATTTAGGTAATAATTACATAAACATGGTACAAAGATTCCAATCATCATTACGATTGTGATAAAAAGATAACTGATCTTAATGATTCTCTCCTTGTTTTCAATTGCTTTTATCTTTGTATAATTGATTAGATTTTGAACTGTCTTTTTCTCACTTTTATCAACTACAGTACCACCAATCAATTCATCAATACTCATCTTTAAAGCCTCACTTAACGGTAATAATAATGAGATATCGGGACACCCGATTCCACGTTCCCATTTTGATACAGCTTTATCACTTACATTGATTAAATTTCCTAATTGTTTTTGAGTATACCCAAGATTTTTACGAGCTGATAAAATTCGTATCCCAATTTCTTTATTATCCATAAAATTACTTCCCTTCTACGTCCTAATCCTAACATAAAAGTTATAATTTTACTATCGACGGACTGTTTACCTCACTAGAATCCTTGATCTATAAAAAAAGTTGTAGTCAACCTACAACTTATTGAAAATATTCCTTACATAGTCAATAGGATATTGTGTAATTCTACTTACTTCATCTATATCTTTTTTAGCCAATAATAGATTTGTAATTACTACATCCATTGCTTCACCAATTTCAATCATATGATTATCGGGATCAAAGATTCGTATTACCCGCTGTTGCCAATTATATTTTTTGATTGGGTGAACATATTTAATATTTGGATATGTCTCCAACTTTTTTATAAATTTATCAAAATCATCAACTTCAAAATATAATTCCATATTACAAGCTTTATCACAAACCCAATCACTAGGGACATCAACGAGCCAGGCAAAATCTTTTTGTAAAGCAAAACCACCATCAAAAGTAATATTTAAACCATGATCTAAAATTATTTTTTGATCGAACAATTGCATATAGAACTGTTTAGAAACTTCGAGATTTTTGACTGCTAAGACAGTTGCTTCTAATTTCATTTGATTTTACCCCAACATCTGCATTGTTCTAAACGTTTTCCCTGATCCCCTTGTTTTTCGTCATAAGCATACGATTTAGCCAATTTGCATGGAAAATCTTCACATTCACCACAATGATTTAATTCTTTTGTTTCTACGCACGATTTAACCGGACAAATTTCACCCCAAAAAGGATGTTCGATATTAATACATCCAGCACACCCAATCTTGCTTTTAAACTCACATTCACTACATATAATTCCACATCTCGATTCAATCATTTTCATCACCATCCTAAGCAAATTATAACTTAGAACTTATATATTTCATTGTAAAAATCCGCCAAGTTCGATAAATATTTCTTAGGAGTTGTTTTTGTAATCTGCTTAAACACTTTGTTAAAATGAGCCTGATCAAAATAGCCCCCTTGCAATGCTAAAGATAAAAAATCATCTTCTTCTATTTGCTTTAATAAATAATTAAATCTTACTACCTTAGCATATTCCTTACCACTCAAGCCTATGTAATTATGAAAATCACGTAATAATTGTCGTGAAGAAAGGTGACAATCACTAGCTACCTTTTCTAAACTAACATTTCCGTGATCCTGATCAATAATTTCTTTAGCTCTAATCAAACGAGCTGGTAATAAATTAACTTTTCTTTTTCCCGTAAAATATTTATTAAAAGCTTTGATCAACTGTTCATAATCTTTACATGATTGATAAAGTAATGCTAACTCTTCATCAAGCTGCACATCTAAATATCTCAATTGCTGACGCTGATTTACAAGTTTTTTTTGATGTAAACCACTAATTTGATACAATCCTCCTGGTCTAAATTCTACAAAGAAACGAGCTGGGGCTTTTTGCAAATCATTTTCTAAAACCACGATTTCACTCATTGGACCCCAAAAATCTCTTCGAGAGCGTCCCTGAAAAATAAAACAGCCACTAGCATCAGGAATAATATGAAATAATTTTGATGAGGCGGGAACTTCACTAGGAAAAGTAATTGTATAATGAGCAATAATATCTTTTAATTCTTCACTAGGAGCAATATAAATATGATGATCTGTTTTATTAATATAACTTCCCTTATAATCGAAATTCTTCATTAAATTACCTCTTTATATTAAATTACCTGCATTATTTTATATACTCAGTATAATATTGGCAGGACATTTAATCAAATCTTAACAATCTTCATTGGCTATAAATATTTACATTCAATCATGAATTTGATAGAATAATTCTCATAAAATTTAATTACATAAAAAAGGAGTGTTTTAATTTATGGATGCAGGCCCCGAGTCTTCAATCACATTGCAATTAATTTTAATCGTTGTTCTTACCTTAATCAATGCATATTTTGCGGCTAGCGAAATGGCAATTGTTTCGGTAAACAAAAACAAGATTCGTCGTTTAAGCGAGGAAGGAAATAAGAAAGCTAAGTTAGTAGAAAAACTATTAGATCAGCCAACTAACTTCTTATCAACGATCCAAGTAGCGATTACTTTAGCAGGTTTCTTTAACTCAGCTAGTGCTGCTACGGGTATTTCTGTTAGTTTAGCTAATCTTTTAAAAGTTTGGTCAATTCCTTACGCTGATACAATCGCAGTTGTCTTGATTACTATTTTAATTTCTTTTATTACTTTAATCTTTGGGGAATTAGTTCCAAAAAGAATCGCTTTACAAAAAGCGGAATGGTATTCAATGTTCTGTGCTAAGCCTATTTTGATCATCAGTAAAATTGCTGGACCATTTATTAAAATTTTATCTTGGTCAACTAAGTTTGTCTTAAGATTATTTGGAATGGATGATGAAAATGTTGAAGAATCTTTGTCACGGGAAGAAATTCGTTCAATGGTTGAAAGTGGACAAGAGACAGGAGTTTTCAATGAAATTGAAACTGACATGATTACCAATATTTTTGAATTTGATGATAGTTTAGCTTTAAACGTCATGACCCCAAGAACTGATGTTTATTGTATTGATATTAATGACCCATTAAGTGAGAACATTGATCAAATGATGTCAATGCAGTATACTCGAATTCCTGTTTATGATGATTCAATTGATAATATCATTGGGATTTTAAATATGAAGGATTTTGCTATTGAAGCTAGACAAGTTGGTTTTGACAATGTTGATATTCGTAAGCTATTACGAAAACCATACTTTGTCTTAGAGACTAAAAATATTGATGATTTATTTAAAGAACTACAAGAAGATCGCCAACATATTGCAATTCTTGTAGATGAATATGGTGGGTTTTCAGGGATCGTCACAGTTGAAGATCTAATCGAAGAAATCATGGGAGATATCGAAGATGAGTATGATCATGACGATGAACCTAAACTACAAAAAATAGATGACTATAATTTTATCGTTGATGGAAATTATCTAATTGACGATCTTGATGATGAATTAGATTTAAAATTAGATAATGTTAATCATGATACAATCAGTGGTTTTGTTCTTCATTTATTAGGAGAAATTCCTGATGATAATCAAGAACGTAGTGTAACTTATGAAAATCTTACATTTAAAATTACTGGTGTAAAAGGTAATCGTGTAACAAAAATCAAATTAACAATTAAAAAATCAGAAGAAAAAGAATCCGATTCTAGTGAAGACTAAAATCGGATTTTCTTTTTAAAATAATAGTAATTATAGAAGTAATCAATTCTGTTACCACATAAGTTAGCCAAACTCCATCTACTTTAAAAATAGTTGATAAAATAAATATTACTGGTGCAATTAAAATAAAACCTCGTAATGATGAAATTATAAAAGCTTGACGTGGTTTATCGCTTGCACTAAAGAAAGTGGCACTAATCATATTTACTCCTGCAAAAATAAAGCCCCCAAAATAAATATGAATTCCTCTAACTGCCAAATCCAGCAATTCCGGATTGCTACTTGAATTAAACAAAGCTACGATCTGAGCAGCAGCAAAATAACTGCTAAGATAAACAATAACTGCAAATATAATAACTGTCCAAAGACCATAATGATAAGCTAAATTTACATTTCGATATTCTTTAAAACTAAGATTTTTACTAATAATTGGTTGAATTCCCTGAGCAACCCCTGTAAACATCGATACAATAACAAAAGCGATATTAGCAATAATTCCGTAGGCTGCAACACCTATATTCCCGCTATACTTCAACAAAGTAAAATTAAATAACAACATTACTATTCCAGTAGCTAATTCTCCTATTAAAGCTGATAATCCTAATAAAAAAATATCTTTACAATGGTTAAGACATAATTTTGTTTTAAGAAATTTAAAATTAGCTTTCTTGATTACATATGGAGACATAATTGAAATTGAAATAACCGGTGCTACCCCTGTTGCTAAAGCAGCCCCAAACATTCCTAAACCAAAAGGGAAAATAAATATATAATCCAAAACAACATTAGTTAAACTACCAATTAACATTCCCATCATTGCTAATCTCGGATTATCATCATTACGAACAAAGCCAATCAATAAATTATTCAACATAAACATTGGTGCAAAAAACATAATTGTTTTTAAATAAGTTGCAGTATAGATAGTTGTATCTTGATTAGCCCCTAAAAGATTTGCTAATGATGTCGACGCACTTAGTCCCAAAACAACAAAAATAATGGCTAGAATAAGCATAAAATAAAGAGCATTACTGAAAATTATATTTTGTGAGGTTCTATTACTATTTACCTTTAACAAAGAATACCGTGTTCCCCCACCGATTCCAATCATTAGTCCTAAGCCATTTATTAAACAGTACATTGGTAAAGCTAAATTTAGAGCTGATAATCCAATTTCACCAACACCATTTGCAATAAAAAAAGTATCTGCCAGAATATAGCATGATAAACCAATCATTCCTAAAACATTTAACGATGTATATTTTAAGAAATCTTTAAAAATATAATTTTTCATCCTCATTCCTCCAGTCTTTCTCCATCTTAAACTATAAGATTACCTTATAGTCAATCAAATTTTAAAAATATTTCAACTAAAGCGACTAGATTAATCACTTTTTTATTTATCAAGTTGTAACTTTTAAATAAACTAGCCTAAAACACTAATCTTCATTTTATTAGCCAATAATTTTGATTATTATTTAATTAGTTATCAGTTATTACTGAAAGGGGAGGTGAAAATGGAAGATTTCCTAAAAGATGTATATACATCGATATATAAAAAGTGGATTTTATTTCAACAGATCGATAATTGTCAAATTATGCTTTCATCAAAAGATCAAAATAAAATTATCTTGGAGACAAAGTATGGTGTAGCTAATGTTATTTTTTATAAATTCAATATTATTGAATTAAATGTTATTAGTAAAATAGATCAAGAATCTTGTTTCTTTTTACACTTTCAAATGAATAACATAAATCATGCAATTAATCTATTTTATGAAATGGTTGAATGTTTAAAAACATTGATCAAGAAACCAAAAATAAAAATCTTATTATGCTGCAGTGGTGGTCTTACAACAACTTATTTTGCTTATAAGATTGATGAAGCAATTCAGTTATTTGCTCTTGATTATGAAATTGCAGCAACTGGCTACAACGAATTATTCAAAAAAGGTGAACAATATGATGTAATCCTACTAGCACCTCAAGTTTCTTTTATGTATGCAAAAGTTAAAAAGATTTTTAAAGATAAATATTTACTTAATATTCCTGCACAAGTATTTGCTAAATATGATGTAAAAGAAATTCTTAATCTAGTTGACCAAGAACTAATTAAAAAACGTAACAAAAATGGTCAAGTTCAATTGCTTTCGATTAGAAATAAAACCATCACCTTTCATCGTAAAATTCTATGTATTTCTCTTTTTAGAAATCGTAATCGGATTCATATTGCATATCGACTTTATCAAAGTCAAAGTGATATTATTGTAAACAATGAAACAATTAAACAACGAATTACAATTCAAGACATCTATGATGTTATCGATACTGTTTTATTAAATTATCCAGGTATTGAAGTTATTGGTTTTTCAACACCAGGAATTGTTAATAATGGATTTGCTACAACTGCCAGTATTAATGGTTTTGATGATATGAATTATAAAAAATTGTTTACAAGCAAATATTCACAAAAATTTATTATTACAAACGATGTTAATACCGCAGCAATTGGCTATCATGCTACTCAAAATCAATACTCATCAATTGTGTTACTTTTTCAGCCAATGAGTACTAAAGCTGGTGCTGGTATCATCATTGATAATAAATTAATCAATGGCAAGCATAACGTGGCAGGTGAAATGAAATACCTCCCCGTAAATCTATTAGAGAAAGGTGCTAATGTATATAAAACACCAGAAGATATTATTAAAATTGTTAAATATATTTCTTTATCGATTATTAGTGTAATTGGGCCTGAGGCAATCGTTATCTTTTGTAGTCTTTTACCTAATATTGAAGATTTAGAAAATGAGTTAAAAACAGTATTACCACAAGAATATATTCCTCGGTTAATTAAAATTGACGATATTCAAGAATATATTTTCCTAGGTCAAACAATTATTTGTACCTAAATTAAATAAAAATTAAGGAGAAAATTATGAAAAAGATTTTATTAGTATGTTGTGCAGGAATGTCTACAAGTTTATTAGTAAACCGGATGCGAGAAGTTGCTAAAACAAAAGAAATTGATTGCAAAATCTGGTCAACAAGTGAAAAAGAATTACCAAATGAATTTGCCCAAGAACCTGCTGATGTAATTCTTGTTGGTCCACAAATCAGATATTTACTTAATAATATTAAAAAAGAAGTAAACAATACTGTTCCAGTTGAGCTTATTGATATGCGTATTTACGGTATGATGGATGGTGAAAAGGTTCTTAATCAAGCTTTAAACGCATTAGAAAAATAATCAACTGACAGCTATTTTAAATAGTGCATATAATTAGATAATTCAAGACGATAGAGCAATGTTGCATATAAAATATTGATTACGTATTCAGCACTAAAAGTAGCACATAAGCTATCAATATCTTCAAATAAACTAGTATCAAATAATAGATAATCGTGGCACAGCTGAATTAGATCCTTACCCTTTTTACCTAATATCCCGACCGTATATACATTCCTATTTTTTAAAATTTTAGCAATTTCTTTAATTAAGTTATTATCGCCGGTCGTAGTGATAAGGATCGAGACGTTACTTTGATGCTGCTGCATATTATCAATATATTTAATATTAATACCATTTTGATATGAACAAGGAAGCCCTAATGATTGTAATTTAAAACACATTTCTTTAGCAATCGTATCTGAAAGACCAATTCCATAAATATCGATAAACGAAGCACTCAATATCCGATTACAAACACGATTAACAACATTTTTATCTAGTAATCGATTTGTCTGAATCATCGCTTTTTCATATAAAGAGGCAATTACTTTTTCAGTATCTTCTAAAGATGTAAAATACTGTTCAGGATGCTCAGTTGGGAGATCATTATATTTAAGATAATCATTTCTTTCTAAGATCAATGTAGATAAAAATTCACGAAAATTATTGAACCCTAATTTCTTATAAAGACGGGTTACTGCCGCTTGTGAAGTATAACTCTGTTTTCCCAACTCACTGCTTGTAAGATTATTAATTTTTTGATCTTTGTTTAAAAGAAATTGAGCAATACTTTTTTCAGTATTGGTAAGGTTATTATCATCTAATAAGTGTTCTATAATCATATTTCGTAGACCTCCTTTAACTATTTGATCGTATCTATATTTTATCAAATAATCAATAAAATAAAAGGGTTGAATAAATCAACCCAGTAATTGTCTATTAATCGCATAAACATTGCCAATTATCATCAAAATGTGCTTTGAAGCACATTTTTATCTGTTCTAAAGTTACTTTCTCCTCAGCTAATTCAGGAAGTTCATCTAGGCTAAAATAACCACTATCAAGTGTTTCAATATTTGGTTTAAATGCACCACCAAGATAAGAACATTCTATGAAAATCTTAGTAATTCCATACGCATAGCGAGGCGTATTATGAATATTACGATCTAGAATTGCAATTACTTTAACTATCTGAGCCTCAATCCCGGCTTCTTCTTGTAATTCCCTAATTGTATTTTCTTTAACACTTGCTAAAGCATCTACCCAACCACCGGGAATTGACCAGCGTCCATCAGATTCCTGCACCAGCAAAATCTTATCACCTTTAAAAACAGCACCACGAGAATCTAATTTTGGTGTTTGAAACCCTGTTTCATTACAAAATAATGAAGTAACTGTTGCAATCGGTAAATCACTTTGTAAAGCGACCATTTCTGCAGATATTTGACGAATTCGCTCAAATCTTTCTTGATCAAATTTATCTTTTGTATATGCTAATCCACCTTGAGCTAAAAATTGTAACTCTTGAGCTAAATCTAACCACCTATTTTGTTTGTTCATCATTTTTTTCTCTAGTTTCATTAATTACAACTCGATGCGGATATGGAATATCAATCCCGTTTTCATCAAAACGTTTCTTAATAATCAAACGCAAATCTGATAATAATTGAAAACCAGCACCACTATCCTTAGATAATAATGTTGCTCGTAATTGAATTCCACTATCATTAAATTCGACACAATGAACTTTAACCATTGGTTCATGTTTTTTCTTTTGTGCTTTAGTTCTGCCATCTAAACATAATGAATGTTTACTTCCTTCTTCTTGAATAATTTCAATTGCTTTTTGAATATCACTTTCGTAAGAAACCTCAAGATATAAATAGTTGGCTTTTTGAGTCTTAACATTAGATACATTTTCAATAATTGCTTTATTCATTATCGTATTAGGTATAATTACCTGTGTTCTTTCTAATGTTTCAATGACACTGTGGCGCATTGAAATATCAATTACAGTTCCAATAACATTATATTCTCTAACATTGACAAAATCACCAATTTTATAAGGCTTATAAGTCATGATCATAAAACCATTGATCATATTACTTGCAGCTTCTTGTGATGCTAACCCAACTACAACTGCTAAGATTCCCCCACTGGCCAGCAGAGCCTTAATGATTGACTGCATCGCCGTAATTTCACTCATAATAATTGCTAAAACAATTGTTACTAAAACGATTTTTTTAATACGCATTGGAAAAACTAATTTCAACGGATCATTTATCTTCTTTTTTATAATTTTATTGATTATTTTATTAATAACCAAAACTATAACAACTGATATCAAAATACTTATTCCGCTATCAATTAATCCATGTTCAAATAAACTATTTATTCGTTCATAAGTTTTATCCATTTAACCACCTACTTAGATTTTGAACCATAATATTTACCAATAAAATATAGACAGATACATTGAATAGCTCCAATTATTGATAACATCAATAAAACATAGCTAATCCAAAATAATATATCATTACCTGTATTAAAAGCATTAATTATTAGAAATACTACAAACGATATAGCTGCCACAATCCCTAAATACTTTGAAAAGCCTAGAAATCTAGCCGATAAAATTCTATTTTTGTCCATTTTATTTACCTATACAAAAGCGTTTAAATAATTCATCTAATAAATCTTCTTTCGCTTTCTCTCCTAATATTTCTTTTAAATTATTCCAACATTCATATAAATCAGTAACAATCAAATCCGTTGGTATCATCATTTCCATAGCTTCAACAGCTTGCTTTAAAGCCTGACTAGCACGTTGTAATAACATTGTTTGACGTGCATTTGTCAGAATATGATCATTATTATCAATAATCTTACCTAACTCAAACATTTTTTTGATTTCTTCTGTCAAAGTGCTAATTTGATTATCTTTAGCACTAATAACAATACCATCTAAATCTACTTTTGTTCCTTGATCGGCTTTATTAAGCACGATAATTCTAGTAGCATCTTCTGTTAGTTCTAATAACTGCATATCTTCACTACTTAATGACTGCGAACCATCAATTACCAATAAAACAAGGTCCGCTTGGTGAATCAGTTCTTTAGACTTTTCAACCCCCATACTTTCAATGATATCATCAGTTTCTCGGATTCCTGCAGTATCAATCATATTGAGAACTACTCCATCAATGCTAATACTTCCTTCAACAATATCCCGGGTTGTTCCTGCAATATTTGTTACAATTGCTTTATCCTCTCGAAGCAGAGCATTCAATAAACTACTCTTACCAACATTAGGACGTCCAATAATAACTGTTTTAATTCCCTCTTTAACTAATTTAATATTTTTAGAATCATCAAGAATCTTATTCATTTTAGTCAATAGATTGGCACTTCGTGGTAATAACGAAGAAGCAGTCAATTCCTCAACATCATCATATTCAGGATAATCAATATTAACTTCGATCTGAGTGATTATTTGAATTAAATCTTCTTTCAAATCTTCAATAAAACCGCTAATACTACCACTAATTCCTTTTAACGCTAAATCTGTTGCATAACTATTTTTAGCAGTAATAATATCACTAATTGCCTCAGCCTGTGATAAATCAATTCGACCATTAAGAAATGCTCTTTTACTAAACTCACCACGCTCAGCCATTCTAGCACCATTTTTGATACACACTTCTAATACTCGTGAAGTAATATAAACACCACCATGACAATTTATTTCCACCATTTCTTCACCTGTAAATGTTCTTGTACCTCGATAAATATTAACTAACACTTCATCAATTCTTTTTCCATCGTCAATGATATATCCATAATTGATCGTATGACTAGGTTTTTCTATTATTTTGCCTGTAAAGAATTTTTGAACAAAGGCAATACAATCTGGACCACTTACTCTAATCATTGAAATTGCAGCTTCTAAGCGACTTGTTGCAATTGCAACAATAATATCTTCGTTCAAAATATCACCTTCCTTTATCTTTTGTATTTTATCATAAATTATTATTAATTAATATACCTAATCAATGCTATAATGGTGGTAAGCAGGGAGGAATTCAACATGAAACTTGGAATTATCGGTAGCGGAATGATCGTCTACGATTTATTAACATTCATTGATATTATTGATGAAATAGAACTAACGGCAATATTAGGGAGAAAAGAATCTCAAGAAAAAATTGAAACACTTATAAATAAACATCATATAAAAAAAGCATACTATGATTATGATGAATTGTTAAATGATGATGAAATAGATACTATTTATGTAGCTTTACCAAATCATCTCCATTACGAATATACAAAAAAAGCCTTATTGCATAATAAACATGTTATTTGTGAAAAACCATTTACTTCAAATGTCAATGAATTAGATGAATTAATTGCTTTAGCTAAACAACAAAATTGTCTTTTATTTGAAGCAATTACAAACCAGTATCTTCCAACTTTTAAAGAAATAAAAGAAAAAATATCTGAGATTGGGAAAATCAGTATTATTTCATCTAATTATTCCCAATATTCTTCACGTTATAACGCTTTTAAACGTGGTGAAATATTACCAGCATTTGATGTCAATAAATCTGGTGGGGCTTTAATGGACTTAAATGTATATAATATTCATTTTGTTGTTGGTTTATTTGGTGCCCCTAATAAAGTAGAATATTTTGCTAATATTGAAAAAGGAATTGATACTTCAGGAGTTGCTATCTTGGAATATCCAACATTTAAAGCAATCTGTATTGGTGCTAAAGATTGTGGTGCTCCAATCATTTCTACAATTCAAGGTGACCAAGGTTGTGTAAAAATTGATGGTCCTACCAGTGTTCTAACTGATGTGCAAATTTTAAGAAATGGCCGAGATAGTGAGATTCTACCAACTGGTAACTATCATCGAATGTATAGCGAATTTAAAGTTTTTGCGGAATGTATTGATAATAATGACTTTACTACATGTAATAAAATGCTTGAACATTCACGAATCGTCATGGATGTTTTAACTAAAGCACGCCAAAGTGCAAATATTATTTTTGGTTGCGAACGGGATACAAAATAATCTGTATCCTTTTTTATTATCAAGACATAGTAACAATGCTATAATAATATATATACATTACAAATTGGAAGAGGGTGGCTAAATGCAGAAGATATTTAGGAAATACATTATCATAATCATGTCTATTTCATTAGCCTCTGTTCTTTTAATAAATTTTTTCTTATCAACTGATTCTTTACAAGCCCGAACTTTAGAAACATTTAATTTAAAAATTAATCAAGTAATTCAAACAATTGAAAATAATCGTACCGAATTAGTATCTTTGAAATCTAGTCTTGATGAAGATTATTTAACTAGAGCAAAAGCATTTGCTTATGTTATTGAAAAAAATCCTAATATCATTGAAAGTGTCACTGAACTTCAAAATTTAGCTACACTACTTGATGTAGATGAATTACATGTAAGTGATAGTGAGGGTTTAATTGCTTACTCATCAGTTCCTAAATATGTTGGTTTGGATTTTCATAATGGTGAACAAATGCGTGGTTTTTTACCAATTTTAGAAAGCGATGACCCTGATGAATATGTTATTCAAGATGCTCAGCCTAATACTGCTGAAGGTAAAATTATGAAATATGTTGGAGTGGCTCGTAAAGACAAAAAAGGATTAGTACAAGTCGGTCTTGAACCAACACGACTTTTAGAAGCACAACAAAGGAATACATATTCCTATATATTTTCTAGATTTCCCACAAATGAAGGTGAGCAGCTTTTTGCAATCAATAAAACAACCAACGAATTGATTGCCAGCACTAATGATTTAGACGACAAAGAAGCAAGTTACTATACTTATGATAATTTAAAAGATTGTCAATCTGGTACTTTTAAAGATATTGGAAACAAAACTGAAAATTTTTTTGTAACTAGAGAATATGATAATATTTTAATTGGAGCAACTGTTCCAAAAGATATTTTATATAAAAATCGTTCAAGTGATTTATTATTAATTGGTGCTTATTTAATTGCAATCGAAATCGTTATCGTTGTGTCAATCAATGTTATATTAAACAAAAAAGTATTAAAAGGAATTCATAGTGTCCTCAATGATTTAAATAGAATAAAAAATGGCGATTTAAATACTGTCGTAAAAGCTGATGATAATCAAGAATTGATAGATTTAAGCTCTGGAATCAACAGTATGGTTAATAGTGTTGTCAACTCCGCTGATCGAATATCAAAAATTATCTCCATTATCGATATCCCACTAGCAGCATTTGAATATCAAAATGATACAAAACAACTTTTTGCCACTGCAAGATTGAAAGAACTGCTCCATTTAAGTGATGAAGAAGCAAATCAAATGTATCTTGATCCAAAACAACTATTAAAAAAACTACAAATAATTATTAGCAATCCAATTGAAGGTGAGAGTGATGTTTATTGTCTTGAAAAAGATACTTTTATAAAAATCCGACTTGTGAAAGATGAAAATGGTTTCTATGGAACTGTTAATGATGTTTCTTCTGATATTTTAAAGAAAAAACAAATTCAGTACGAAAAAGATCATGATCATTTAACTGGACTATTACTATACCCATCATTCAAAAGAGAAGTAACTTTAGTCATTAATAACAATAATTATAATCATTTATATGCAGCTGTAATGGTTGATTTAGATTCATTTAAACATATAAATGATACTTATGGTCATGATTTTGGTGATCATTATTTGAAACGTTTGACCTACGCATTAAATAAGCTTTCTAAATCAAATTGTTTAATCGCACGACGATCTGGTGATGAATTTTGTCTCTTTATTTATAATTATCAAGATAAAAATACTATAATAAATCAATTAAATAAATTATGGTCTTATTTTAAAGAAGAATTAATTGAACTTCCTGATCATTCATATCAATCAATAAAAGTATCTGGAGGCTTTGTATGTAGCAGTGGTCCAAATAATACTATCGAAGAATTAATGAAGAAATCTGATAAAGCTCTGTATGAAGCAAAAAACCACTATAAAGGTCATTTTATTGAATATAAAGGAAAATAGTTGATAGTAAATCATAACCACGCCTAAAAGACGTGGTATGCACCCGCCCTGTAAGGGCATGTTGTTGCGCTAGTCATTCGACCACTGAACGCCTTGACAACCGCAACGTCATTTGCTCACTGACCCTCAAAGGGTCTTTTACTTTTTTTCTTTTTCTTGTCCCCTTCCACTGGTTCTCCTGTGAACGGGTCAATAAATTCTTCCATACTCATTTGATCACTCAACTTATCTTCCGCCAACTGATTTTGAATATATTCTCTCACTGTCTTCTCGTTCTTTCCTACTGTATCTACAAAATAGCCTCTTGCCCAAAATTTTTGATTTCCATATTTATATTTCATACTTGCATGACGATCAAATATCATAAGCGTTGACTTGCTTTTCAGGTATCCCATGAACTCCGCCACAGAATACTTTGGTGGTATTTCTAATAGAAGGTGAATATGATCAGGACATAACTCTCCTTCTATCAGCTCTACTCCCGGTTTTCTTTCAATTAAGGTCTTTATAATTAATCTTATATCATGTCTTAATTTATTGTATATTACCATCCTTCTAAATTTTGGTACTATTACAATATGAGATTTACATCTATATGATGTATGTGATAAACTTTTTGTGTCTTTCATAGACTAACCTCCTCGTTATTTTATTTGCAGCTGCCAGGCTACAATTATTATATCACGAGGAGGTTTTTTACCCAGACGCTAAAGCTTTATTGTTACCACGCGCATAGCACGTGGTTTTTGTTTCACAATAAGAAAAAACTACGGAAATATAACCCGTAGTTTTTATTATATTATGTGTCTGTCAAAGTGCCCTGACAATATTTGATAAACTTCCCTCCCCACAAGAGACGTTATCTTTAGGAAAAATAAATATTATTTAATTATTTTTTCCCGTATAGCCAATCTTTTAACCAATCGTAAAAACCATATACTACCACAACTACTTCCTCCTTTTGAGGAAATAATAACGATAAAATATGTTTTTTAGCGTTTACTGTATTTTAATAATGATTTTTGTATTTAATGAACAAAACTTTTTTAAAGTACATTCAATATTGTAATATCTGCAATTAAATATTGGTCATGTATACTATAATCAATATTTCCATTATATTTAGAAATAATATTATTAATGGTAATTAATCCAAAGCCATGATTTTCTTTATCTTCTTTTGTAGTTTTATTTTCTTTAATAATATCTAAATTAAAATTTTCATCAATCGGATTTACAATCTTAATTAGTACATTATTTTTTATATTTGCAATATACAATTTAATAAAACGCTTATCTTCTATTTTTAAATTTGCTTCTACTGCATTTAAAATTAAATTATAAAATAATGAGCAAATGTCCATACTATTCATCTTTAAATCACTAATAATATAATAAGACAGATCAAACTCAATCTTATTATCAATAAATGATTGATCAAAAGAATTTAAAATACTAGAGATATAGATATTATTAGTGTTATAAATATCTTTACCAGTTATTGCTTCCGACATATTTCCTATATAAACATTTGCTTCATCATAATTTTTAGAATTTATTAATTCATTTACAACTGCCAAATGTCCTTTAATATCATGTTTAAACTTACGAATATTAGAATAATTATCAATAATTTTTTTATAATAATCTTCTTGTAATTTCAATGTTTTATCTTTCATTATACTATCTAAATAATATTGTTCTTTTTCTTTCTTATTCTTAATAAACAAAATAATTGATATAAATGAAATAACTATATTTAAATAAGCAACTATAACTATCAAGACTGACACTCTAGAACTTATATACTTATAGTACATTACAACTATAAATTGTGGAAATAAAGTTGCACTGAAACAAAAAATTATATTCATATAAATATACCAGGGCATTTCAGATAAACTATATTTCTTATTGTAAACATTTCTAGCAAATTTTATTGGTTTAGTAGTTAAAACAATAGCAATTAATCTTAATATATTTGATATGATAAATTGAATATTATGTATATCAAATATATCACACTTAATAAATAAATCTATAAATTGTTCTATTACTGTTGTAATTAAAATAGTAATTATAACTACTTTAAATGTTTTAAATAATTTATCTCTATAAATAATAATTAGATAGATTAAACATATCAGTGCATTTAAATCTATCCATATATCCTCTATTTTACTATAAAATATTATATAGATTACTAAAATTATACTAGATAATATGATATTTTCTTTAGTTCTCTTTTTCTTATCATTATTTAAATCAAATATAGCATCACCAATTAATAAATATTTAGCTATATCAATATACTGTTTAATTAATAAAATTATCCAGCTAGTCATAAATTATATTCTCCAATAAATATTTTCTATAAGTAATTAATACTGTTTTACGGTTACTCTTTGATATCGGTAATCTTTCATCATTATCCAAAATTAAAAACTTATTATTTATTTCGTTAATATACCTCATATTTATTAAATAAGATTTATGAATTCTAATAAAATTTGAATTATGTATTTTATTAGCAAAATCTTTAAGTGTCATGCGATAAACTTCATAACTGCCATTTGTATGAATATTAATATATGGTCCATCGGCTTTTACATAATATACTTCATATAAATCAATTATATCTTCGCTTATTTTAATTAAGCGATGTTCTAAAAGTTCTTTAAATATTTTATTAAGCGGGATATCCATCTTATGAAGAACATCTTTACTGATATATCCATAGACATTCTTCCCAAATGAATCACTCATATATTCCTCATAGTTGGTTAGAAAAATAATTCTTGATTGATTATTTCGATTATAAAATATTTCTTTTACCTCTATACCTGAAACTTTATCCATTTCAATATCTAAAATTATAAAATCAAAATATTGCTTACTTTCTAATAATGCCTCTCCACAATAAAAAGTATGATATACAAAACTATTATTTCTTTTCCAACTACAATTATTTAAATACTGAATTATTTCGTTTATGTAATTTTTGTCATCATCACAAATTGCAATATTTATCTCCATTTAAACTACTCCTATCACTGGCTAACTATAACAAAATCCTGCAAACTTGTATATCTTTCTTTACTTATCAACTTCAATATACACTGATTTTATCTACAAAATTAAATTTATCTAAAGATTGGTCTAACTTTTTTTATCACAACCTAATTTTATATCTTGATAACATAAAAAAGAGAGCTATGCTATAAATTAATGCAGTTAGCATGATCTCCCTCTTCAAATATTATTTTTTCATTTCAGTTGTTTCATTTTATTTTCGATAAAATCCAACAGGATTCGCTAGTACATAGTATATCATTACCCTTGGATATTATCTATATTTATTATTATTTTTTATTGTTTTCAATAAAATATTTAATCTATATATTTAATGATATTTGTTTGATTTATAATTGCCTCCGTTTCTGATAGTATTTCTAGTTTCTTAGTATTACCCGTATCTAAAATTACTAACATTGTAATATCTTGATACCCTAATTCTTTTAGTCTTACTTTATCAAAAGTAATTAATTCTTCACCTGTATGTACATAGCTTTCTTTAGCTACTTTTACTGAAAAAATCTTTTCTGTTAGATTAACAGTATCTAGACCAACATGAATTAATAATTCTACACCGTTTGCTAATGTGATTCCAACTGCATGTTCTGTATTTTCCATAATAGCTGTGATTTTACCATCACATGGTGCAACGATTATATTATTATCAGGGTAGATTGCAATTCCATCGCCCATCATTTTTTGTGCAAATACTTCATCTGGTACTTCTGTAATTGGAATGATCTTACCACTGGTGAAGGCTTTTAAATATTTATCTTTTTTTTTAAATAATCCCATTTTTTTACTCCTTTATTGTATAATTATTTTACTATATGAAAGAAAAGAGGAAACTTATGTTAATAAATCAACTAGATGATGAAATAATTAAAAATCTAAGTCAAAGTGAATTATATATTCTTCATTATGTTTATGATCATCCTGATGAGGTTATTGACATGAGTATTCAAGAATTAGCTAAAGCTGTTGCCTTTTCTTCTGCTACGATTCTTCGTTTTTGTAAGAAACTTAATTTTAGTGGTTTTGCTGAATTTAAGTTTGCATTAAAACAGCAAAATAAAGAAATTGCGAATTTAAAGAAACCAATTTCTTCAATGGATTCTATTACTAGTCTATATGATGATATTGAGAGCACTTCATTATTAATCAAAGAGCGTTATTTAAAAGAAATCATCGATTTGATTGATAGTAATAAAAGAATCCATCTATATGGTGAAGGTATTTCCCGAATCCCTGTCGACTATCTTGAAAAATTGTTATTTTCAATTGGTCGTCAAAATGTCTACAAGTATAAATCATCTCGTTTAGCAGCACATATTGCTAGTAATGCCAATGAAGATGATATATTAATCGCTATAAGTACTAGTGGTAATTATCCCACTACGGTTAAGATTGTTAAATTATTTAATTTAAATCATGCAACAATTATAGCAATTAGTCCATATACTAAGAATGCTATTGCTGATTTAGCAAATATTAATTTTCGTTTTTTTGTTAATCATCGTGAAAATATTGATACTGAATATACTTCAAGATTAGCAATTTTCTATATTATTGATGTAATATTTAAAACTTATTTAGTTAGAAAGGAAAAGGAATAATGATTGCTTTACTTGAAAATGCTAAATCTTTAGATTTGTCTGAAAATGAAAAAGAGTTACTATATTATCTTGAAAATAGTTGTAAGGAAGTTGTATCAATGACATTATCACAGTTAGCAAAAGCAACGTATATGTCTAATGCTTCAATCATGCGCTTTTGTAATAAGCTAGGCTTATCTGGTTTTAATGAACTAAAATATGAATTAAAGCAAAGTATGCATCAAGAAATTGATTATCAAATGATAATTGAAAAGCCCTTATCCCGTTTTCTTGATAATCTTAAAAACTTAAATTATGAAATTATTGAAGAAGTTGTTGATTTATTGTGTAGTCCTCAACCGATCTATGTCGTAGGTAGGAGTTTAAGCTTAGTGGCTGCTGATTATTTTCAAACTATTTTATCATCTATTGATATTAATTGTATTTTAATCAATGATCTTCATCTATCAAAAAGTGTCTTTAATAATTTAAAGGCTCCTGCTACAATTTTTATTGTATCAGCAAACAATGCTGGAAAGATATATGATGAAGTAGTTACGATTGCTAAGACCCATGACTGTAAAATTATTTTACTTACATCTAACGCTAAAGGTTCATTAGTAGATTCTTGTGATTATGTTTTAAGTAGTAATGATGAAAATCTAACTTATCATGGCGTAGACATAAATTCAAGGCTAGGTATCTTTACAATTATGCAAATAATTATTGAACTAACTGCTCAAAAATTAGCTTTAGAAAAGGCAACTGATTAAATTCGTTGCCTTTTTAATTAGTATTTTAAAACTTCTCTAACTGAATAAGCTACTTGTTCTACTTTAGGACCATAAATTACTTGAATATGAGTTTCTGATGGTTTAACAATTCCCATACTTCCTGTCTTCTTAAGTTCTTCTTCATTTACTAATGACATATCTTTTACATCAACTCTTAAACGAGAAATACAATTGTTAACAGTAATAATATTATCAAATCCTCCTAAGCCTTCAATTATTTTTGTTGCTAGCGCTTGTTGTTTATCACTAATACTCGCAGTATCATTAGTATCCTTGTCTCCATCATCTTCCGCAACTTCAATTGATAAATGTTTGCGGTTAAAATACCATTTAAATACATTATAATAGATAATTGCATAGATTGGACCAATAATAATTATCCAATACCAATTAGATCCTGGTTGGAAGACACCCCAGATAAACATATCAATAATACCGCCACCAGTATTTCCAACTGCTACTTGTAATAATGACATTAACATAAAGGAGATACCACCCATAACCGCATGGAATAAGAATAATGGCGGTGCAATAAACATAAATGCAAATTCTAATGGTTCAGTAATTCCAGAAACAATACTTGCTGCAACTCCTGCAATCATTAATGCTTTAACTTTATTCTTTTTTTCATCTGGACTTGTCTTATAAATAGCATAGGCTGCTGCAGGTAATCCAAAGATCATAAACAACATTTTTCCTTGTCCCAAAAACTGTGTATATTCACGCATTACACTAATATCAACACTATCAAAGAATTGCAAGAAAATATTTAAACATCCTTCTACCCCTTGATATACCCCACCGATTGCAGTAGTTCTAAAAATACCATTTAAAACATGATGTAATCCTGTTGGAATTAATAATCTTTCTAAAAATCCAAATGAGAATACCCCTAATAAACCTGATTCAGAAATCAATGTACCCAAACCATTAATTCCAGCTGATACAGGTGCCCAAATAAATGGTGCTACTTGTCCTAATAACGCCATTGCTAAGATAACGACAATTGCAACAAAACGTTTACCACCATAAAAAGCAATTGCTACTGGGAATACTACTTTATGATATTTATTATGCAAAGCCGCTACGGTCACCCCTGTTAAAATACCAGCTACTGCTCCCATATCTAAAGTTTCTACGCCTAAAATAGTTGAAATTTGTAATGAATCAAAATTCATAAAACCAGAATTGATCATACAACTTGCACTTACTAAGAAAGTATAATAGCCAATAAATCCAGCAAATGCTGCAACTTCTTTATCTTCTTTAGCCATCCCAAATGAAATAGAAATAGCAAATAATACTGGTATTAAGGTAAAAACAACATTTGATACTGTTTTTAGTGTATTTAAGATATAAAATACAACTGGCTGTTGTAGAAATGGCACTGCCTCTACTACTTGTGTTTTAAGTAAAGCTGCAGTAACTCCCAGAATAATTCCACATGCTGCTAAAGCCGCAATTGGCATCATTAAACTTCTTCCTAAAGCCGAGAAGAAATCCATTACTTTATTTTTTTTCATACTAATCCCCTTTTATTATTTTATTTTAATTCTGGCCACATTCCTTTATTAGCCTCAATTAAAGCATCTAATACTTTACGAGCTTTTTTACCATCATTGATTAAACGATTTAAAGTAAATGCCATTAATGCTTTTTGATATGAATTTTCAAAATAAGCATCAACAATTAATTTTTCACAAGAAACTTGGTTTACTAACAATCCTAAATAAAATTGTGGAATATTACCTACACGCATTGGTCTTGGTCCATTAATTCCTAATTCACAAACGACTTCAACCATAGCATCATCCTGCATATTAGCGATTGCTCCATTGTTTTCAACAATTAAAATATGACGAGTATTTTTATTATATGCGATTGCTTCAGCTACATTGATCATCATTTCTGCATGGGCATCACTAATATCATCGAATTTATCACCTAAAACACCCGCAGCTATAACTTCACGACATTCATCAAAAACTCGTTTTTCACGTCCTGCCATTACTTCGTCAGCTCTAGTAAAATTAGGATCTAAATGTGCTGCTTTATAATCTGGATATAAATAATATTGATCATATGTGTTTGGTAAAAAATCTGGAAAATCATTCATTAAAGTTTCAACCATACCATAAGTATCCAACCAAGATTGATCTCTTTGTTCCGCATCTTGTGGTAAGAAGCCATTTTTCTTAATTAATTCTCTCAATTTTGGTAATAAATCTTCCCCTGTTTTAATATCGTATATATTAGTAAACCAGCCATAATGATTTAAACCAAAATATACAGGATCTAAATTTTCCCAATCACAACCTAATAAACGACTGCATGAACGAACAACATTTTCTGGTTGATCACAAATATTTAAAATTTTCTTATCATCAGGAAATTCTCTTCTTAATGCTTCAGCTACAATAGCAGCTGGATTTGAATAATTTAAGATCCAAGCTTCAGGTGCATAATTACGAATATCATGAACTGCTTTGATCATATCAACACATGATCTAAGTCCATAAGCCATTCCTCCTGCTCCACATGTTTCTTGTCCAATTAATCCCATGCTTAAAGGAATATGTTCATCTTTAGCACGCATTGGTAATCCCCCTGCACGCATTTGCATAAACACAAAATCCATTCCTTCATATGCTTCTTTAATATCAGTTGTATATGAGAAATCTAATTCAGGAAATTGTTCTTTAAATAAAATTTTTCCAAATTCACCAATTGGTTCTTGGCGCTCTGCATCAATATCAAATAAAACTAATTTTTTTAATGGGAACTGTTCTTTCATACGACAGAATGATTTTAAAAAACCTAATGTAAAGGTACTTCCTCCTCCAACAATACAAACACTATATTTTTTCATTTTTGTTTATCTCTCTTTCTACTTTTTCTGCTTTACTTTGACGGCCTATCAAGTACATATTTACTATCTCATAACACATTTATTTAAACAATACTTTGGCCTTGTTTGGGAATGAAAGCCCTAACTTGTTATTTGTGACATTAAATGTTATTTTTTTCAAATAATTATAATATATTTCAAAAAATAACTTTATTCATAAGTAAAAATTTAATTTTTAGACCATTTTGGTCTTTTTTTATTTGATAACACTATTTTGGTTTGATATAATCTAAGTGGGGATATTGACCTCTCCCAAAATTAATATCCCCTAATCACATATTTTCTGTAATCAAAATAGTAAAGAACCTCGTTATATTCACGAGGTTCTTTACTTAATAATATAAAAGTATACTAAACAAGCAATAATGAAACTATTAACGGAATTGTAAAGACACTGACCAGAGTAGTAATAAAGATACTTTTTGCTGCTAATTCAACATCTCCACCATATTCTTTAGCAAAAAGAACTGCACTATTAGCGACCGGCATTGCCAAATTAACCAAAGTAATTCCTTGAATCAATGGATCTTTGATAAAATATGCAATGATTGGAAAAACAGCAATTGGTAAAATAACTTGTTTAACAATCGTAAAGTAGTATAATCTTAATTCTGTGAACAACTCTTTAACTTTAATATTAGCTAAGGTTGCCCCAATGATCATCATTGCTAATGGTGTTGTCATGTCCCCAACCATACCACATGAATTAGCAATTACATCAGGAATTGGAATTTCTAAAAAATAAATAAATATTGCAATAATTGAAGCAACTACTCCGGGTGAAAGTAAATTTTTAGGATTTAATTTCATTTTTACATCATTCCCATAATTAATTAAAATAACGCCTAAAGTAAATACTTCTAAATTAAAAAGGATATTAAATAAAGCAGTATAAAAAACTGCGTCATTACCAAACAAGGCTTTCATAATTGGATACCCCATAAATCCAGTATTAGAAAAAATTGTCATAAACATGTATAATCCTTTTTGGTGCATTGGAATTCGCATTAATTTAACTAAAACAAAACTGATGACCGGTAAGGCCACATACACTGCTGTAGCAATTACTAAAGTATAAATGACCATACTCTTTTCACTAATCGATGTTGTACAAACAGATGAAAAAATAAGTGCTGGTGTAGTAATTGAAATAACAATAAAATTTAGTTTCGTATTTAATTCATCATTTAATATTTTCTTTTTTTGCATAAAATAACCAAGTCCAATAATTAAAAATAATTGAATCATTTGGTTAATAACTACCATAATATCCATGATAATCCCCCAATCTTTCATTGATAGAATCATACCACGATATTAATTAGTTTAGAATGATATTTGCAAATAATGAAAAAGACAATCACGAATATTAATAAATTTTATTGTATAATACTAGCAAGCTAAATTATAATGAATATTAATTGTAATAAAACAATAAGAAGGAGATACTATGGAAAGTATAAAAAATGATAAAAATAAGGTAAATACCAAAGAAGAAGACGAATTGGGTGAATTAGCATCTGGAATTCTTGAAATAATGGTTGATGGCTATGGATTTTTAAGACCTAAAAATTATACTCAAGAAAGTCGTGATATTTACATTTCCCAATCACAGATAAGACGCTTTAATTTAAAAAATGGCGATGAAATAGTTGGTCATGCACGTAATTCTAAAAATGGTGAACGATATAATGCACTTATGCGAGTTGATTTAGTTAACGGACAAAATCCAGATCAAGCAAAAAAAAGAATTGCTTTTGAATTTTTAACACCGATTTATCCTAATGAAAGAGTATATTTAGGTAAAGATAATGAACAATTATCAATGCGTCTAATTGACTTAATTTCTCCAATTGGAAAAGGTCAACGAGGAATTATTGTTGCACCACCAAAAGCTGGAAAAACGACATTACTAAAAGATATTGCTTTATCTGTATCAAAAAATTATCCAAACATCAAGATATTTATCTTACTTATTGATGAACGACCTGAAGAAGTAACCGATATTAAAGAAGCATTGGATGCTGATAATGTTGAAGTTATCTACTCTACTTTTGATGAAAAATCAGAAAGTCATATCAAAGTTGCACAAACTACCCTTGAACGAGCTAAACGCTTAACAGAACAAGGATATGATACAATGATCTTGTTAGACAGCTTAACACGATTAACTAGAGCAAATAATTTAACTGTTACCCCTTCAGGAAGGACCTTATCAGGTGGTCTAGATCCTGCATCATTTTATTTTCCTAAACGCTTATTTGGAGCTGCAAGAAATACACGTGAAGGTGGTAGTCTAACTATCTTAGCTACTGCTTTAATAGAAACAGGAAGTCGGATGGATGATATGGTTTATGAAGAATTTAAAGGTACTGGAAATATGGAACTAGTACTAAGCCGTAAATTACAAGAAAAGAGAATTTTTCCCGCGATTGACGTACAAAAATCCGGTACTCGTCGAGAAGATTTATTATTAAGCAAAGATGAATATGAAGCAATGCAAATAATTCGAAAATCTTTAGATCAAACTACGATCGAACAAGCAACTGATTCATTATTAAATATGTTTGAAAAAACTAAAGATAATGAAGTATTAATAAAAAATATTTTAGTTTCAACAAAACATCAAAAATAATATAGTTAGTTTTAGTTATTTACTTCTACATACTAACACACTTCTTTGAAATAATGAATTTCTGCTAAATCTGGTTGTGCAAGCATTAAGCTAACCAGATTTATTTATTTTTAATCTTATTTATTACCATAATACTAATTATACTAAAAAACGTAGCCTCATCATGATTCATTAGCTTTACTATTTCCTATAATTTTATTCTACTCTTGTTAAATAAAAAAAATCAAAACATTTATAACAATGTTTTAACTTTTGTGCAATTTATTTTGCTGATAATAGTAGTATGATAAAACAGTTGCTAAAAGGAAAGCAACAAAACCAAAAATAAATGGTAAGCGAGGATTAAATGTATAAAAGAAACCAGCCATCAAGGCACCTATAATTCCACCCAATGATTTTATCGCGTTGTAAAATCCCATTACAATACTACTATTAGTATCATTAGAACGGCTAGCTACTAAATCTTGAGTCACTGGTATAATGATTGCGTTCAATGCAAAGAAAATTATATTCATCACAATAAATATAATTATATTATTTGTTGCTAAAACCCCTAACATCGTAACACTACTCAACAATAAAATCAGCATTGACGATCTAGAAACATTAGTATTCTTAATGATCCATAAACAAATCGTACCATTAGCAACTAAAGAAATAATTCCAATTGCAGCCTTGATAATTCCATTATAACCTGATGTTAAATTATAAATATCTTTGATATAATAATTAAAACTTTGTTCAAAAGCAGTAAAACCAAGAAATGCAAGGCAGCAGATCGTAAACATAATTAAATATTTTTTATCTATAAATACTTTTGCTTGTTTAAATGAATTAAAAGGGTTTGCTTGTTTTATGAGCAGAGCAACTTTTTGTTTGACTGGTGAAACAACATCATTTTCACAAAAAAGATAAAAGAAAATACCACAGCTAGCTAAAGTAGCTGCTTGAACTGCAAAAGTTAAATCAATTGAGATTTCCCCAAGCATCCCCCCTATAAAATAACCAAAAGCAGCACAAACACTTGCAACTGTTGCTAAAACAGTTAGATTTTGACCCCTTTTTTCAGGTGGTGTAACATTAACGACATAGGTTAAAAAACTTACATAAGAACCTCCTGTAAAAACGCCTGAAAACATTCTTGCAAATATCACACTATTTTGTGAATTTGCTTGCCAAAACAAAACTTGACCAACTGCGTAACCAATACTACAGATCAACATCGTTGTTTTACTGTTAATTTGTTCATTTAATTTTCCCCAAAATGGTGAAAATAAAAAATTTAATCCCATCATTGCCCCAAATGCAACACCAAACATATAATCTCCCAGTTGAAGATTTTTTATTACTGTTGGAGTAATTGGATGAGCATAATTAGCGGCTAAATTAAAAAGTCCATTAATAATAAAGAACATTAATAATTTATTTTTATTCATCTTATCACCTACTTATTATATTGATTATAATTGAAAGAAAAATAGATAGCAATAATTCTTGCTATCTATTTTAATAACTTTTCTTTATATAGATTAATTTTATAATTCACTGTCTCAATATTCTTTTCCAACTCTTGTTGCTGCAATAATAATATTTCTTTCTGTTTCAAAAAAATTTCATATCGTTGATTAATCGTATTGTCACCTTCTTGACACAACTCAATATAATTTTTTATATATGCTATCGTCATTCCCGTTTTACGCATACACATAATTATGTCTAACCACGATAGATCATCATCATCATAAACTCTTTGATTGCTTTGATTCTTTTTTATTTTAGGTAGTAATCCTTCTTTTTCATAATATCTAAGTGTTGAAGCACTTAGATTGTACTTTTTAGTTACTTCTTTAATTGTATATTCCATTGGTCTCTTCCTTAACTTCTTCAATCATTTTCTTTAATTTATTAATTAAACAGCAGCATTCATATTGTTTATTAATTACCAAATCTTGATGAAATTCTAGAATATCCAGCAAAGTCATTTCTTCATCAATCAATTCTAAGATATCACTACTATTATATCCCATAGTAATCAATGTTTTGATTAGTGATATGACTGCTTGATCCCGGTAATTAAAGTTTGACGTTGTGGCGATTATTTTATTTTTTTGAAGTAGCAATAAAAGTTCTTGATTAATAACTATTTTATCCATGAAGTCGTCCTCCTAAGTTAAGCATACTACTTAAACCTAACTATAGGGCAAGCATTATTTAAATTATTTTTTCATACAATTCAAATAAGCCAAGATCAGAACCCCTAAAATCAAGATTTATTGCTCCCACATATGTATAACCACAACGCTCATATAGCTTGATTGCCGGCACATTGCCTTTACGAACATCTAAACGAATTGTTTTTACCCCATTATTTTTAGCTAATTCATCAGCATATTCTAATAATTTTTGAGCTATTTTTAATCCTTTAAATTGTGGATGAACAGCTAAAGTATGAATTACATAAACTTCATGATCTTGTGCATCTATCTTCCAAGCTGCTAATTGATAATTTTCTTCTTGGACATGATTAATAACAATACTCCCCACTATTTGATCATTTTGCCGCATTACATATAATTCTTTTTTTTCTATTCCAAAAATTGCTTCATCACGAGTTGGATAAATTCCTTTTTTCCAGCCAGGATAATTTACATTGGCTAGTAAATCGTCTACAACTGCTCCATATAACGCTTCGATCTCATTTACATCAGTTGCCCTTGCTAATTCTATATTCATCTTCATATCACTCCTTAAAGAAAAAACACATGATAACATGTGTCTAATCTACATATGAAATAACCATATGTCTATTTTTTCCTTCACCATGACTTTCTGTCTTAATATGTTCAAATCTAGAAAGTTCTTGATGCATTACTTTACGTTCATCAGCAGGCATTGGATCAAGCTTGATTTCAGCTTTCGTGCGCAATACTTGTTTTCCAAAACGTTTAGCCATTGATGCTACTTTTTTATAACGGTCTTCTTTATATCCGTTAATATCAACGCTAATTTCAAATCTTTTCTTAAAGGTATTGCTTACGGCATTTTTAACAATAAAGTTAATTGCACGTAGAATAACTCCAGCTTTTCCAATTAAGATAGAATTATTACTAGTATTAATATTACAGTAAATACGACCATCTTGTAGATAAGAAACTGTTTCCACTTCAAATCCCATATCTCCAATAAAACGACGAATATAACTTTCAATATATTCTTGGATCATTGGAATTGTATAACACTCAATTTCAGCTTTTTTAGTAAATAAAGTTTTTGTCTCACTAATTACTTCATAATTTAATTCATCAATTGTTACACCTAGTTCTTGACATGCTGTATTTACAGCATCTTGAACTGTTCTTGCCGTATATCTTTTCATATTTTCACCTACTTTTTATTTAGAAAATTAGTAGTTGTTGATTCAACTTCCTTTTTTGCTTTCTCAATATGGAATAATTGAATATATACTGTTCTTATGATATTAATAACATTTGTTGTAATCCAGTACAACGACATTGCTGCAGGCATTGTAGCAGCTAAGTAAACAATGAAGATCGTCATTACATTGTTCATTGTATTCATCGACTTCATTTGTTGACTAGGACGATATTTTGGTGAGCGTTTTGCCATTATTTGAGTAATTTGCATTGCAAAGAATTGTGTTCCTGCAACTAAAACCAATAAAACAATATACGCAATATCCAAATCCATAATATGGCTGATTGGCTTAGCCCCTAAATTAATTCCAAAAATATATGTAGAATATAATATATCAATTCTTTGTACTGCTTGCCACATTGCAAACATGATTGGTAATGTAAGGAATGTTGCAAATGATCCAAACATACTTACATTATTCTTTTTATATAAATTTTGAATCTCTGCATTTTGACGCATTTGTGAAGCTTGATCTTTACGCCCTTTATACTTACGTTGAATCTTTTCCATCTCTGGTTGTAATAATTGCATTTTTTGCGTTGAGACGGTTGATTTGATCATAATAGGTAAAGTGATAATATTAACGATAATTGTAACCCCAATTACCCCAAAAGCTACATTTCCTACATAATCATTAATGAATAAGATTCCTTTAGCTAAAGGAATTACAAAGATAAAATCAAACCACCCTGCATCAAATGACCAAGGAGTTGAACTTGTAATTGCCCTAGAAGCAATTAATTTACCGTTTGCATCAAGATTTTGTGCACATCCTGTCAAGATAGCAACTAGGAAAACTAAACAAAATACTTTTAAGATTTTTTTAGTCTTGTTATCTAACACCATTTATTTTTCCATCCTTTTTAATATTTTTTTATATAAATATTTTAGCTCATTTAGATTAGAATTGAAATCTAAATCTAAATATTTATTTCTAATAATAACTATATAATCATAATTATCATCGAAATTAATTGTTTGTTGAAGCATCATTCTGACTTGACGTTTAATTTTGTTACGAATTACTGCTTTTCCAAGTTTTTTGCTTACTGATATCCCAATTCGAGCATGATCTAAATCATTTTTTAGGTAATATATAATGAAAGAACGATTAGCCATACTTTGTTTTTTCTTAATAATACGGCTAAAATCTTCATTTTTTCGTACTCTAAATTCTTTTTTCATAAATTTTTAGAAAAAAAACCCACCGTAAAGTGGATTTTTCTTAAGCAGATAAGACTTTTCTTCCTCTTTTACGGCGACGTGCAAGTACTTTTCTTCCTCCTACAGTAGCCATTCTAGCTCTAAAACCATGAGTTTTTGATCTTTTTCTCTTATTTGGTTGATATGTTCTTTTCATTAATTACACCTCCAAAATTTTTTATACTTTTATACAAATAACATATGCCTCACCATTTTATATGAAAAAGCTCGTTAAGTCAATGAAATTACGGGAAAAAGTATAATTAGGAAAATCTAACATTTTACAAATCTCACAAAATAATGTGAATTTTAAAAAATCTTTTTAGACAAATTTATTAATTCAGATTTATTAAAATAGTTTATATTGTACAAAAGTCACATTAAATTGTGCTTTTCTTTTTGCTATTAAGAATAAAAAAACCTTAATTTATAAGGATTTTCTTGATTTTCGATAAAAAGTAACATTATTTTGTGACTTCTTTCTCGACGAATCTTGCTAATTAATCATAAATTAACCTAAACTTCACACAACTTATGCACAAAGTCATACCCTTATTTTTTACTATGTGAATAAATGTGAAAAACTCTCAAAGTGCTTGGAATAACAAATATGCTATTGTGAGTTTATTATGAACAGTAGTTTCTAGATAACTAGATAGCCACATTTTTCACATTCACATAAATCTTTATGCACAAGTAAAGTTGTGAATATTGTGAATTTCTAATAAAAACCTACGGAAATGTAACAATTATTGTGAATAACTTTGTGAACACTCTTTTTTAACTGTTTTTATCCTTTAAATTTACATTTTATTAACTTATAATGAGGTTTGCGGAGGTTAAAAAATGAGCGATAATAGTAAGATTTGGCAATTATGCCTCGACACTTTAGAAAAACAAAATTTGCCAGAAGAACGTAAAATCGATAAAGTAATCATGGAATCTGTTTTTCGAAGTGCAAAAATAGCATCCATTAACAATAACAAAGTTATTATTACAACCCCATTTTCATTTAATGTTGAAACAATTAAAAATAACCAAAAAGACATTGAAGATATTCTTTCTGGGATGTTAGCTTCATCAATTAATCTTGAAATCGTTGGTGAAGAAGACTTTAAAAAATCTGTTGCCGTTAAACAAGAAACGCCATTTAGAGATAATCTGAATCGTACCTTGACATTTGATAACTTTGTTGTAGGAAGTTCTAATCGCATGGCACAAAATGCAGCTCTATTAGTATCTACTAATCCGGGTTCTAATTTTAATCCACTGTTTATTTATAGTAATCCTGGATTAGGTAAGACCCATCTATTAAATGCAATTGGAAATTATGCAAAAGAAGTAAATCCAGCGCTTAGAATTCGTTATATTACAAGTAAAGATTTTGTTGATGAAGTTATTGGGGCAATGAAAGGCCGTGATGGTGATGAAATCTATGATAAGTATAAAAATCTCGATATTTTATTAATTGATGATATTCAATTTTTATTCAATAAAGAAAAAAGCAGCGAGATATTTTTCCACATTTTTAATGAATTAATTAATAATAATAAACAAATTGTTATTACAAGTGATAAGATGCCTGAAGAATTACAAGGAATTGAATCACGTTTAATCAGCCGTTTCAATTCAGGATTAAGTTTCGGAATTGATCCGCCAGAATTTGAAACAGCTCGCGCTATCTTAGAAAAAAAGATAGAAAATCTTGATAATCCTTCTTTAATTATTCAAGATGATGTTGTTGATTTTATGGCTAATCATTATTGTAAAGATATTCGTAGTCTTGAAGGGGCTTTAAAACGTCTTTTCTTCTGTAGCATTATGAATCATACTAATAATATTGATATGGCTTTTGCATTAGAATCTTTTAAAGATGATAAAATTGTTCAAAATCCAAAGAGTTCCCTAACTAAAGAAAGTATTTTAAAAACAACTGCAGAATTCTATTATCTGACAATCAGTCAGCTAATTTCAAAAAACAAGACACGTAAATTAACAACCCCAAGAGAAATGTGTATGTATTTAATGCGGGAATTATTAGATATTACTTTTGCTGAAATTGGGGCTACTTTTAGCAATCGAGATCATTCAACAGTAATGAAAGCATGTGCTCGCGTAGAAACTAAAATCAAGAAAGATTCTGACTACAAATTAGCAATAAATAAGTTAAAAGACAAATTAGGTATCGTTTAGACACAAAACTACCACAAATTGCACACATAGTTATACACATAAAAAACACTGATTATATCAGCTTATTTAATGCTTATGCACAATATTCACACTATAATAATATTAATAGCATTATTTTAAATAATTATATATAATTAGTCACAAGGAGGAAATTTATGAATTTTAAAATAAAACGACTTAAATTATTAAATGCTCTTGCTAAAGCAACTAAAGCAGTTTCAATTCGAAGTCCCTTACCAGTATTGACTGGAATTAAGTTTGATTTACAAGACGATTGTTTAATTCTAACTGGTAGTGATTCTGACATTACAATTCAAACTAAAATTGAAAAAGATGAAGATTTAACGATTTATCAAACTGGTGGGGTAGTTTTAAATTCTCGTTATATCTTAGATATTGTTCGTAAGATTGATAGTGATGAAATTAAAATTGAGATTTTAGATGGTGCTTTAACTAGAATTTCGGGAGCAACTTCTAAATTTGACTTAAATGGTACTGATGTTTTAGATTATCCACGAATTGATTTATCAAAAACTGGAACAAAAGTATTATTAAATGCACTATCTTTAAAAGATATTATTTCACAGACCAAATTTGCTGCTAGTGATAAAGAGCACAAACCAATTTTAACAGGAATCAACTTTAAAGCAGGAAATCGTCAATTAGAATGTACAGCAACGGATAGCTATCGTCTAGCTAAGAAAATTGTATCTTTAGATGAAGACGTTACTTTCAATATTACAATTCCTCAAAAATCTTTAGATGAAATTTCAAAAATTATTGAACGTGATGAAATGATTGAAATGTATGTTTCTGATCGTAAAGTCCTTTATGTGTTTGATAATAATATTATTCAAACACGATTAATTGATGGAACTTTCCCAGATACTAATCGTTTAATTCCTGATGCTTTTGATTATGAACTAGATTTAGATGCTCATTATCTATTAAATGCTATTGATCGTGTTTCATTACTAACAAATGAACAAAATAATATTATTAAATTAGATATGTCTGATGAAAAAGTCGTCCTATCATCATATATGCAAGAAATCGGTTCTGTAGAAGAAATTTTAGATAAATCTTTTTATAAAGGAACACCAATAAGTATCTCATTTAGTTCAAAATATGCAACTGATGCAATTAGAGCTTTTAATGAACCAAAAATTAAAATTTTATTTACTGGAGAAATGAAACCTTTTATTATTAAAGATTTTGAAAAAGATGATGTAATTCAATTAGTTTTACCAGTAAGAACTTTCTAAGCTACATTATGTAGCTTTTTTTTTCGTGAAAGTATTTTTTTACTAGTTGTTTTATTTATATGTGGATAAATTTTAAATATGAGCGAATTTTAATAAAAAATAAGATTTTATTCATTTTTATAAAAAATGCGTTAAAATGCTTATTTTTTTGATTTTAACAACAATTTATGTTATAATAACTCTAGATTTTATAAAAAAAGAGGATAGTCATGAAAAAAATTCAAATAAGAGATGAATATATTACCCTAGGACAGTTTTTAAAGTATGCAGGATGTGTTTCTAGTGGAATCGAAGCTAAGATGGTTATTAAAGATGAATTAGTGATGGTTAATGGTGAAGTGGAAACAAGAAGAGGCAAGAAACTTCGAACTGGTGACCAGATAGAATTTAATGGAGAGTCTTTTGTTATTGATTAATGAAAGTTAATTCATTATGTCTAGACAATTTTCGTAATTATAATCATTTTTTTATTGAGTTTGATCGTGATATCAATATTTTAATTGGCAGTAATGGACAAGGTAAAACTAATCTGATCGAAGCGATTTATTTATTGTCAGTAGGAAAATCTTTTAAAACTCATATAAATAAGCAGATGATTATGTTTGATTGCGAATTTGCGAAAGTAAAAGGTGAAGTCACTTCCAATAATAAGCTCCGTAGTTTAGAAATGATTCTTGGGAGTGATTTTAAACGTGCGAAAATAGATGACCAGGATATTTATAAAATTAGTGAATATGTTGGTCTTTTAAATGTCGTAGTTTTTGTTCCTGATGATCTTTATTTAATTAAGGGCAGTCCAAATAATCGCCGACGTTTTATTGATTTAGAATTATCAAAAATCTCACCTATCTATGTTTTTAATTTAAGTAAATACAATAATTTACTTAAGGAGAGAAATAAGTATTTAAAAATTTTAAATCAAAAGAATCGTGATGGTGATGAATATTTAGAAGTACTTGACGAACAGATGGCACGATTGCAAGTAGAGTTGATTAAAAAAAGAATTGATTTTATTAAGAATTTAAATCAAAAAGTAACTTCTATTTATAATTTAATTGCTAAAAATGATAATGAGAAAATTAGCTTACGATACAGTTGTTTCCTTAAACAAGAGTTAACGTATGAAAATATTTTAGCATTATATAAAAAAAATCATCAGCGAGATATTCGATATATGCAAAGTCATTTAGGAATTCATAAAGATGATTTGAAAATCTTTATGAATGGCAATGCTGCAGATTTATTTGCTTCACAGGGGCAACAAAGAACGATTGTATTAAGTCTAAAGATTGCGTTGATTGAATTGATTAAAGATGAAATAGGAGAATATCCTGTTTTACTATTAGACGATGTTTTATCTGAGTTAGATGAAGCGCGTAAAAATATGTTATTAGATATTTTGAATCAGAAAATTCAAACTTTTATTACAACAACTTCAATTGATGGAATTAATCATCAAATTGTTGAAAAGGCAAAAAAAATCTATATTAAGGGTGGCAAGGAGGCTACATAATGTCAGAAGAAAAAGTAGAACATAGTTATGATGAATCCGATATTCAAGTCTTAGAAGGACTTGAAGCGGTTCGTAAAAGACCAGGAATGTATATTGGGACAACTTCAATTAGGGGATTACATCATTTAGTTTGGGAAATTGTTGATAACTCGATTGACGAGGCATTAGCTGGATATGCTAGTCATATTCGCGTAATTTTAAAGGATGATGATGTTGTTCAAGTAATTGATGACGGTCGAGGAATGCCAACCGGTACTCATGCTAAGACTGGAATCTCAACAGTTGAAACAATTTTTACAGTATTACATGCTGGTGGAAAATTTGGTGGTGGCGGATACAAAGTATCTGGTGGACTTCATGGGGTTGGAGCCTCAGTTGTAAATGCGCTTTCAGAATGGTTAGAAGTAAATGTTCATCGTGATGGACATGAATATTATCAGCGTTTTGAAAATGGTGGGAAACCAGCAGGTGAATTAAAGATTATTGGTGACTCTGATATAACAGGAACAATTGTTACTTTTAAGGCTGATAAAATAATTTTTAAAGAGGGTACTGTTTATGATTATGATACACTCAGACAAAGAATTAGAGAGTTAGCATTTTTAAATAAGGGATTACGTTTATCGTTAGAAGATCAACGTAACGGTGTGGATCGAAAACATGAATATTATTATGAGGGCGGAATTAAAGAATATGTTGCCTATATTAATAAAAATAAAACACCGATTCATGAAGAAATAATCTATGTTGAAGATATGCAGCAAGAAATTACAATTGAAGTAGGAATGCAATATAATGATGGTTATCAATCAAATATTTATTCCTTCTGTAATAATATCAATACTCATGAAGGGGGAACTCATGAAGAAGGTTTCCGTTTAGCTTTAACACGAGTTATTAATAATTATGCTAAAAGTAAAGGACTGCTAAAGAAAGATGAAGAAGCTTTATCTGGTGACGATGTTCGTGAAGGTTTAACAGCGATTATTTCGGTTAAACATCCTGATCCCCAATATGAAGGACAAACTAAAACAAAATTAGGTAACGCTGAAGTTCGAAAAATTGCCAGCAATATTATTAGCGCATCATTAGATAAATTTTTATTAGAAAATCCTGATACAGCTAAGATTATTGTTGATAAAGCTATTGTTGCAGCAAGAGCAAGAATGGCAGCTAAAAAAGCTCGAGAAATGACAAGAAGAAAAAATGTTCTTGAAGTTTCAAACTTGCCAGGTAAATTAGCTGACTGTTCAAGTAAAGATGCTAGTGAATGTGAAATCTTTATTGTCGAAGGGGATTCCGCTGGGGGGAGTGCCAAAATGGGACGTGATCGTCGAATTCAGGCAATTCTACCATTACGTGGAAAAATTTTAAATGTTGAAAAATCGAGATTAGAAAAAATCCTTGGAAATGCTGAAATTCGTTCTATGATTACAGCGTTTGGTACAGGAATCGGAGAAGAGTTTAATCTAGATAAATTAAGATATCATAAAATTGTAATTATGACCGATGCCGATGTTGATGGTGGGCACATCAGAATCTTAATGTTAACATTCTTGTATCGTTATTTAAGACCGTTAGTTGAAGGTGGGTTTGTTTATGCGGCTCAACCACCACTTTATTTATTGAAACATGGTAAAGATGAATATTATTGTTATAGTGATGAAGAACTAGATGATTTGAAAACTAAGATTGGTGAAGGTGCTAAATATAGTATTCAACGTTATAAAGGTCTTGGAGAAATGAATGCAGAACAACTTTGGGAAACAACGATGGATCCTGAAAAACGAATTTTAAATCAAATTGATTTAGACGAAGCAATGGAAGCGGATATGATTTTTGATATGTTAATGGGTGAAAAAGTTGAACCAAGACGTGAATTTATTCAAGAAAACGCTAAATACGTTACTGATTTAGATATTTAAGATAAAGGAGATAAATAATGGAAGAACGGGGAATTAGAAAAGTAAAACTAACATCTGAAATGAAAAACTCTTTTATGCAGTATGCGATGTCAGTTATCGTATCAAGAGCTTTACCTGATGTTCGAGATGGGTTAAAACCAGTTCAAAGAAGAATTATTTACGGGATGAGTGATTTGGGATGTACTCCAGGTACACCATATAAGAAATCTGCCCGTATTGTCGGAGAAGTTATGGGGAAATATCATCCTCATGGTGACTCTTCAATATATGAAGCTTTAGTTAGAATGGCTCAAGATTTCTCATATCGTTATATGTTAGTTGATGGTCATGGGAATTTTGGCTCAATCGATGGTGATGGAGCAGCAGCACAACGTTATACTGAGGCAAGAATGTCAAAAATATCTAGTGAGCTGGTTCGTGATTTAAAGGAAGATACAATTGATTTTATTCCAAACTATGATGGTGAAGAACAGGAACCGGCGGTTTTACCGGCTCGTATTCCCAACTTACTAATTAATGGTTCAACGGGGATTGCAGTTGGGATGGCTACTAATATTCCACCTCATAACTTAGTAGAAGTGATTGAAGCAATTTTAGCAGTTGCAAAAGATCCGGATATCACAATCATGGAATTAATGGAAAATTATATTCAAGGTCCTGATTTTCCAACTGGTGGTTATATTTTAGGTAAAACAGCAATTAAAAAAGCCTATGAGACAGGAAATGGTCTAATTGTCATGCGAGCAAAGACGGAAATTGAAGAAAAAGGAAGTAAAAAAGTTATTGTTGTTACTGAAATTCCTTATATGGTCAATAAAGCTCGGATGATTGAAAAAATGTCACAGTTAGTTCGGGAAAAGAAAATTGAAGGAATTACAGAAATACGTGATGAATCAAATCGCGATGGTATCCGAGTTGTAATTGAATTACGTCGAGATATTCAACCAGAAGTAATTTTGAATCAATTATATAAATTAACATCATTGCAGACAACCTTCGGGGCTAACTGCATTGCCTTGGTCAATAATGAACCAAAAACATTAAATCTAAAGGAAATGATTACTTTATACCTTGATCATCAAGAAGAAGTAATTAAACGACGTACTAAATTCAGATTAACTAAAGCTGAAGACCGAGCTCATATTTTAGAAGGATTAAAAAGAGCTCTTGATCAAATTGATGCTATTATTGATTTAATTAGATCAAGTCGTACTACTGAAATCATTCAAACTAGATTGATGGAAGAATTTAATATGTCTGATAAACAAGCTAAAGCAATTCGAGAAATGCAATTACAACGTCTAGCTGGTTTGGAAAGACAAAAAATTGAAGATGATTTAAATAAATTATTAGAAATTATTGCTGATTTAAAAGATATCCTAGAAAATAGAGAACGTTTATTATCGATCATTCATGATGAATTAGAAGAAATTAAAGATAAATATGGTGATAAACGCCGTACGGAAATTATTCAAGGAACATTTGATTTAGAAGACGAAGATTTAATTCCAGTAGAAGACGTTATTATTTCTTTAACTAATAATGGATATGTTAAGAGAATGCCAGTAGATACATACAAAACACAAAACCGTGGTGGACGAGGAATCAAGGGAATGGCAACTAATAGCGATGATATTGTAAGTTCGTTAATTAATATGTCGACTCATGATGATCTATTATTCTTTACAAATTTTGGTAAAGTATATCGTTTAAAAGGATATAATATTCCAGAGTTTGGACGTTCGGCTAAAGGTTTACCTGTTGTAAATTTATTAAATCTTGATAAAGAAGAACAAGTTAAATCGATGATTAGTATTAATCGTAAGCAAATTGAAGAAAATAATGATTATTATTTATTCTTTGTAACTGCTAGCGGTTTAGTAAAACGAGTTCACATCAATGAATTTGAACGAATTCGTCAATCTGGAAAGATTGCGATAAGCTTAAGAGATGATGATCAATTAGTTTCGGTTAAATTAACAGGTGGTAATGATCAAATCTTAATCGCCGCCTCTAACGGTAAATTAGTTCGTTTTGAAGAAACTAATGTTCGGCCAATGGGACGAAGTGCTAGTGGGGTTAAAGGAATCAATGTTGATGGTAGCGAAGTTATCGGAATGACAACTGATAAAGAAGGTAAATATATCATGGTTGTGACAGAACGTGGTTATGGTAAGATGTCGCCATTAGAAGAGTATCGTTTGTCAAATCGTGGCGGTAAAGGGGTTAAAACTATTAATGCAACAGAGCGAAATGGTCAAATCGTTGCATTGCGTGCTGTTAATGGCGATGAAGATTTATTAATCATTACTGACGATGGAATCATGATTCGTTTACCAATGGAACAAGTTAAAACAGCCGGTCGAGCTACACAAGGAGTACGTTTAATTAAAGTAAATGCAGAAAACAAGGTATCTTCAGTAGAGGTAGTTGAAAAAGCTGCTGAAACAGAAGAAGATAAATCTGAAGAAGAATAGAATTAAAAGTATCGCTTAGCGATACTTTTAATTCTTTGAAAAAGGAAAATAAAATGATTATAAGACCAGAAGAAAAACAAGATTTTAATGAAATATATACTGTAGTAAAAGCCGCTTTTGCAACAGCTGAACATAGTGATGGAAATGAACAAGATTTAGTTATAGCTTTAAGGACTGGTAATAATTATATTCAAAAATTATCATTAGTTGCTAAAATTGATAATCAGCTCGTTGGTTATATTATGTTTACAACAGCAAAAGTTGGAAATGATACAGTATTAGTTTTAGCACCATTAGCTATTTTACCAGCATTTCAAAAACAAGGGATTGGTAGTGCTTTAATTAACAAAGGTCATCAAATTGCTAAAGAATTAGGATATGAATATTGTTTAGTTTTAGGTAGTGAGCACTATTATTCACGATTTGGATATTTACCAGCTGAACAGTTTGGAATCAAAGTGCCTAAGGGAATTCCTTCAATTAATTTTATGGCAAAAAAACTGATATTTAGAGCTGGTAAAATTAGTGGCGAAGTTAAATATGCAAAAGAATTTGGAATATAAAATAACTCTCACTTAATTGTGAGAGTTATTTTTGATTAATAAAAGCTAATATTTGTTCTATTATATCAAAATGATACTGTGCACTATTTTTAATAACTGTTTCAACATGATTAAAAGTAAAACTGTTATCAGTACATTGCAGCATACAAATATCATTTTCACCATCTCCAATTGTATAAAGTTGCTCAGCTTTTAATTGATAGAAAAGTTTTAATAATTCAGATGCTTTAGAAATATCTTTAGCTAAAATATCAGTATAGCGGGAATTATGAAAGACATTAATATTTTCAATTTGGTCAAATGTATACTGCTTTCTTTGGGCAATAGAATCAAATTCTAAGGCAAACGAAATAATTTCATTTCTTATATTTTCTAAATCTTCTAGGTTATTGATTACAATACTCTGGGACATCGTATTTGCCGTTATTATTTTATTATTACTTTTAGTTGTTGATCTAATGTAACAGCTCCATTAGCACAAATGACATAATCAAAGAAATCAATATCATATTTCTTAATACCATCTTTGAATTTCTGAGGACTTCTTTCGGTTACGATAATAAAGATGTTACCAGCATCTCTAAATTGTTTAATTTGTTTTCTAGTTTCAGGTAGAATTACTTTATTTGTAGTAATTGTACCGTCAAAATCACTACCAATTATCTTCATTTTTTCCTCTTTCTTGCAACAAACATTCCGGCATGGGTAGTCAAATAAAAAAGATTATTTTTATTTAAATATTTTTGCATATATTCATATAGTTGTTTTTTCTTTTTATATAGTGGCTCAAGATTAAGACTTAGACCTTTACCACTTAAAATAAATTGATAATAAAGATCCAAGTCAGTTATTTCATAAACCTCTTTTCGATCATATAATTTTATATCTTGAAAATATTTTTCTAATTTTGTTTTACCATTTTCATAACCAAAGCGTTGATATAAAATTTCTTGATTAAATGAGATTTTTGAATCAAAATCTTTTAACATAACATCTCTTTCTTTCATCATATCTTTAGCAATAGTTGAACATTAGAGAATTCCATCATCTTTTAAAATACGATTGATTTCTTGTAATGTTTTTGGTAAGTCGTCAGAATACATGAAAACATGATTTGCTATAACGACATCAAAACTTTTATCAAGATATGGTAAATAATAACAATCAGCTTCTTCAATTGTTTTAATTTGGGGTAAATGTTGAGTATTGTTTTGACATTCTTCAAGCATTTTCAGAGAAATATCAGCTAAAGTAATCGAAATATTATTAGAAATTTTATTTTGCTTATTTAACCAAATAGTTCCATCACCACACCAAATATCTAGTATCTTGGCATTGGGACAAAATTGATTATATGTGTATTCGATAAATAACACCTCCCTTGCTTTTTCATTCTAGCAAGTGACGTTACGTTCCTGTCAATAGTTAAATAAATATAAAATGTTCTCACTTTAGAACAATTTTATTGACAAGAACGAATTGCTTTGATAAACTCATGGAGGATAAAATTAAATAATTGGTAGAGGTGCAATGATCAATAGTAGCAAAATGTAATGTTTGGTGACAGCATTTGCGAAAGGGTGATTTGCCGAAGGAAATAGTAACACCAATTACTATTTACCTGGGGGATTATAGAAGATATAATTTCCTGTCACATTCATGTGGAGCGCTATCTTAGTATATAAGTACTTTGATTGTTGCCAATTAAAGTATTTTTTTATGGAGGAAAAGATGGATTTTGTACAAACAGGGTGGGCGTTATTGCCACCGGTCATTGCAATTTTAATTGCATTAAAAACTAAAGAAGTTTATTTATCATTATTTTTTGGAATTGTTTCGGGGGCTTTACTGTTAAGTAACTTTCATATTATTGATACTGTTAATGTTATGTTTGATACAATGATTGGAAGTTTAAGTGATACATGGAATATCGGTATTTTAATATTCTTAATATTTTTAGGAATTATAGTTACATTGATGACTAAAGCGGGTGGAAGTAGAGCATATGGACTTTGGGCAAAAGAAAAAATAAAATCAAGACAAGGCTCACTATTTTCAACCTTCTTGTTAGGAATTTTAATCTTTGTAGATGATTATTTTAATTGTTTAACAGTTGGAAGTGTAATGCGTGAAGTAACAGATGAATTTAGTGTTTCAAGAGCAAAATTAGCTTATATTATTGATAGTACTGCGGCTCCAATCTGTATTATTGCTCCAATTTCTAGTTGGGCGGCTGCTGTAAGTGGTTATACAAGTGGTGATGGTTTTAGTTTATTCTTACAAACAATTCCCTTTAACTTGTATGCTTTATTAACAATCGTAATGGTGACTTATGTTATTAAGAAAGATTTTCATATTGGAACAATGAAACATCATGAAATAGCTGCTCAAAATGGTGATGTGCATAATGGTGTAAATGATTATGAAGAAGGAGAAGAAATGGAAGTTTCTGATCAAGGGCGGGTTTATGATCTATTATTGCCAGTTTTTTTCTTAATCATTAGTTGTATTGTGGGAATGTTATACACAGGTGGTTTCTTTGAAGGAGTATCATTCATTACGGCTTTTACTAACTGCGATGCTTCAAGAGGACTGGTCTTGGGATCATTTTTTACACTAGTATTTATCTTTATTTTGTATCTTCCTAGAAAGATTATTAGTTATGAAGATTTTGCTAAATGTATACCAATGGGATTCAAAACGATGGTTCCAGCGATGATTATACTTACTTTAGCATGGACTTTAGGGGATTTAGTGTCAGATAAATTACAAGCTGGGGTCTTTGTTTATAATTTAATGCAGGGAGCTAGTATCTCTACAGCAATTTTACCGGTTTGTTTATTTTTAGTTGGAACAGGTCTAGCATTTGCAACGGGGACTTCATGGGGAACTTTTGGAATTTTAATTCCTATCGCGACTTCGATTTTCCCCGAAGGTTCACAAATGCTTGTAATTGCGATTGCATCTATTTTAGCAGGGGCAGTCTGTGGCGATCATATTTCACCAATTTCTGATACGACGATCATGGCTTCGGCCGGAGCTCAATGTAATCATGTTAATCACGTCACTTCTCAGATACCTTACGCAATGCTAGTTGCTGGAGCTTGTGTTGTTGGATATTTAGTTGCTGGTTTTACTACAAATGTTGTATTGACATTTGTGATTGCAATAATTGCCTTATTCATATTTATTTTTATAACCAAATATTTTTATAATTTTAAAGCAAAGAAGGACTAAATGTCCTTTTTCTTTATACTTTATTTTATAATTATATTAAATAACGGTTATATTTGATATAATGAAAATAGAGTGTGACCAGAAAGGTGGTGTTAAAATGGAAGAAAGTCATAATTTTTATTTAAACGATTATACTGAATTTGTTAAACAGGCGACTGATATTATCGAAAGTAATAAGAATAGTAAAAATTATGTAATTATGTACGCTGATTTAACTAATTTTCAATTAGTTAATGACTTTTATGGTTTTATTGAAGGGGATCGTTTTCTTTTAGAATTTGCTAAATTTTTAAGTATGTCTCCACGGACAATTTTATGTGGACGTGTTTTTTCAGATCATTTTTTAAGACTATCTTTATTTGAAGATAATTGTGATATTGAATCTGTAACAAGGAATTATGAACAAAAATTAGAAACTTTTATTTCATCGCAAGAAGAACATCACCCGGATTCAAAGATTGCTGTAGCAGCAGGATTGTGTCCAGTTAAATTAGAAGAAAAAGCTATCATTAAAGCAATTGATCAAGCTAATATAGCACGAAAAGAAGCTAAAAAAGATAATCATTGTAAACTAGTTTGGTTTAATGAAGATATGCAGAAATTTATTAATAAACGTAAAATATTAGAAATTGAGATTCAAAATGCTTTACGTAATAAATTATTTACATTCTATCTTCAACCTAAAGTTAATATTAATACGGGAAAAATTGTTGGAAGTGAAGCATTAGCCCGCCTTATTAAAGATAATAAAGTTATTTATCCTGATCAATTTATTGAAATAATGGAGAAAAACGAAACAATAATTGACTTAGATTTTCTTATTTGTCAGCAAGTATGCAGGTATCTTCGAGAAAGAATTGATCAAGGCAAAAAACTAATTCCTGTATCAATGAATATGTCAAGAATGCATGTTTATGAAACTGGTTTTGTTGCTAGGGTTAATAAAATTGTTAATAAATATAATATTCCTCCATATTTATTGGAATTTGAATTAACAGAAACGGTTATTTTGAAGAATTTAACCAAGGTGAGAGAAGTAGCTGATGAATTACGAAGTTTTGGTTATCGTGTTTCGATTGATGATTATGGAACAGGTTACTCAGGGATGAATATTTGGCAAGATCTAAATTTTGATATTGTTAAATTGGATCGTTCATATATAACTAAAAGAGAGTCAAATAATAATCGCAATAATATTATTATTCCTGCAATCGTTGATATTTGTAATAAGTTACAGACAACAATTATTTGTGAAGGAGTTGAAACATTGGATCAATGTTTATATATGAAACGTTTTGGATGTAATGTAGTTCAAGGTTATTATTTTTCAAAGCCAGTCAGCACAGTAGAATTTGAAAAAATGATTGATGAAACGGACGGTAAATTTAATTTACCATGGAATAAAGATGATTTTAAATATACTTCTGTTGACAATATTTCTCAAAGTGAAATCAAAGCTATTACTAATTCTATCTTTAATTTTATTCCTGGTGGGGTGGCTGGATTCAGTTATGAATTAGAACTACTATTTGTAAGTGATAGTTTGGTTGAATTAAGTGGTTATAGTCGAGAAGAATTGCTAAGTGGAGGAATTGAATGGCCTAAAAAGTTGTTTTATAGCGAAGAAGAATTTAAACATGTTTTCTATCATAATGGATTAGCTGATCGTTCTTCTAAAAATTTAGTTGAGTTTAAAATTAAAGCTAAAAATGGTAAAACCGTGTATATTAATATGTATGGGGGATTAGTTGATAGTCCAGAGTGGGGTTCATATTATTTATGTTGTTTTTATGATGTTACAAATGAAAAAGTGAATGAATTAAAATCACATGAATTACAAGAAAATATAAATAGTTTATTAAAAAATATTAACGGTGGAATTGGTAAAATGACACTTGATGGCAAAGGAACAATTTTATTTGCATCAGATGGTTTTTATAAAACGATTGGGTATACTCGTACTGATTTTAATCAACCGCCAATCAATAATGATTTAAGTCAGATAGTTAGTAAAGAAGCTTATTTTTTATGTAATCATGTAATTGAACAGATTAAAGCTGGTAAAATCGATTATTTTGAAGTTGAAGTAAATTCCAAAACTGCACAAAAGATTTGGCTAACGATCTATTTTTCTAATATTCACAGAGAAAATGGAAAATTAGTAGCTGATGTTTTTTGTATCGATAGCACTGTTGATCATCAACAAATGATGCTAGAACAACACTGTAATGAGATGGAAGATAATTTAAATATTGTTATTGAAAATACCCCAGGGGATATTGTCGTTATTAAAATAAAAGATGATCATATTACCACTAAATTCCTTAGTCATGGATTATCTAAAATATTTGATTTTGAACAATCTGAGTTAACAGATATACTGAAACATAATAAAGGATTTGATTTAGTTTATGAAGATGATCGAGAAGTTTTAGCTAAACAATTTATAGAATTATCTAAACAAAAAAGTTGTGTAAATTTTGATTATCGCTCATATTATAAAAATGGTAAAGTCAGTTGGCATAATATCAATGCAAACTTTTATCGTCAAGAAGAAGATGGAACAATCATTTATCATGGAATTATCACTAATATTAATACTCTTAAAGAACAACAAGAACGTGCGGAAAAATTAAAAGATCGTTATAATTTTATTTTATCAGTGTTGGCTGTTGATGTTTGGAATTTTGATGTTAGAAATAATCGGATGGATAGTTTATATATGGATGATAAATTTAGTATTGATTTACCTAAAGGAGCAAAAATAGTTCCTGAAAAATTATTAGAAGATGCGCTTATTTTACCTGAAGATCAGAATAAATATTTAAATATGCTCACTTCAATAAGAGCGGGACAGAAAACAGCCCATGATAAATTACATTGTCGAATTAAAACGGGTGAATATAATTTATTTGATCTTATGATAAGAGTAAAGGATACTAATTCAGATATGGCTATAATTATGGCTAAAAATTTTGATCAATTTTTTAATAAAAAAGAATAGGAAAAAATAAGGGCTAAATTATTTAGGCCCTTATTTTAATAATGAACGGTTGTTAACTAATGATTTTTAATGAGCTTTGATGATTGTTTTAGCTATTAATATCACGTATGATGTTGTTGTGGGGTGAGAAGATGCAGATAAAAAAAGAAGATTTAAAGAATGATATTATTGAAGCTGCTAAAGTGGAATTTTTGCATCATGGCTACGAAGGGGCTTCAATGAGAATAATTGCTAGTAAATCACATACCACCTTGGGAAATTTATATAATTATTTTACTAATAAAGAAGAATTATTAGGAGCTGTATTAGAGCCATCAATTAAGTCATTAAATAAGTTAGTTGAGGTTCATCTAAATGAAGAAATTCAAGTTCATTCACTAGAAGAGGTTGATGAAGCACTTGATCAATTTGGAGATTTTTTTGAAGAAAGTGATTTTCGATATATAATGGATGAACGATTAATTATCCTTTTTGAATTAAAAACGACGGAATATAAAGAAAAAAGGGATTGGTTTCTTTTAAAATTTAAGCAACATATGGCATGGCATCTTAATATTGAAGATATCAATTCGCCGTATATTGATATTATTACAAATATGTTTATTGATTGTATTAAGCATGTATTAGTAAGTCATGATAATCTTGAAATGCAAAAACAAGAATTTTTAAAAGTTTTCAAAATGTTGTGTACAGGCATTGTTGTTAACGAAGAGAAATAAAAACTTGCAGTGATGATTCATTGTCTTTTGAATACATGTTTTTATTATGCAAAAAAGGAGAAAATATGATTAAATTTGAAGAAGTATCAAAGATTTATCAAAATGGAAATAAAAAAATTTATGCTTTAAATAAGGTTTCTTTTACTATTAATAAAGGTGAATTTGTCATTATCTTAGGACCGAGTGGGGCAGGGAAAAGTACTTTATTAAATATTTTAGGGGGAATTGATCGTCTTGATGAAGGAAAAATAATTATTGATAATGAAGTAATTTCGAATAAAAATGAAAATGAATTATCAGATTATCGAGCTCATCAAGTAGGATTTATATTTCAATTTTATAATTTAATTCCAACACTGACGGTTTATGAAAATGTAGCCTTGATGAAGGAACTAAAAAAAGATATTATGCCAGTTGATAACGTTTTAGATCAAGTAGGACTATTAGTGCATAAGAAAAAATTTCCTCATCAGTTATCTGGGGGAGAACAACAGCGAGTTTCAATTGCTCGAGCAGTGGTCAAAAATCCAGAGATTCTTTTATGTGATGAGCCGACGGGAGCTTTAGATAGTGATACGGGAGCAAAAGTATTGAAGTTATTACATGATATGTGTAAAGAATATCATAAAACAACTATCATTGTTACCCACAATACTAATTTGCAAGCTATCGCTGACAAAGTAATTCGAGTAAAAAATGGTCAAATCAATACAATTACAACAAATTCTCATCCTCTTGATGTGATGGAGGTGGAATGGTAAATGTTGTTTAAAAAAATGATTCGAGATTTATGGAAAAATAAGGTTCAGTTTGGAGCTATATTTATTATGATGTTTTTAGGTGTTTTTATCTTTTCAGGTATATCTAGTGAATATCATGGACTTGAAGTAGCTTTAAATAACTATATTAAAGAGAATAATTTAGCTGATGCTTGGCTTTACCAAAAGGAATTTAGTGATTCGACTCTTAATGAACTAAAAAAACAGACTGATTATGAACAAAGAATGTATGTCTCTACAAGCAATAAAGCGGTTGATAATAGTAATATTGATCTCTATATTACTGATAGTAATAAAATTTCAACTCTTAAAGTCGTTAATGGTAAATCATTTAATAATCAAGATGATGGTATCTGGCTTGATGCAATGTATGCTAAGAAAAATGGTTATCGGTTAAATGATCAAATAACTTTAAAATATCAGAATTTTGAATTAAGTAAGAAAATTATTGGTTTAGTTTATTCCCCTGAAAATATCTATTTGGCTAAAGGAGATCAACTGACACCAAATCGTCAAAAATATGGTTTTGCATATGTAAATAATAATAGTTTTCCTAACACTTTATACCATCCGAATCAACTAGTCCTTTCCTCAAAAAAAGACATTAGTAAAATAGTTGATCAATTATTAGCTGGTAATGAATACAAGCTAATTCTCCAAAAAGATCATCCTAGTGTAAATATGTTGACTGGAGAGATTGCCCAGCATCGCTCGATAGGTTTGGTTTTTTCATTAGCTTTTTTATTTATTGCTGTTTTAATTACGATTACAACAATGCATCGGGTTTTGCAAAGTCAACGAATGCAGTTAGGAATTTTAAAAGCATTAGGTTTTAAGAAAAGAAAACTACTGATCCATTATTTATCACATTCAACATTTATTTGTTTAGTTGGTTCAATATTAGGTTACTGGCTTGGTTTAATAATAATGCCAGCTTTGATTTATCCAATGTTTGAAGAAATGTATGTTTTACCGGTTTTAACTAGCCAACCAATAGTTTTAGGATATTTATTACCAATTGGCTGTACTATATTATGCATGTTAATTAGTTTTTCTGTCTGTTTCAAATATTTAAAAATGAATGGTGCAACAATTCTTTATAGCAATAATTTAATTAGTAATTCAAGTTATTCACTAGCATGGAGCAGTAATCTACCATTTCGATTTCAATGGAATATTCGTGATATTATTCGAAATAAATTACGGAGTCTTATGACTATTTTTGGAGTTTTGGGCTGCACTGCATTATTATTTAGTGCTTGTGGCCTATATGATACAATGACTAATTTGACCGATTGGAATTATACTAAATTACAAAATTATAAATATAAACTTAATTTAAATGATAATCTTAATGAAGAGCAAATTGATTATCTTTTAAACCAGACTAAAGGACAGACATTATTAGAGAGTACAGCTAAAATAGTAATTGATGAACAAAATTTAGATGTTTCGTTAACAGTCTTGGAAAATAATGATTATATCAAACTTGCTCAAGATTTAAGTAATTTTAAATCTTTAAAAGAAGGAATTGCATTATCAAAAAAAACAGCCGATAAGCTTGATTTAAAGGTAGGAGATATAATTAAGTGGAAAGGAAATTTAGATCATCAAGAATATCAATCTAAAATATCTTTAATTATTAGAACCCCGAATATCCAAGGAATTACGATTATGAAAGAAGAATATTTGCAAACTGGTCATCAATACTATCCCACTGCAATCATTGGGAGTAAAAATCAAGATTGCTTGACCAATCTAACAAATATTTTTTTGATTCAGTATCAGCAGGACTTATTAGAAAGTTTTGATGTTTTATTAGAGGCAATGATCCTAATTATTATTATTCTAGTTTTAGGTGCAATTATTTTAGGTGGAGTTATTTTATATAATTTAGGAGTACTGTCTTACTTAGAACGTTATTATGAATTTTCTACATCAAAAGTATTAGGATTTAAAGATACTCAGATTCAAAAAATCTTGGTTCAACAAAACATATGGTTATCAATGATAGGAATTTTATTAGGTTTGCCTGTAGGATATTTATTGATTGAATACATGATATCAACGATTCAAGATACAATGGATGTAATTAATTTCATTGCTTTACCTTCTTACTTATATGCAATTTTAGGCACTTTAGTTATTTCCTGGGTAATAAGTAAAATTATTTCATTAAGGATAAAACATATCGACATGGTTTCTAGTCTAAAAGCAAATGATTAAAAGAGAAACATCTTGATAATAATTGAATAAGGTGCATAATTATTGTATAATTTTAAAGAATATATATAAGCAAGGGAGAATTAAAATGATTGATATTGCGATATTAAGAGAAAATCCAACCTTAGTTAAAGAAAACATGAAAAAGAAATTTCAAGATGACAAGATTGGATTAGTAGATGAGGCTTACAAATTAGATAAAGATTATCGAGAAGTTTTAACTAAAGCTAGTGAATTGAGAAGTAAACGTAATAAATTATCTAAAGAAATTGGTCAATTTATGCGTGAAGGAAATAAAGATGCGGCTGAAAATAATAAGAAACAAGTAAGTGCAATGGCAGATGAATTAGCTAAATTAGAAGACTTAGAAACTCAATATGGTAGTGAGTTAAAAGCAATTATGATGAAAATTCCTAATTTTATCGATGAATCCGTTCCATTAGGAAAAGATGATAGTGAGAATGTTGAAATTACTAAATATGGGGAACCAGTCGTACCAGATTTTGAAATACCTTATCATACTGAAATAATGGAAAATTTTGATGGTATTGATATGGATGCAGCTGGGAGAGTTGCTGGACAAGGTTTTTATTATTTAATGGGTGATATTGCTCGTTTACATTCTGCAATTTTATCATATGCTCGTGATTTTATGATTGATCGTGGCTTTACATATGTTATTCCGCCATATATGATTCGTAGTAATGTAGTTACTGGTGTTATGAGTTTTGAAGAAATGGATAGCATGATGTATAAAATTGAAGGGGAAGATTTATATTTGATTGGTACTTCTGAACACTCAATGATTGGTAAATTTATTGATAACATTTTAGAAGAAGATAAATTACCATATACGTATACTTCATATTCACCATGTTTTAGAAAAGAAAAAGGGGCTCATGGAATAGAGGAGCGTGGAGTATATCGAATTCACCAATTTGAAAAACAAGAAATGATTGTTGTATGTAAACCTGAAGACAGTAAGATGTGGTTTGAAAAACTATGGAATAATACTGTTGATTTATTTAGATCATTAGATATACCAGTAAGAACTTTAGAATGTTGTTCTGGAGATCTAGCTGATTTGAAATCTAAAAGTATTGATGTTGAAGCTTGGTCACCAAGACAAAAGAAATATTTTGAAGTTGGTTCATGTTCAAATCTAACTGACGCTCAAGCAAGAAGATTAAATATTAGAATTAATGGTGAAAATGGAAAATATTTTGCTCATACTTTAAATAATACAGTAGTTGCACCACCAAGAATGTTGATTGCTTTCCTTGAAAATAACTTAAATGAAGATGGCAGTGTAAATATTCCTAAAGCACTACAACCATATATGGGAGGTAAGGAAAAGATAACTAAATAGTTATCTTTTTATCTATATGAAAACTCTTTATATAAGTGATTTAGATGGAACGCTATTGAATAGCCAAGGAAAAATTAGTGATTACAGTATTAAAACAATTAATAACTTAATTAATGAGGGAATGATTTTTACATATGCTACTGCTCGTTCTCTAGTTTCCGCTTCACCAGTAACAAGAGGATTAATCAAAAATCTTCCTTTGATAATCTATAATGGTACATTTATTGTCAATGGCGAAACTGGAAAACTGCTTCATAAGAATATTTTTAATTCAAAACAAGTAGCGCATATAAAAGCAATAATGGAAAAAAACCAATTAAAACCTATGGTATATGCACTAGTAAATGAAAAAGAACGAGTAACGATAATAAATGAAAGCCTTCATGAAGGGGTAAAATATTATCTTAGTAAGCGTAAAACCGATTATCGAATTAATTTAACATTAGATTACTTATCTTTGTATGAGGGTGAAGTTTTCTATTTTACCATAATTGGAGATTATGATAATCTTCGACCAGCTTATGAAAGTTTAAAGGATGATTTAGATTATAATATTACTTTTCAACAAGAAATATATCGTAAAGAATACTGGCTAGAAATTATGCCTAAAAGTGCCTCTAAAGCAAGTGCTATTTTAAAGTTGAAAGAACTTTTAAACTGTGACAGGATAGTTAGTTTTGGTGATGCAATCAACGATTTGCCAATGTTTGCAATATCTGATCAATGTTATGCAATGGCTAATGCAGTAACCTCTTTAAAACAACAAGCTACAGCAGTTATCAAAAGTAATGATGAAGATGGTGTTGCTCACTGGCTTAAGGAGCATGTTATAAACACTAAATAAATCAGTAAGATAAAAAATAGTTTTTATGATTTAATATCGAAGTAGTTTTTAAATAATTAATAAAATTACTGATCAGTGGATTATAATTATCTTGATCATAGATTAGATAAACACTTTTTTCACTTAATGGTGTTAAGGGAATAGCTTTAAGATAATCGTTATAGCAATTATCTTTTGTAAAGGCATGCAAAATTGCGCAACCTTGATTACAGGCAATCTTTAATAAATTCCCTTCAAATTCAGGATAATTATCTTGATAGTATAATTTTCTAACATCAAATAAAATATTTGGAAGCTCCTCTTGGCTAACAGTTTTTTGATTAGCTAAGGGGTTATTTTTATTTATTAATACTATTAAAGGATATTTTTTTATTAATATTTTTTGATAGTCAGGATATTTAGGAAATGATAATCCTAGGACTATATCTATCATCCTTTGTTCAAGCGCATGATATAATTGATAATTTGCATAGCTTGTTAATTCTATTTTTATATTAGGAAATTCGTTTATAAAATCAGAAAATATAGTAACCAATAATTGAGGATCTAAATTTTTAAGAAAACCAATTTTAATTGTACCTTGTTGTCCTTTTAAGAAAGAATCAATATTTAATTTTGAATGATTAAATTGATTAATTATTTTTTAGCTTCAATTAAAAAAAATCTACCAGCTTCGGTCAGTTCTATTTGTTTATTATCGCGATTAAATAATTTAGTTCCTAATTCAGTTTCTAATAATTGTATCTGTTTTGTAACTGCAGTTTGCGATATATAGATTATGTGCTGCTTTAGTAAAATTCATTGTCTTACAAATTGCTAAAAAATAATTTATTTGATTAAGATTCATTTCATATTCCCCTTTAATAACTTTTAATTATTATATAATATCTTTTTAATATTAGAAAGTTATTGATTAATATATTACTATCTTGGTGATTGAGGAATATAAATGAATAAAAATGTTAATCGTTGAATCATCTACATACTATCAATCAATATTTTGGCTTTGGGAATAATTTTGAATACCCGCACTGATTTGGGGGTGCTGCGTTCACTAGTCTTTTTTATGCTTTTAGTAAGGTCAACAATATTTCATTAGGAACTGCTTCAATTATTTTATATTTGATTTTAATTATTGTTCAGATTTGTTTAGTTAGAAAATTAACTATTACAATTTTTTTAGAAATTCCATTTTCATTAATCTTTGGATATATTACCGATTTTTATGATTCTTTAATTAAAATTAGGTGTTCAAATTTATTATCTGCTTATCTACTATTACTGATTGCAATTATTTTTGTTTCACTTGGAGTATACTTTTCAGTTAGCTGTAATCTTATTGCAACACCCGTTGAATCAACGGTTAAGACTATATCGCAAGTATATAATCTTAAATTTTCGTTAGTAAAAAATGTATTTGATATTACTATGATTATTATGATGCTCTTGCTTTGTTTAGTCTTACAGATACCAGTTTATGGAATTGGTATGGGAACAGTGTTATCTGCTCTGCTGGTTGGTAGATTTATTTCGGGCTATCAATATCTTTTTGATGAAAAAATTCAGATATATCAAAAGAATGTTTTAGCATTCTTTTTTTGCATCTTAGCTAATCTATGTGCATCTTACCAAAATTAGATAGGTAAAAAAGATATTATATGATAAGGTGTTAATAAAGGAGGGATTCGATGAAGGTGCTCATTGAATGTGAGGAAGATAATGAATTAGAAGTAGTAATTCGTTGTAATAAAATTGATGATGAAGTGAGGCGAATTATTTCTTTATTTGAAGATAAACATTTTATTATTGGAAAATTAGACAATCGTAGTTATCAAATTAAAATAGATGATATTTATTATTTAGAAGCAAATGAAGATCGTGCTTTTATTTATTGTGAAGATAAAGTCTATGAAACAAGCCTAAGATTATATGAATTAGAAGATCAATTAGATCCCCGATTGTTTGTAAGAATCAGTAAATCAATATTGCTAAATTTAAACAAATTAGATAATGTAAGAGCTCTATTAAATGGGCGTTATGAAGCGCTATTAATTAATCGTGAAAGGTTAATTATTACACGTCATTATGTAAGCAGTTTTAAGGAAAAATTTGGAATGTAGGTGATAAGATGAATAAATTAAAAATGTTTAAATTTTATATGTTGACGACTTGTGTATCATATACGTTTGTAATTTTATTGCAAACATTATTATTTCATTTCAATCATCAAAATATGTCTAATGAATTAGTTGTGATGATTTTTATCGTTTGTGTAATCGTAAACTTATTGATAAATGTAACTCATTATTTAGAATTACAGGAGTGGTTAACCAATTTACTTTCAATTATCGAAATAGCTTTTGTAGTCTGTACTGCTAATTATTTATGTGGATATACAAACAGTATTATTGAATTAGATAATTTTATAGGTGTTACATTTATGTCAGTAACTGTTTATTTTTTTGTAAAAGCAGTCGTTTTTATGAAAAATAATGAAGATGCTAAAAAAATAAATGAAAAATTAAAAAGAAACCGCCATCGCAACTAATAGTTGCTTAAAAGAAACCATGCTGCAATCTAAAATTGGTGGTTTGAAATAAAAGTTTTACGTATAGTGATGATGTAAGGAGGAGTAAAGATGAATAAAGTTATTGAGATAAAGAATTTGACTAAATGTTATGGTGATTTAATTGCTTTAGATGACTTTAGTTTAGATGTTTATGAAGGGGAAATATTAGGGTTATTAGGACCTAATGGCAGTGGTAAATCGACAACTATCAATACGATCTTATCATTATTAAAGTATGATTCTGGTTCAATCAAGATTTTTAATAAAGAGATGAGTCCTACTGCTTATGATATAAAAAGTAAAATTGGTGTTGTTTTTCAAGATGTAGCTGTATTTGATGAATTAAGCGTTATTGAAAATATTGATTATTTTTGTGGTTTATATATTAAAGATAAAAAAATTCGTGCCAACTATGTTCAAGATGCAATTAATCTTGTTAGTCTAAACGAATTTACTAAATTTAAACCAAAGCAATTAAGTGGGGGATTATTACGAAGATTAAATATTGCATGTGGAATAGCGCATAAGCCAAAATTAATTTTTTTAGATGAGCCAACAGTTGCAGTTGATCCACAAAGTAGAAATAATATTTTAGAGGGAATTAAACGATTAAATGAATTAGGAGCAACAATAGTTTATACAACCCATTACATGGAAGAAGTTGAGCAGCTATGTAATCAAATTATTATTATTGATAAGGGGAGAGTAATTGCATCTGGAACTAAAGATGAATTAAAAAATATGATTACTCTTGGGGAGAGAATTACGATTGAATTAAAATCAATGAATCAAACATTTATTGAGCAGCTTAAAAATAGTGATCGTGTAATGAATATTGAGATTGAAAATAATACTGTTCATATATCTTATAATACGAAAGAAGATAATTTAAGTAAGTTAATTGATTATGTTCGAGAAAACAATGTTAATTATACTAGTTTATTTAGTGAACGTCCGACATTAAATGATGTATTCTTAGAATTAACAGGAAAAGAGTTGAGAGATTAATGTTCTATCATTTCTTTAAATATCAATTTAAAACATTGCTTAGGAACAAGATGGTAATATTTTGGACGTTAGTATTTCCACTTGCTCTAGCGACTTTCTTTAACCTAGCATTTGCTAATTTAACAGCAAGTGAAGAATTTGAAACAGTTAAAGTTGCACTTGTTGAAGAGCAGGCTAATTCACAATTTAAAGAAACATTGCAGGAATTGGAAAAAGGTGATGATAAGTTAATTGATTTACAAATCACAAGTTTAGATAAAGCCCAGCAGTTATTAAAAGATGAAAAAATTACGGGTTATTATGTTGTTAGTAATGAAATAAAGTTAGTGGTAAATAATACAGGAATTGATGAAACAATTTTGGAAAGTATTGTTAATGAGTATAACAGTACAATGAGCACTGTTGAAAATATAGCAACATTAAATCCAAGTGCATTACAATCTAATATTTTAAATACAGTCAATTTATCTAAAAATAATTTTGAAAATCAGAATATTGGTGGAAACACGGATTTAACAGTAGTATATTTTTATACTTTAATTGGGATGAACTGTTTAAATGCTAGTTTCTGTGGACTTAGAACAACTAGTCAAATTGAAGCAAATCTATCTAGACAAGGAACTCGAATTACTATATCACCGATTTCAAAACTCGTTACGGTTTTATCGGGAATCTTATCTGCCTTTATTATTCAATTTGCAATAATGATGGTATTAATGGCTTACCTGATCTTTGGATTAGGTGTTGGTTTTGGTGAACAGACGGGTTATATTATTCTTTTGATTGCAATCGGATGTTTTACTGGAGTAGGATTAGGAAATTTTGCTGGAAATGTTCTTAAGTTTAAAAAAGAAGATACTAAAATATCATTTTTATCAAGTTTTTCACTAGTTTTATCATTCTTTTCAGGAATGATGATCATTGATATTAAATACTGGATGCAAACAAATCTTCCTATTTTAACTTATATTAATCCAGTAAGTTTAATTACTGATGGGTTATATGCTTTATACTATTATGATAATTTAAGTCGTTATACTACTAATATGATCTGCTTATTTGTAATCGGAGTTCTTCTAATCTTAGGATCACTATTCTTTACAAGGAGGAAGCAATATGACAGTATTTAAAAAATATCTAAAAATTGCTAATACTTATACACTTATGATTTTGGCATATACTGCTATCTTCCTTGGGTTAGCAATTTTTACGGGAACTTATAATTCTACTTCTACTGACTATAAAAGTATGGATGTTAAAGTCGCTATTATAAATCGGGATAAAAATACGGAATTAATTAATGGTTTTAAAGATTATATTAAAGATCATGGCGAATTAATTAGTTTAGAAGATGATAATGAATCTTTACGTGATGCGTTATTTTATCGTACAGTTGATTATATTATGATCATTCCAGATAATTACACTACTGATTTTATTAATGGTAAAGATGTAACTATTGAAACAATGGAATTGCCAGATGCATATAGTAGTATTTATAGTAAGAATCTTTTGAATAAATATTTAAATACAGCTAATTTATATTTAAAAGCAGGAATTAGTGATACTGAGTTAAGTAAGTTAATTAAAGAAGATTTAAATAAAAAAGTTGAAGTGGGGATGTTAGATAAACAAAATGAGGTTGATTTTACAATGCCGGCAACTTATTATAATTTCTCTAATTATATGTTAATAACAATAACAATGGTAATTGTGACAATGATCATGGTTTCTTTCAATGAAGAAAAGATCAAACGGCGTAATTTAGTTTCACCAGTTAGTTATAAAAGTATGAATCGTCAGCTAATGTTAGGTAATTATACAGTTGGATTAGCTATCTGGCTATTATATGTGGGATTCAGTTTTATTCTTTATAAAGATGCGATGTTGACAATGAATGGATTATTTTTAGTACTTAATTCACTAGTTCTAATGATATTTATTCAAGCGTTTAGTTTTATGATTGCTAAATTTACAAGTAATCGAGAAATTTTAAGTGGTGTAGGAAATCTCTTTGGTATGGGTTCGAGTTTTATTTGTGGAGCATTTGTACCACAAAGTATGTTAAGTCCTTTTGTTTTAAGTTTAGCAAAATTTTTACCATCATATTGGTTTATTAAAGCAAATAATGAAATTATTAAATTAACTGATTTTAGTTTTGGATCAATTAAACCTATTTTAATTGATATGCTAATTATCTTCGGCTTTACTTTATTGGTATATCTTGCTACACAAATTGTCACAAAGATACGTTTAAAGAAGTAAATATGCTATAATCATCTTACAAGAAGGTGATTGAATGGAAATTGAATATTTAGAGGCAGTACCTAGTGATGCATTGAAAATAATTAATTATTTGAATGTGGTAGCTGGCCAAAGTGATAACTTAACTTTTGGTTTGAATGAATGTATTTTGAATGAAGTACAGGAGATGCAGTTAATCAAGGAAATTCACGAAGATCCTAATTCCGTAATGATAGTTGCCAAAGATGGCGATGAAATTGTTGGAATTGCCACACTAAGTGGTAATCAAAAGACACGATTAAGCCATCGAGCGCAAATGGGTGTAAGTGTTTTAAAAAGTTATTGGCATCAAGGAATAGGTAGTAAGTTAGTCGCTATTATAATTGGATATGCTGCTGAAGCAAGTATTGAAATTATCGAATTAGAAGTTGTTACGAGTAATGAAAATGCTATTGCTTTATATCAAAAGTATGGTTTTGAGGTAATCGGAACATATGAAAATTTTATGAAAATCGATGATCATTATGTGGATGCTTATCTTATGAATTTATATTTATAAGAAACAAATAGGGCAATAACTCTATTTGTTTTTTATTTACTCTAATTGTCATAGCGAGAGTAAACATGTAAATTTTGTAATTGTTGAGTTTGATTTTAATGAAACAGATAAAATTGAAAAAATTATTTGAATTCATTAATATTACTTGTTGAAGACGATAGTAAAATAATTGGTGATCATTCACTTGAAGGAATGAAAGTATTATCAGTGTTAAAGGATTATTGGTATTAAGTAATTAACAATGATAAAGCGGTACGATTATCTAATAAATTAGACTTTGAAATCATCAGAACATATGACAAATATATGTGTATTTAAAATATTATGATACTTATTTAATGAATTTATATTTAAAATAAAAACAAGTAGAGGGAAAGCTACTTGTTTCTATCATTCAGATAGAGGGAAAACTATCTGTTTTTATATTGATATCAGGGAAAGGATATCATGAAGAGTAGTCAATTAGAGAAAGGATTGAAAAAACTATTTAAAACTATCCTGACTACAGTTGTTAGTATAGAAAATAACTATCGTTAGAATTAGTTATAATTGTACCAAAATAAATTTTATTTATGGTTAATTATGGTTTAGAAAAAATAGTGATTAAAATGTAGTGAGAAATTTATAATTTATATTAGTGATCAATATTTTTAAGGTATGTTGTAAATTGAAAATAATTTTATAGATTCAATATTAAAAATGATTGAATTTATTATATAGATACGGTATAATCATACTTGCCATTACAATAGGCGGCTTCGAACCATGTCAGGACCGGAAGGTAGCAGCATTAAGAATCCCCGTCTATGTGTAGTGGTTTTTTGTATAAAGGAGAAAGTCATGGATCAAGATCTTGAATTTATGGAAATTGCATATCAAGAGGCTTTAAAATGTTTAGATATGGATGAAGTGCCAGTAGGAGCAGTGATAGTTAAAGATGGAAAGATTATTGCATGTGGACGCAATCTTCGTGAAACCAGTAAAAGAGCAACGGCACATGCTGAGATAATAGCAATTGAAGAAGCCTGTCGAACATTAAACTCATGGTATCTTGATGAGTGTACATTATATGTGACTCTTGAACCTTGTGTAATGTGCTCTGGTGCTATAATTAATAGTCGAATTCAGCGAGTTGTATTTGGTGCTTTTGAATCACGCTGGTTAGCCCTAACTACGATTTATCAATCGGATATTCCTGTTAATCATCAGCCCGTGATTGTCTCCGGGGTATTAGGAGATAAATGCTCAAAAGTGATAAAGGATTATTTTAAAAACAAACGTAAGCGGGATAAAAGTTAATTCTTTTATCCTTTTTATTAGATAATATAGTATAATAAATAAGAATGAGGAGTGATTAGTGATGTCATATAAAGCTTTATATCGGTCATATCGGCCCCAAACATTTGGAGAAGTTGCCGGTCAAGAACATATTGTAACAACTTTGAAAAATGCTATTAAAGAAAATAGAATTTCACATGCTTATTTATTTGCCGGACCACGTGGAACAGGGAAAACAACAGTAGCTAAACTTTTAGCCAAAGCATTAAATTGTACTGGTGAAAATCCTCCATGTGATCAATGTCCTAATTGTAAGGCTATTACTGTTGGGGAACATCCTGATGTTATTGAAATTGATGCTGCGAGCAATAATGGGGTTGATGAAGTTCGAGACTTGATTGATAAAGTAAAATATGCACCAATTAATGGTAAATACAAAGTATATATTATTGATGAGGTTCATATGATGTCAACTGGTGCTTTTAATGCGCTATTAAAAACTTTAGAAGAACCACCAGCTCATATTGTTTTTGTTTTAGCAACTACAGAACCGCATAAAATCTTGCCAACAATTATTTCTAGATGTCAACGATTTGATTTTAAGAAAGTAGAAAACCATGATATTATTTCAAGATTGGAATATGTCTTAAAATCTGAAAATAAAAAATATGAATTATCTGCACTTGAAAGTGTTGCTAAATTAGCTGAAGGTGGAATGCGGGATGCTTTAAGTATACTTGAACAATGTTTGGCGTATAATAATGAGTTGACGGTTGAAAGTGTTAATATGGTATATGGCTTGCTATCAATGGATAATAAAATTTCATTTATTAAACAATTGTTATCTAAAGATATAAAAGGGGTTTTGACTTCCCTTGATAATATGTTAAGTGGCAGTATCGATATTAAGCGGCTTACTTTTGATTTAGTTGATGTATTAAAGGATATTATCATTTATAAAAATACTCAAGATGTTTCAATTTTATTCGTTTTAACACAGCAAGATGTTGATAATTTGGCACCGTATATTTTGGTAGAAGAAGCTTTTGAAATTATTGATATATTAATTGAAGCTAGCAGTCATTACAGTCAATCTTTAGATGCTAATACATATTTTGAATTGGCTATGCTTAAAATATGTAATCGTATTAAAGAAGAAAATAAATTAGCAATTGATAATTCTAAAGCAATTGAACAGGTAAATATTTTACCTGTAAAAGATACTGCTAAAGCGATACCTGTGGTTGAGGAAACAGATTCACTTCCAGAAGAAGTAATTGAAGATGAGATTATCGAGGAAGAGTTAAATAAAGGGGTTATTGAATATGATCCGGAAATTGAAGAAAGTATTCCTGAAGAATTAAAAGCTAAGGCTGATGATATTACAGAAACGGTGGTTCCTGAAGAAGTTGCTGAGGGAACTCTGGAAACAGTTATAAGTAATAGTGATGTTTCTTTGCCTGTTGGGGAAGATATTTCCCAGGAAATTGATGAGAATATTATTGTAAATAAATCACCAGAAAATATTGAGGTGTCTTTTAGTGATATTTTAAATATTTTAGTTCAAGCTGATCGCCGGGTTTTAAATGATATTAAAGAAAAATGGACAGTTATTGCTAGATATCGATTCAATTTAAATACTGCTAAATTTGCCTCAATGTTATGTGATGGTAAGCCAGTTGCTGCTGCCCCAGGAGGAATAATTGTAGCTTTTGAGCATCAACCAAATGTTAATGAGGTGAATGAAACTCAAAATTATTATCAGTTAAAGAATTTTTTAAAAGAGGTTCTTGGTGAAAATTATGATTTTATTGCAATTAAAAATTCACTTTGGCCAGATATGCGCTCAAAGTATATTGATATGAATCGGGCGGGAACATTACCCGCACCTGAGCCAATTGTTTTACATCATATTGGTGAATTTAAAGAAAAGAGAGCTGAACTAAATGATGCTCAAGCTATGGCGGTTGAGTTATTTGGTGATTTGGTTGAGTTTGAAGAATAAAAGGAGGTTACGATGAATTATCCCCAAGCATTCCAAGATTTAGTTGATTGTTTTAAGCGTTTGCCAGGTATTGGTGGAAAAAGTGCAGAACGATTAGCATATCATGTTTTATCAATGGATAAAAAATATGTAGATGAATTTTCTGCAGCAATTGGCAGTATTCAAACCAAAATTCATTATTGCAAAAAATGTGGTCATATATGTGAAGGTGAAATTTGTGATATTTGTCAAGATCCAGACCGTGATCAGACGACTATTTGTATTGTTGAGGATCCTAAGGATGTTTTTGCGATGGAAAAAGTAAAAGAATATCATGGCTTATATCATGTCTTACATGGCGCTATGTCAATAATGGATGGTAAAACAATGGATGATTTAAATATTGCAAGTTTATTTGAGCGTTTAGACGACTCGATTAAAGAAGTAATTATTGCGACCAATCCAACTCGTGATGGAGAAACTACAGCTTTATATTTAGCTAAATTATTATCAAAAAAGAATATTAATACTAGTAGAATCGCTAACGGATTACCAATAGGAAGTAATATTGACTATGCTGATGAATTAACATTGTTAAAATCGTTAGAAGGAAGAAAGAAAATATAAACGCCTCATATATTTATATGAGGTGTCTTTTTATGCGTAGAGTTTTATTTGTAATTACTCGAGCTTTTGTAATTTTATTGATTTTAAATATTTTAACAAATAATTATTTTAGCTATAACTTTATTAATATATTTGTACTCTCAATGTTATCCTTACCAGGAATTATTGTAATTTATATCATCTCATTATTATAAAAAATCCGGGAACCGGATTTTTTATTCAATAGGAATATATGTGTTTGTTGTAATTTCTTTTGGAGCTTTTTTAGGTAATGTAATCTTTAACTCACCATTATCATAACTAGCTCGGATATCTTCTTGTTTAACTTCATCCCCAATGTAGAAACTTCTTGAACAAGTACCAGTAAAACGTTCTTGACGAATGATATTTCCTTGATTATCAGTTTCCTTTCCATCAGTAGATTTATTAGCTGTAATATTTAAATAACCATCTTTTAGTTCGATGGAGATATCTTTTTTATCAAAACCAGGTAACTCCATATCAAGTACATAATTATCGTCTACTTCTTTTACATCTGTTCGCATATGAGTACTTGTTCCTTTGAAAAAAGGATCACTAAACATATTTTCAAAAACATCATCAAAAGTAGCAAAACCAGGTAGTAATTTCATATAAACCATCTCCTTTGTTAATAATACAAAATTGAAATTACTTCATGTAATCGATACTTCCTTTGGATTACACTTATATTATAATACATTTTTTAGCACTGTCAAGTATAGAGTGCTAAAAAAACTATTAAATTGTAACAAAACCACACATATGGTATAATTTAGTGTGAATTGTTTTTGATTTAAAGATTGAAAGGAAGATAAAATGAAGGGTAAATTCATTACGTTAGAAGGACCAGATGGTAGTGGAAAAACAACTGTGTCAAAAATAGTTGTTGAACAGCTCCAAATGGAAGGATATAAAGTATTATTAACTAGAGAGCCTGGTGGAATTGATATAGCTGAACAAATAAGGAAGATTATTTTAGATACTAATAATATTACAATGGACGCACGAACAGAGGCATTATTATATGCAGCAGCTCGACGTCAACACTTAGTTGAAAAAGTAGCTCCGGCTTTGAACGATGGATATATTGTAATTTGTGATCGCTTTGTTGATAGTTCATTGGTCTATCAAGGTGTAGGGAGAAAAATAGGAATAGAGGAAGTTTATCAGATAAATCAGTTTGCAATTGGTAATATTAAACCTGATGCTACTATTTTCTTTGACTTGCCATATGAAGTAGGACTAGCTCGGATCAATAACGGTGAGCGAGTGGCAGATCGCTTAGATTTAGAATCTGATGATTTTCATAAAGATGTTTATAATGGTTATATGACGATTTGTGAAAAGTATGCTGAGCGAATTACTAAAATTGATGCAAGTAAGACAATCGATGAAGTTGTTGCGCAAGTGATAAATGTAATTAAGAGTAAATTATGAAAGAGTACATAGAAAAGAATCAACCGATTTTTTATAATTTAATAAAAAATGAATTTTCACAACAACGGATTCCGCATGCTTTTTTATTAATTGGAAATAATACTAACATTCCTTTGACTTATCTTGCAATGTCATTGATTTGTGATGAAACATTAGCTTGCGAAAATTGTAATGATTGTCGTAAAGTTAAAGAAAATAAATATAGTGATATTATTCGATTTAATGGTAAAGATAATTCTATAAAAAAGGGTAATATTGAACTGATTCAAGATACCTTTAAAAAGTCTTCTTTAGAAGGAAAAGCTAAGATATATATAATTGAGAATATTGAATATGCTACAAAAGAAGCGATGAATACGTTACTTAAGATGCTTGAAGAGCCAACCGAGGGGATTTATGCAATTTTTACTGCTAATAATGCTAGTCGGGTATTACCAACTATTTTATCTAGATGTCAGGTAATTGATATCAAGCCTGATAGCAAAGAGGTTATAATTGGTGCTTTGTGCCAAGATGGCATTACTAAGGAATCTGCTCATATTTTAGCTTATTTGGCCCCTAGTATAGAAGAAGCTAAGACTTTATACGATGAACGCTTTGAATATATGCAATTGCAAGTAATAAATTTTATTGAGGATTTATTTTTAAAGAGAGCTAATTTGATTATTAATACTCAGACTAATTTATTAAAAAAATATAAAGAGCGTGATGATATAAAATTGTTTTTAAATATGTTAGTATTAGCGATGAAAGATATGTTTCACGTGAAACATACTGATGATATTGTATATTGTGAACATCAAGAATTTTTGAGAAATATAAAAATTGATGAGAGTCAATTGATTAAACAAATAGAAATTATTTTAGAAACTATTTATACTATCGAAAGCAATGCTAATGTACCGATGCTGATGGATAGTATGATGTATAGACTATAGAAGGGAGATATTATGGAAAAAATTAAATTGGCAAGTGTTAAATTTAAAAGTGCTGGTAAAGTTTATTATTTTTCAACAGATATCGAATTAGATAAAGGTGATAAAGTAGTAGTTGAAACAGCACGTGGAGTAGAACTTGGTGAGATTTCACAGTCATTAAAATCAATAAGTGAATTTAATTTAGATACAGAATTAAAAAAAATCACAAGAAAAGCGACACAACGTGATATTGAAGCCTATAAGAAAAATATAATTGATGCCCAAGAAGCTCTAGTTACTTGCCGTGATATTATTTCACGTTATGATGTAGACATGCAATTGACTAATTGCGAATTTACACTAGATAAGGCAAAAGTGATTTTTATGTATACATCAGATGTACGGGTAGATTTTAGAGAATTATTAAAAGAATTAGCTACGGTATTTAGATGTCGTATTGAATTACGACAAATAGGACCAAGAGATAAAGCAAAAGTAATAGGTGGGATGGGAACTTGTGGATTACCACTTTGCTGCACATCATTACTTGGTGAATTTAATGGAGTATCAATTAATATGGCAAAAAATCAAATGCTAGCTATTAATATTGAAAAAATATCTGGAGCTTGTGGTCGTTTGATGTGCTGTCTTAAGTATGAAGATGAAGTTTATACAATTGAGAAACAACGTTTTCCTAAAATTGGCAGTCGAGTAAAATATGAAGGAAAAGATGTTAAAGTATTAGGACTTAATGTTATTAATGATCTTGTTAAGATCGATAATGGTGGTGCAATTATCTTTGTTAATCTTGATGAAATTAAGTTTAAACAAAAAGATAATAAATAATGTCTGATCAAGAAGTATTAAATTATTTATTAGCTTATAATAATATGAAAATTATCCAAAGAAAAGATATGTTTAATTTTTCTTTGGATACTGTTTTATTAGCTAATTTTTGCACCATAACTAAAGATGTTAAACAAATTATTGATTTTGGTACTAATAATGCGGCAATTCCGTTACTATTATCACAGCGAACCAATCGTCCGATTACTGGGATAGAAATCCAAAAAGAAGCAGTTGATTTAGCAATTAAGAATATTGAATTAAATAATTTAGAAACACAGATTAATATTGTTCACGCTGATATTGCAGAATATGTCAAAGATGCTAAAAAAGTTGGCCTAGTTATTTGTAATCCACCTTTTTTCAAAGTAGATGAGGATAGTAATTTAAATGAAAATGAATATTTAACAATTGCGCGCCATGAAATTAAGATTAATCTAGAAGGAATTATAAAGAGTGCTGCTCGAATACTTGATAATAAGGGAAAGTTTGCCATGGTTCATCGTCCCGATCGGATGATTGATATTTTGAATTTAATGCAAAAGTATGATATTGAACCAAAAAGAATTCGTTTTGTTTATCCTAAGATTGATCGCGACAGTCATGTTTTATTAGTTGAAGGAATGTATAAAGGAAAAAAAGGATTAAAAATTGAACCACCTTTATATGCACATAATGCAGATGGTAGTTATAGTAATGAGGTAAGAAAAATGTTTGGAGAAAATATTGATGAATAGACAAAAAAGTTTTCAAAATGACCGGCCATGTTTATATTTAGTTGCCACACCAATTGGTAATTTAGAAGAAATGACTTATCGAGCAATTAGAACTTTACAGGAAGTTGATTATATTGGTGCTGAGGATACCAGAAATACTGTTAAAATATTAAATCATTATAATATTAGAACTAAATTAATTTCCCATCATGAGCATAATTTAGGGCAATCGATTCCTAAATTGATTAATTTGTTGCTTGATGGTAATAATATTGCATTAGTTAGTGATGCTGGTTATCCAGCTATTTCTGATCCAGGTTATGAATTAGTAAAAGCTGCAATCGATAATGAGATAAATGTAATTCCAATTAGTGGGGCTAATGCTTGTTTAGATGCATTAGTAGTTTCTGGAATTGCTCCGCAACCATTTTTATTTTATGGCTTCTTAGATCATCAAGATAAGAAGAAGAAAAAAGAGTTGCAGGTATTAAAGAATTATCAAGAAACGATTGTTTTTTACGAATCTCCGCATCGTATTACTAAGACACTTAAATTAATGGAAGATATTCTTGGAGATCGACCAATTGCACTTTGTCGGGAAATAACTAAAAAACATGAGGAAATTTTACGTGGATCTATAAGTGAAATTACTAAAGTTGCTGGTGATTTAAAGGGAGAAATGGTTATTGTTGTTTCTGGCAATAATAATGTTATAGAAGAGACAGTTTTTGAGCAAACTATTGTTGAACATGTTGATGAATATGTTAGCAAAGGAATGACTGTTAAGGATGCAATTAAAGAGGTTGCTAAATTAAGAAATATTAAGAAAAATGAAGTATATGCTACATATCATCAAAAGGACGAGTAATTCGTCTTTTTCAATTAAATAAAATTCTTAAAAGTTTCACGTGAAACATTAAAAAAGATGTTTTATTAGCAATACAATAAATTTGATTTAATTCGACAAATATCGTATTATATGTATGGCGAAAGGATGGGAAAGTTATGGAGTATAGGCACGCAATAAATAATAGAAGAAAATTAAAGAAAAAACCAACAATTGCCCTAGTAGTAATTGTTGTTATAGCAATTTTATTAGGAGGAATATTTTGGTTTATTAACCGCGAGGGACCGTATGATAAGTATAAAGTATATAATAAAGATAACAAGAAATTTGGAACAGTAGAACACTATGAAAAAGACGATGATAGTTTCTTTATTTCATTATATTATCCAAAGACAAAAAACAGTAATTTAGATAAAATTGTTAAAGATTATCAAGAAAATTATGTAAAAGAACAAAAGATTAATAAAAATAGTAAAGATATATTATACATGGACTACTCAATCAATGAAGTATATAATCAGTTTATTAACTTAAAATTTAAAACTATTCGTTATGATGAAGATGACAAAGTAGTAGAAACAAAAGAAAAATTATTTACTTATGATACAAAAAAAGAAAAGATTCTAACTGTTGGAGACAGTTTAAGAAATACTTTTAAAACAGTGTTAGCTAGTAGTCAAGGAATTGATAAAGTAGATGCTAAAAGTAACAATTTAACAGTAGAAAAAGATAAATTAATTATTTACACTACTGAAGATTTGAAAAACAAGATTGAAGTTAATTATAAAGATAATAAAGAATTAATCAAATTAGCGAATAAGAATATACCTTCAGATGCACCTTTAGATGTTGCAGGACCTGCTGCTCAGCCTGAAGTTGATCCAAACAAGAAAATGATTGCTTTCACTCTTGATGATGGACCACACAAAACAAATACTTTAAAAGTAGTTGAAATGTTTGAAAAATATAATGGTCGTGCAACTTTCTTTGAATTAGGGAAAAATATTACTTTATATCCTGATGTGGTAAAAACAGTCTATGAACATGGTTTTGAGATTGCTAGTCACTCTTGGGATCATCCAGATTTAAGAAAGTTGGATGCTGAAGGACTTAATAAACAAATTGTTGATACACAAAATGCAATTTATAAGATTACTGGTGCTGAACCTACATTAATTAGACCACCATATGGTGCTTTCAATGATAATGTAAAATCAGTAGTCAAAAATAATGGAATGGAAATTGCTCTATGGAGTGTTGATACATTGGACTGGAAGTTAAAAGATGCTAATAAAATAAAAGAGACTATTATTAATAATTCATATGATGGTGCAGTAGTTTTATTACATGATATTCATAATTTCTCTGTTGAGGGATTAGAAATGGCTTTGGGAGAACTTTATAACCGTGGTTATCAATTTGTTACTCTTGATACGCTTAAACAATATAAAGATTTGAAAACAGTTTTTCGCTAGTATATGCTAGCGAATTTTTTTTACACAAAAAACCATATTTTTAATGTATCTATTATGCAATTGTTTAATATAATCATGATTGGGGTGATTAAATGAATCAAGAAATGATTAATGCTTTTCAAGAACAGAGGCATTTTGAAGAATTGATGCAACCTTATCGGGCAGCTATTATGATTGTAAAGACTAAACTAGAAATCATAGATCAAGAATTGAAATTTAAATGTGAACATAGTCCAATTCATAATATTCAGAGTCGAATCAAATCTCCACAAAGTATTTTAGATAAATTAGAAAGAAAGGGGTTTAGTAAGAACTTTAATAATATTAAAGAGTTAAATGATATAGCTGGCCTGCGAGTGATTTGCCAGTATATCAATGATATTCAATACATTGCACAATTACTAGTTTTACAAGATGATGTAATACAAATAAAACACAATAATTATATTCAATATCCTAAAGAGAATGGTTATCGTAGTTTGCATTTGATTGTGAGTGTACCTGTTTATCAAAGAGAAGGGATGATGCAAGTACCGGTAGAAATCCAAATTAGAACTATTGCAATGGACTGTTGGGCATCGTTGGAGCATGAATTAGCTTATAAAACTAATTTTGTTGCTAATAATGATATTAAACAGCGTTTAAAATGGTGTGCCGATATGATGGCTAAGACTGATGAAGAAATGCAAAAAGTTTATTTAGAGTTGAATCAGCCTTGGAGTAACAAAAAATGTTTCACGTGAAACATTTTTTGTTTAATATACTTTTCTAAGTAGAGTTGTTAGTATAAAAATATAAATACATAGTATAATATATACTTTTTAAGAGGCGATTACTATGATATATATAGGTACTATATAGTAGTAAGTAAAAAAATAACCTGTAAGCATATATAAAATGATAAGTAGTTATTTGAATTATAATATTGAGCATATTGTAAAGGTAAACAAAGTATATATGCTTATTTTGTCTATAAAACAGAGTAGCAAAAATATTGTAAGATATTTTTTGTGAAGATAGGTTAAGTAATTATTATTGAGAAATCACATTAACTTATTTGAAGCATAGCTAATATGAAGAAAAAATAATGTATTTTGTGTAGTGGAGGAAAGTAAACTATTTTTAAATCCATATGATAATGTTTTAAGAGTAGTTATTTTAATAATTGGTATTAATAAAATAATAATGAATAATTTATTTCTAATAGATTTTTAACTTAGATATTAAATCATTGTATATTCATAAAGAAAATAATAACTGTGGTTAAGCTAAAATAAAAATTATATTTATACATTAATTAGTTTTGATTCTTTTAAAGAAGTCAATGATAGTATGGCACAACTTGCTATCTATAAATATTACTGGGCAAAGTAGTATATGTTAGCAATAAGATATTTGTGAGTGCTTAGATAGTAATGGATATATTATTTTCTATAAGATATACGCTATTAATAAAAAAATAAAGGTAAGTTATTGTGAAATTGTTTAAATATTAAAATAAATGTCTAATTATTACTGCTATCGAGGTAGAATTATATCCACGATAAGATTGTAATTTTTTCCAATTATATGAAGCAATAAATAAGTTTCAACAGAAATAAAAAAATATTAAAGAGAGTTAATGCTTGATTCAAAATGTTTCACGTGAAACATTTTGAATCAAAGAAAGGATTAAGTATGTGAGCAAAGAAATAATTAAAAATTAAAGAAGTACTTATTAAAATTGCTACATACTATTGTTCCCACCCAAGAGAAGATGGGATTTTTAAAAGCTGATGATACAATACTAGTTTTATTACAAAATTTTTTAACAGCTAATAATGTTAAAGCTAGTGAATATAGTATGGAACAACGGGCAACATATGTTTATCATTTAATAAATGAAAAATAGATATTTATAATAGATAATTCATATGGAAGAACATTATTAGTCTAAATTTAATTTGACTTTAGGCTTAGAGTTTGCTAAAGTTAAGAGTGGAAAAAGCGAAGATGGGAAGATGTTAAAGTGGCGCATATAGAGACTTAGTGGCAGGTGGAAACTAAGAGTTAAACTTTAAGTGATGGCCCCGGAGCTGTTATCTTGAATAGTTAAAGATAATCGTTTGACTTGCGTTAAAAGTATTGAGTGACACAGCAATGTGTAAAAAAGGTGGTACCGCGATTATTCGTCCTTTTATTAGGGCGTTTTTTTATTTAAAAATAAAGGAGAAATATATATGAAGAATGAAAAAGATTATTATTTAACAACTGCAATTACATATACTTCAGGAAAACCTCATATTGGAAATACTTATGAAATTATTTTAGCAGATGCAATTGCTCGATTTAAAAGACAAGAAGGATATAATGTTTATTTCCAAACTGGGACAGATGAACATGGTCAAAAAATTGAGTTAAAAGCTAAAGAAGCAGGAATCCCGCCAAAGCAGTTTGTTGATGAAAAAGCTGGTGAAGTAAAAAGAATTTGGGATTTAATGGATACTACATATGATCGATTTATGAGAACGACTGATGATTATCATAAGTCACAAGTACAAAAAATCTTCAAAAAATTATATGATCAAGGGGATATTTACTTAGGTCATTATGAAGGTAAATATTGTACGGCTTGTGAATCATTTTTTACAGAATCACAACTAGTAGATGGAAAATGTCCAGACTGTGGAGGTGAAGTCCATGATGCTAAGGAAGAAGCATATTTCTTTAAATTATCAAAATATGCTGATCGTTTAATTGAACATATTGAAACACACCCTGAATTTATTCAACCAGTATCACGAAAGAATGAAATGATGAATAATTTTTTAAAACCAGGATTACAAGATTTATGCGTATCAAGAACCTCATTTACTTGGTCGATTCCCGTAGATTTTGATCCTAAACATGTTGTTTATGTATGGATTGATGCATTAAGTAACTATATTACAGGATTAGGGTATGATGTCGATGGTAATCATGGCGAATTATATCAAAAGTATTGGCCTGCAGATCTACATTTAATTGGTAAAGATATTGTGCGTTTCCATACTATTTATTGGCCAATTATGCTAATGGCTTTAGATATTCCTTTACCTAAACAAGTATTTGGACATCCATGGTTATTACAAGGTGAAAGTAAAATGTCAAAATCAAAAGGAAATGTAATCTATGCAGATGATTTAGTAGACATTTTTGGTGTAGATGCAGTTAGATATTATGTTTTACATGAAATTCCATATGATAATGATGGAAGCATCACCTGGGATCTTTTAGTAGAAAGAATTAATTCTGATTTAGCTAATGTCTTAGGAAATTTAGTAAATCGTACTATTGCTATGTCAAATAAATACTTTGGCGGAATTGTTAATAACCCAAAAGTTACAGAAGCAGTTGATGATGAGTTAATTGAAATAGCATTAGCAATGCCTAAAAAAGTAATTGGTAAGATGGATGAATTTAAGTCATCTGATGCCCTTGATGCCATCTTTACATTATTAAGAAGAACTAATAAATATATTGATGAAACAATGCCATGGGCGCTTGCTAAAGATGAAACAAAAAGGGATCGTTTAGCGACAGTTCTTTATAACTTAATTGAAAGTATTCGTTTTGCAGCGATTGCGTTAATTCCATATATGCCATCTACTGCTAATAAGATTTTAGATCAAATTAATACTGATCAAAGAGATTTATTAGCTTTAGATACTTTTGGAACATATAAAGAAGGTACCAAAGTAGCTGAAAAACCAGAAATGTTATTTGCTCGTTTGGATCCAAAAGAAATTCAAAAGAAAGTAGAAGCATTGCAACCGGCAAAACCAGAAGTAAAAGAAGAACCAAAAGAAGATAATACAATTACTATTGATGACTTTAAGAAAATTGAATTAATTGTTGGAACAGTAGAAGAATGCAAAAAACATCCGGATGCTGATAAATTATTAGTATCACAAATTAATTTAGGAAAAGAAACAAGACAAATTGTTAGTGGTATCGCTGATCATTATACTCCGGAAGAATTCGTTGGTAAAAAAGTAATTGTTGTAGCAAACTTAAAACCAGCTAAACTACGAGGGATTGAGTCACAAGGAATGATTTTAGCTGGAGATAAAAAGGGATTATTAGAAGTAATTAGCGTTGAAAATTTACCAAACGGGACAAAAATACATTAATGGCTTCTTTATATCCATTTATTAAAGAGGATATTCTTAAAGATATCCAAAGTGGAGTTTATCAAGAAGATAAAATGCTTCCACCTGAACGAGAATTCACTGAAAAATATCGAGTATCAAGAATGACAATTCGTCGAGCTTTAGATGAATTGATTCAAGATGGAGTTTTAATTAGAAAGTCTGGCAGTGGTGTTTTTATTGCTAAAAATAAAAAGTCACGTAGTATTTCTAAAGTATCAATCCAAACTGATGAAGAAATTGTTAAAACTTATGGTAAAGTTATAATTAAGGTAGTCTCTATAAAAACAGTTGTAAATCATCCTTTAGCACTTAGATATCTTGATGTTAAAACTGATGAGGAAGTATATCAGTTAAAGAGAGTTCAATATGGTGGTAAAACTCCAATTGTCTATGAAAATATTTTCTTACCCAAACGCTATTTTAATTCACTAGATAAGATTGATTGCACAAGATCAATGAGCCAAATTGTTCATGAAACAATAAAAGTTAAAGAGGCAACCAATCGTTCAATTGAGGTTGAGGCACGGTTAGCATCTAAAAAACTTGCAACATATTTAGAAGTTGCTAAGAATGCTCCAATCTTGCAAACAACAATTATTGAAAAGAATGCTGAAAATAATCCTTTATATTGTGGTGTCAATAGTTTTGATGCTACCGAATTTAAATATACATCTGAGTAGTTAAAATGAAGTAAGCCCAGAATCGATTGAATTTGATTCTGGGCCTTGTTTATCTATTAAAACTTTATTGATAATTTCTAGTTTTAGTTTTTGAAGAATAATGATTATTCTTATCTTTTTGCAAAATATCATATATGTGTTTATTAATGATTTTTATCAAATACAGGATACCGTTCTTATTTATTTTATATTTTTGATAATAAACTTATAGCAAGCTCTGCTTTCACTTATTATATATTTCTATATATGTTCTTTTGTTAGCCTTGCCATAATAAAACCCCTTCCAGCTGGTTGTGTCCAACTGAAGAGGGGACTTCATTATAGTTGTTTTTAAATAACTATTATTTGATTGTTTTTAACCATAAAATAAATTCATCAACAGGTAGTGGTTTTGAATAAATATAGCCTTGAACCATATTACAATGGACAGATTTTAGAAATTCTAACTGTTCTAAAGTTTCAATTCCTTCAGCTACAAGCGATATATTCAGTTTATCTGCTAGTTCAATGAAGTTGGCAATAATATCCTTACTTTTTTGACTACTTATATCATCAAAGAACTTTTTATCCATTTTTATGCCATCTACTTTAAAGTCTTTTAATAATCCTAAAGATGAGAATCCAGCACCAAAATCATCTAGAGAACATAGGAAACCATATTGATGAATTTGATGAATTGTATCTTTAATACTTTCAATTTGCTGATTATCAAAGAAAATGGATTCAGTAAGTTCTAATTCAATCAAATTATTTGGAATTCTATATTGTTCTTTAATTCTTGCAAATGCTTTTAAGAAATCATTATCTTTAAAATGAACTCGAGAGACATTGACTGAAATAACAAATGGTTTTTCACCACGAGCAATCATATCCTGTAAAAAGATACATACTTCTTCGAATATATATAGGTCGAGTTTAATAATATTATCATTTCTTTCGAAAAGTGGAATAAAATCAGATGGATATATAGTTCCTCGCTCAGGATGGAACCAGCGAACTAAAGCTTCAGCTCCACCGATTTTATTATTAGAAATAATAATTTTTGGTTGTAAAAACATATGAAAATCTTTGTTTTTTATTGAATTCTCAAATAAATCATTTAATTCCTGTTCTTTTTTCATGGTATCCAAAATTTCTTTATCATAGTAAGTACATTTTGATTTCTTACTATTAAGGCGGCAGGCCAAACGAGCATAATCTTGAATAATATTAATTTCTGAATTAGGATTTTCAATTAAACAAGCGCCTTGCAAGATAGTTAATTGTGATGCTTTGTTCTTTGCAAATGAATTAATTTCAGCAATTATCATATCAAGTCGTGTTTGAATAATTTGTTTATTAGATTCATTTAGACAAATAAAGAAATGATCATTTTCACTTCGAGCAACAAGTTCATTAGAGCTAATGTTATTGTAAATAACATTATAAATATGTTTTAAAACATCATTCCCTTTATTAAAGCCATAATTCTGATTGATCAACTTAAATTGTTTAATATCTAAAAAAATAACCGTATAATTAGATGGGGGCGCGGTATTTACTAATTTTTGCGCATCTAATTGAAAACCAGCATTATTCAATCCTGCAGTCAATGGATCAGTAAAGGCAATTTTCTCTAACCAGTTCTTGTGTTTTTTGTAAGATAGAAAAATTAAATATAAAAGAACTGAGAAAACACAAATGACACAAGCAACTAAAATAAAGTTATAGAAAATATATTGATTTGTACCACTTGAAATGAGTTCGCCAGGAACTAAGGTTAATAATGTCCAATCATTATGGTCAAGATAATGATAAGATATTATTAAAGAAGTATCATCACTAGCAGTAAACTCAAAAACACCAGATTTACCATTAATGATATTTTTACGCATTTTTTTAATATGATTTACAGCATCAGTATCTGTTCCATCTTTAAAGATATTATCTAACTGCATAAATGGTTTAAGATCAGTGGGGGAAATGACAACATTACCGTTCTGATCAATAATGCAAGATAGACCTTGGCCATTAAAACTTTTAGGTTTAATTAAATTTTGGATATTTTCTTTATCACGAATACCAATAAGTACTTTTGTTATTCCTTTCTCATCATAGATCGGTGTAGAAAAAAGAAGACTCTGACCATCAAGATAGATTAGGTTATTTTCACCTTTAAATGATGAACTTACTAGTGATAAATCAAATGTTTCAGATTGCTCGGGAATTGTATTGCCTTTATCATCAATAACAAACAAATCAGTAAATTCTAAATTTTCACATTTTTTTTGAAGAAAAGAAGAAATCTCTTGATTATCAGGCAAAATATTTATTGAATCAGATAATAGTCTTAACGAAGATTTTATAGCTTCGATTCGCATAGAAATATCATCTGCTAATTGTGAAGTAACATCGTTTACATAAGTATTGGTACTTGAGCCCAAAGTATTATTTAAATTAATTGTATTAAAAATCATCAAGACAATTATGACGATTAAAATTATATAAATATATATTAATTTACCAACAGGGTAGATAGAAGGTTTTTTATTAACTATATTTTTACCAATTTTTTTCATTATAAAAAACTCCCAACTATAAAATTATATCAATTTAATTTTATCATTACCGTAAAAATAAACAATTAAATAATTGGGTACATAAGCATATAGTAGAAAGATTTTTTTTGTGATAAAATTATATTTATATAAATAAATCTAAGTAATTTAATATTATGTGCCTATTTAACGATAAAGGAGTTGATCGTAGTGAAGCAAAAACAAACGTTATTTAATTATTTATACAACAATCTTCATGATTTGATTGTAAGTGGACGTCTTCCTTATGGCTCGAAGCTACCATCAATTTCTGAGTTGTGCGAATTTTACAATATTGGAATTCGAACGGTTAAAGATGTATTGCACGTATTAAAAGAAGAGGGCTATATTTCGACCCATGAACGTAAAGCGACAACCGTTGTGTATAACATTCATAGTAAATTCAAAGAAGATGGCCTTGAATATGTATTAGAGCATCGTCAGGAAATAATCGATGTGTATAAAACGATTGGTTTAATTATGCCGGTAATTTTTTCTTTTGCAGCACAGATATGGGATGAAGAAGACTTACAATTATGCTCTCAAAGATTAAAAGAATCAGAAGATAAGAGTGCAGAGGAACGTGAACGGATATGTACTCGAATATTTTTTGAACTGTTAGATAAATCACATAATCCTTTATTACGAGATATTTTCTCCAGCTTAGAAATATATGCAAGACCAGTATTCTTTGTTAATTATGAAAAATATATTAATTATTTTAATTTAGAATATACTTTTAAAAGTATTACATGGGTTACAAGTTCGTTATTAACTAGGGATAAAAGTGAAATTGAATATCGTTTTGGTTTAATGTACGATACAGTTATCAATGTTATTGAAAAAACATTAACGGACCTAGCTCTTAAATATCCTGAAATAAAAGAAATGACACCCAACTATACCTGGTCTGCAGAATTAGGCAGAGATCATTGTTATACACAAATAGCTCGTGATTTAATTAATAAGATCTCATTAGGTATTTATCCAGTGGGAAGCTTTTTACCGCCAGAAGCAAAATTAGCTAAAATGTATAAAGTTAGCGTTTCTACAATTAGAAAAAGTCTACATATGTTGAATGAATTAGGTTTTGGTGAAACAATGAATGTTAAAGGTACTAGGGTAGTGATACAAGATGAGCAGACTGCAATTAAATGTATGCAAAATAAACAATACCGGCAAGATACTTTATTATATTTAAACGGTGTTCAGGCAATGGTAATTTTAATCAAAAAAGCTGCAACCTTAGCTTTTCCAAATATTACGCAAGAAAAGATCAAAAATCTTCAGGGTGAAATAGAAGATTCAAAGAATCTTATGTTGGAATGTTTGCTTAATTGTATAGTTGACAATTTACCACTGTTACCGTTTAAAACAATTATACAAGAAACTAATAAAATTATTTATTGGGGTTATTATTTTGCTTTTTACCCAAGTGAAAAGCAAAGTATTAATATAATTAACATTAAAAGTAAAAAGGCATTAGAATATCTTTGCTTAGGTGAAGCAGAATGTTTTGCTGACGAAATATCATCGAGTTATAATCATTCACTTAATGTTGTTCGTGATTATTTAATTGAATATGGTTTAGGAGAGGCTAAAAATATTATTTCACCGGAATAAAGTTATATTTATAGAAATATAACTTTTTTATTTCAGAAAATTGTATAGACAATAATATATTTATGATATGATATATATAGAGGTGAATATGATGGAAATAGAAAAATGGCTAAATGATGTATTAGAGAAGAAAAATAAACGAGCAATGCCAATAATTACCTTTCCAGCAGCAACAAAGTTAAATATTAGTGTCAAAAAATTAATTAATGATACCGATCAACAAGTTGCAGCTCTTAAGATAATTAAAGAGGAGTGTAATCCATTAGCAATTTTAGGTTTTATGGATTTATCGGTTGAAGCAGAATGTTTTGGTGCAGAAATAAAAGTTACTGATAACGAAGTACCGACAGTAGTTGGTCAATTAATTGAAGATGAAGATGATGCTCAGGCATTAAAGGTTCCTGCAGTGGGAAGCGGGCGAAGTCAATTATATATTGATGCAATCAAAAAAACTAAAGCAGAAATTAAAGATATCCCTATTTTGGGAGGTTGTATTGGTCCGTTTAGTTTGGCTGGTCGTTTAATGGATGTAAGTGAAGCAATGATCAATTGTTATGAAGAGCCAGAAATGGTACATATTGTATTAGAAAAGGCTACAAAATTTTTGATCGACTATATTTCAGCGTATAAAGAAGCTGGAGCTGATGGAATTTTAATGGCAGAACCACTAGCTGGGGTGCTATCGCCAGTTTTGGCGACTGAATTTTCTAGTACCTATGTAAAAAAGATAGTTACAGCAGTTCAAGATGAAAATTTTATGGTCGTATACCATAATTGTGGTAATAATACTTTAAAAATGATTGATGATTTTAAAGAAATTAAAGCACGAGCATATCATTTTGGTAATGCTATTAACATAAAAAAAATGCTAGAACTAATGCCAAAGGATTGTCTTGTTATGGGAAATATAGACCCAGTGGAAATAATTAGTAACGGAACCCCAGAAACAATCAAAGAAATTACACTAAATTTATTAAAAGAGTGTAAAGATTATCGTAATTTTATTATTTCGAGTGGTTGTGATATCCCTCCATTAGCCCCATGGAAAAATATTAAAGCTTTTATGGAAGTTTGTGAAAATTATTATGAAAACGATTCTTGAATATTTACAGGAACAAGATTGTAATTTTATCGCCCCTTGTAATGGTCAAAAAAAATGTGGAAAATGTAAAGTAAAAGCTACCAATCGAATCATCGAGGTTAATCATGATGATCTAAAACTGCTTACTAAAAAAGAGCTGGATCAAGGGTATCGTTTAGCCTGCAGTCATTTATATCATCAGGGTGACCGATTTATTTTGCCACAAGCAGACGGAGTTATTGAGGATAGTATATATTTAAATGATACCGTAGTAATTACCGAACCTGTTGAGAAAGTTGGAATTATCATTGATATTGGAACAACAACAGTAGCAATGAAATGGCTCAATTTAAAAAGCGGAATGATTATTGAAAGTCAGTCTTTCTTTAATCCTCAAGGCAAATTTGGAAGTGATGTGATTGCTCGAATTGATTTTGATAATCGTGATAATGATCATAAATTAGGTGAACTAATAATTAAAGAAATATTTAGTCGAATCAATGTGTCTACAAAAATCAAAGAAATATTAGTTTGTGGTAATGCAACAATGATTAATTTGTTTTTAAAAGAAAAGGTAAAAACAATTGGAGTATCACCATTTGATGTACCAATCTTAACAATGACTGAATATCCTTTAAATTATTTTATAAAGAGTTCAGTAAAGATTGAAGTTATGACTATGAATCATATTTCTGCTTATGTGGGGAGTGATATTGTCATGGGAATTTATGCTACTAATATGGATAAAAACAAGGAAAATGTATTACTGATGGATTTGGGAACTAATGGTGAGATGGTGATAGGAAATAAGCATCGGCTATTAGCGACATCTTGTCCTGCTGGGCCTGCCTTTGAAGGGGTAAATATTGAATGTGGTGGTCCAAGTATTGCTGGCGCTGTTTGTGCGACTAAAGTCGAAAATAATAAGCTTGTCTATAAAACAATTGATAATCAAGATGCTAATAGTATTTGTGGTAGTGGTTTAATTTCTTTAATCGCTAATTTGCTACGTTTAGGAATTATTGATGATACAGGTAATTTTTTAAATAAGCAAAAAAAATACTATTTAAATGATGAAGTATATTTATCAATTAAAGATATAAAAGCTTTTATGTTAGCAAAAGCAGCAATTCAAGCGGGAAAAGAAGTATTATTGAAGGAATTGAATGATGAAGTAACAACTATTTATATTGCGGGTGGCTTCGGAAATTATTTGGAGAAAGCGGATCTTGTTACCTTGAATATTATTAGTTCAGAAGAAGCTAACAAAGTTCAATATATTAAAAATAGTGCTATCAGTGGTCTTTATAAACTAATATTGACACGAGATTTTCAGCGAGTTCAACATATTAGTAATCAAACAAAAGTTATCTATTTAGAAAAAGATCCTGATTTTAATGATTATTGGATAGATGCGATGGTGTTTTCATGATAAAAGTTATTGCTTGCAAAATATACGAATATTATATTTCACAACTAGACTTATCACTTGATAATTATGAATTTGTATATCTAGATATACAACAACATAATCAACCACATACTTTAGCAAAAAATATCCAAAAAGAAATTGATAAGAGCAGGGGGGATGAAAAAATAATTGTTTTATACGGACTTTGCGGTAATGCTTTAGTTGAAATACAAGCACGCAATATTCCTGTATATCTAGTTAGAGTGCATGATTGTTTAACTGTTTTATTGGGGAGCAAACAGCGATTTAAACAATTATTTTCAAATCGCTTGTCTTCTTCATGGAGCTGTTATAGTTTAAAAGTTAATGGCTGTAATGTTTATGAAGATGAACAATATTTAAAGTGGTGTCAGCGATACGATCAAGAAACAGCAGACTATTTGAAATCCCAATTACAAACGCAGGATAATGTATACCTAATTTATAATTATTGTGACGATGTTCCTTTTCTTAAAAATCAGGAACAAATTAAAATAGATTTAAAATTTTTAAAACAAATATTATTACAAACTAGTAATGAATTAGTAATTTTAGAAAAAAATCAAAAAGTTGTAATTAGTAGTGATATCGATCAAGTATTTGAGATAATGGAGGAGTAGAAATGATTGAAGAAATTAGTGAATTAATTCAAAAAGGACAAGCTAAAAAGGTTGTCAAATTGGTAAATGAAGCTTTAGAAGCTGGCTTTCCAGCAACGGATATTCTTAATCAGGGGTTGTTGAAAGGTATGGATGCCATTGGTGTAAAATTTAAAAATGAAGAAGTTTTTGTTCCCGAAGTATTAGTTGCAGCTCGGGCGATGAATAAGGGAATCGAGATTTTAAAGCCATATTTACAAGATACGGAACATCAAAGTAAGGGAACCGTTATTCTCGGTACTGTAAAAGGTGATCTTCACGATATTGGAAAAAATTTAGTTAAGATCATGTTGGAAGGAAAAGGTTTAGAAGTAGTTGATTTAGGTGTCGATGTAGATGCACAAAAATTTGTTGAAGAAGCAAAAATACATCAAGCACAAATTATCTGCTGTAGTGCTCTTCTAACAACGACAATGCCAGAAATGAAAAAAGTAGTTGATTTAGTTGCTCAAGAACATTTAAATGTTAAAGTTATGATTGGTGGAGCACCTGTTAATCAAGATTATTGTAATGAAATAGGCGCTGATTATTATACAGATGATGCCACTAGTGCAAGTGAAGTTGCTTATGCAATCGTGGGAGGTACGTTATGTTAACTAAAGCAAAAAAAGAACAGTTAGTTGAAGATTTTGAAAAATGGTGGGAGCATAAATTAGAACGGCCAATTATTCAAGTAACTTTATTTGATGAAGATTATCAACCTCAAAAACACCGATATAATCGAGGGGAATTATTAGAAATGCTATATGATTTAGATAAGCCGGTTAATGAGGTAGTTCAAGCATATCAAGAAACATTTTTTTCGAATATTTATTTGGGTGATGCTTTTCCTATCTTTTATATGCGCTCAACCGGAGTTTTAGGAGCCTATTTAGGTCAAACTTATCATATTGATGTAAAACAAGGGACAATTTGGTTTCAAGAAATGAAAGGATGTGAGTTAGAAGATATTCATCCTCGCCTAGAGGAAACATATCCCTTATATCAAAGATCATTAGAACTAATCAAAGCATTTAATCAGTTTTATGGAGATGATATTGCAATGGGAATTGCTAATCTTGGAGGAATGATGGATATCGTTGAATCAATGAGAGGGGCAAATAACTCACTAATTGATTTATATGATGATCCTGATGAAGTTCAACGTTTAAATGATGACATTTACAAAGCATTTGAACAAGCCTATGAAGAGATGATTGCTAGTATTGATTTAAATAATACTTTGGGTTATACCGGATGGATCAGTCTATTATCACAAAAACCATATTTTATTTCTCAATGCGATTTTTGTTGTATGATTGGTCCAGAGCAATTTGATGAGTTTGTTTTTGAAACCTTAAAGAAAGAGGCATCCTTGATTGAGCGTTCATTCTATCATTTAGATGGTCCTGGTGCAGTACGTCATCTTGATAAGATCATTGAATGTGGTTTTAAAGGAATTCAATGGATCAATGGTGCTGGAGCAAAACCATTAAATGATCCTTGCTGGAATGAAATTTATCAAAAAGTACATGATGCGGGCTTACTACTACAAGTTAATATAAGTGGCAAAGAAGAATTAGAATATATTGATTATATTGTTGATTATCTTGGAAGTCCTAAAGGTATTGCTTTTATTTGTACTGGCAGCAGTAAAGATAAAGAAGTCTTTGAAGCTTATTTAGAAAAATATCATATTCCTAATTAAGTACCATAATCGTGGTACTTTTTTTAAAAGCTTCACGTGAAACTATTCAATTATGATATAATAAAAAATAAGGATAAGGGGGATAAATTATGCAGTTACCAGAAAAAGTAGAACTGGCTTTTTTACCAACACCAATATATAAACTAGAGAAGTTATCTAAACAATTCCAAAAAAATATTTATATAAAAAGAGATGATTTAACTGGAATAGAAACATTGGGTAATAAAATTAGAAAGTTAGAATATTCATTGAGAGAAGCATTTGAACAAGGTTGTGATTTAGTCATTACTTGTGGGGGTATGCAGTCAAATCATGCTCGTGCAACAGCCTATGCCGCAGCTAAGTTATCAATGAAAAGCTGCTTATTACTTCGTGGCAATGGAAGTAGTGAGCCAGTCGAAGGAAACTATTTTTTAGACCGCTTAGTTGGTGCAGATATTGTTATCAAAGAACCTGAAATTTTTAATCGTGATAAGGATAAGATCATGCTGAAATTAAAAACTGCCTATGAAGCTAAAGGATATAAACCATATATTATTCCAATGGGAGCAAGTAATGGAATTGGTACTTTAGGTTATGTTGAAGCTTTTACAGAAATCTTAAAACAAGAAGAAGCTATGAAAGTAGAATTTGATACAATTATTAATGCTGTTGGCAGTGGGGGGACATATGCAGGTTTATATATTGGAAATGAGCTTAATCGTACTAAAAAACAAATTATTGGATTTAATGTTTGCGATGATAAGGAATACTTTATTAAGGAGATAACAAAAATTATTAAAGAGGCGCAAGTATATTTTGATCAGGAAATAAAAACAGAGCGGATCAAGATAATTGATGGTTATGTTGGTCAGGGATATGCTTTAAGTCGAAGTGAAGAACTTGATGCTATTGCATCTTTAGCTAAATTAGAAGCAGTAGTATTAGATCCTGTATATACTGGTAAGGCATACTATGGTTTGATCAATGAATTAGAAAAAGGAACGTTTGTTGATAGTGAAAATATTTTATTTATGCATACTGGTGGAATCTTTGGGCTATTCCCGAAACAAAGTCAATTTAAATAAAAAAAGGTAGTATTATGAAATGGACACTGTTATTTGGACAACCAAATAATGGAGGTTCTTTTTATAATATTACCTTTTAATAAAAGCTTATTTATGAGGTGCTAATTTTACCAGGATACCACTGCCAGCTAATCGAGGTCGGATGACTAAATAGATAGTAGAAGCTAAGGCGACAGTAATAACAGCATTAACTGAAGTTGTAATAGCGTTCCAGCTTGCTAAGGTGGCAGCAGCCTTTTCTGGAGCACCTAAAATCATCGAATTATAAAAATAGCCAAAGATTGGCTCTCCAACCACATTAAAAAACATTCCAGCCATACAAGAAATGACAACATAAATTATTAAATGAGAATCATTATCATGTTTTTCAATTTTGAAAATTTTATGTGCAACTAATCCAGTAACGATTCCAATCATTAATTTAAGGATAATTGTTTTAGGTGCATAGGTAACATAAACAGGATCAAGTAGATCACCAATTCCCATTCCAATCGCTCCTGCAATTCCTCCAGGAAGTCCCCCTAGCAATAATGCAGCTAAGACACAAAAGGTATTTCCTAAATGAAATGATGTAGTTCCCCCTGGCGTTGGTATTTTGATTTGTAGAAAAGTAAAAGAGACATAGGCTAATGCAGCCATCAAACCAATTGTCGCTATTTTAAGTGTTTTATTATTCATAAAAATCCCCCTATTTATTAAATCTATAAGTATCTTAACATTACACTGGATATTAAAAAAGATACAGTTTTTAATAAATTTATAAGGACAGTAAGAAAATTTGCAAGTTTTAGGATTGTACAATTATTAATGGTTAAGTTACAATATAATTATAGTAGTCTAGGAGGTGTCAGGATTGAAATTCAAAAATATCGAAGAGTTAATGGATAAACTAAATAATGAATATAAAGTCCTTCTAGATGTTATTGATAATGTTATTCTCGTAATTGATAATGAAATGAAGATACTTTTTGTGAACCGGAAAGGTCGTAAGCTGATAGGTGAAAATGTATTAATGCAGCCTTGTAAAGCTCTTAAAATGGATAATTGTAGTACGGAAAAGTGCTGTATTATGCGTTACCTTCACGGTTTACAACCATTAGATAATCTTCATAAAGATGGAAGTGTAGAAAAAGTAACAGTTTCAAGATTTTATGATAACCAAAACAATCCGCAAGGTTTTATTATCGTAGCTACCGATATAACCGAATTATCAAATATGAAAAAGGAGCTTCTAATAGGTGAAGAAATTTATAAGCTTGCTTTAAAACAAGCAAATACAACATTGTGGCAATATGATGTGTTAAATCATACAATTGAGCAGCTATTTTGTCCTGATGAAGTTGCATTAGGAATTTTAGATATTAATAAAACTTATTATAATATCCCAGAAAGTTTGGTTGAAGCAAAGATCATCAGTCAAGAGGATGGTTTACGAGTAAGAAAATTATGCCAAGAGATTGAAAAAGGCAGGCCTGAAACTTCAATTGAATTAAAGATGAAGCGTGGAGATGGAGAAGAACGCTGGATCAGTCTAAAATGTTCAACAATCTTTGATGAGCAGGGACGTGCAGTTAAATCAATTGGAATCGGTAAAGATATTACGGATTTTGTTGAACTAAAGAGCAAGTATGAAATTGAACGAGAATATCGTGAGGCTTTAGGTAAAGATGCACTGAGTTATATTGAAGTTAATTTAACGATGAATGAAGTTATTGATCGGAAAATAGCAAAAAATAATTTTATTGATTTTTATGATGGTAAAAACTATGAAAAATCAATTTTAAAACTAAGTGAAAATTCAATTCCTAGTGAGTATGGCAAAGTGCTTCGTGAATTAAATCGGCAAAATTTATTAAATAATTATCGTGATGGAAAACGTAAATTAGATTTAGAATATCAATTCTATAATAAGTTTAAAGATAATTATAATTTTATTCAAATTACACTATATTTGATTGAATTTAATAAAGATATTTATGCTTGTGGTTATATCAAGGATATTAATGAAAATAAAGTACATGATCTTGTACTAAAGAAGAAAATTGAATTAGATCCACTAACAGGGCTATATAATCGAGAAGCTATTGAAATTAAAACAAATGAAATTATTCAAAATTTTCCTGAAAATAATCATGCGATTATGATCTTAGACATTGATAATTTTAAGCAGGTTAATGATAATTTCGGTCATTTATACGGTGATGCATTTTTGTGTGAAATATCTCGAAAAATAAAATCTAAATTTCGAAATGATGACTTAGTTGCTCGTCTTGGTGGTGATGAGTATTTAGTTTTAATGAAGAATATTTCAAACAGTGAACTAGCTATTGATAAGGCTAATGATCTATGTAAACTGATTGAAGGTGCTTATGGAACTGGAGGAACAAAAGTTAAAGTAACGGTATCTGTAGGGGTAGTTTTATACCCTAATCATGGAAAAACATTTGATGAGTTATATCACCATGGTGATCAGGCTTTATACAAAATTAAAAAGAATAATAAAAATGGTGTTTGTTTGTATGATGAGAGTTTAGAGATTAGTGATGGTCAATTGGATAAAGTGAATAATATTGTTGATCGGGCTACCAAAAAGTTTTCTGATAATGTTGGTGAGTATATTTTTAGAATTTTATATAAATGTCAAGATTTAAATGAAACAATTACAGCAGTCCTAGAATTATTGGGAATGCATTATTATATGAGCCAAAATTTAATTATTGTACGAGATTTGGATATTGGGAAATACAAAGTAAATAATTATTGGAGTTCAAAGAATGAAGATTTAACAAAAGTTATTGATGTTACTTATCATGATTATTGGCCTGAGTATGTACGGCAATTTGATGATGAGGGGATTCTTTGGGTTAATGATATCAAGGCTTCAGATGTTTCTCCAGCAATTAAAACACTTTATGCTAATAGTAAGACCCGTATGGTAATTAGTGGTCTTATTAAAAATGGCGATGATATTATTGGTATCATAAGCATGGAACATGAAAAACCCTACGCTTATAAAGCGGAAGAAAAAGAAATGTTATTAACTTCGATTGCTATCATTAGTACTTTTCTTGTTAAAAAATATCAGGAAAAAGAAAAGAATCAGTATTTAAATGCAATTCAAATGATTTTAGATTTCCAAGAAAATGGGATTTACGTTATTGATCCCAACACTTATAAACTTGTGTATTATAATCATAAAATCAAACATATTTTTAATCAGGTAAAAGTTGGTGATTATTGCTATAAGTCTTTTAGAGGCTATGATGAACCATGCGCTGACTGCCCAATTAAAGATATGAAGGATAGCGATTTATCGTATACTAAATTGATTTATAATTGTAACATTAGTGCTCAGTTGGAGACAACGGTAAAACGTGTTCGGTGGATCAATGGTCAAGATGTTGCTGCAGTTACTAGTATCGATATAACAAAATATTATAATGAAAAGTAGGATCAAAGTATCCTACTTTCTAAATAAAGGGGGATTTTTTTATGAGAATTTATTTCCGGGGAAATTTATACGGTTGTAATCAGGCAACTGCTTTTGTAGAAGATAAGGGAAAAATTATCTTTATCGGAAGTGATAAGGAAGCATTAAAATATTCTGGTGAACAAATTGATTTAAATAATAAATATGTATATCCAGGTTTTAATGATTCGCATATGCATTTAGTTAATTATGGTCAAAGTTTAAAAAATGTTCTATTAGAAAAGCATACTAATTCGCTTAAAGCACTTTTAGAAGAATTAAAGAAATATTTAGTAAAGGGGCAGTGGCTGATTGGGCGGGGCTGGAATCATGATTATTTTACAGATGAACAGCGTTTTCCTACCCGAAAAGATCTTGATATGATTAGTGAAGAGGAACCGATTGTAATTACGCGGACTTGTGGACATATCTTAGTTGCTAATAGCAAAGCAATTGAATTAGCAAATATTACCAGTGAAGCAGTCGAGGGCGGCTATTTTGATTTAGATGCAGGATTATTTCAAGAAAATGCACTTTATTTGATCTATGATACAATCCCTCAGCCAACTATTGAAGAAATAAAAGATAATATTTTAATCGCTCAAAAAGAGTTACATAGTTATGGAATAACATCTGTTCAAAGTGACGATCTCTTGAGTGCCACTAGTGATTATCATGATGCTCTACAGGCTTTTGAACAATTAAGAGCAGAAAATAAACTAACGATAAGAGTTTACGAACAAGCACAGTTGCCGACGTTAAAAGCCTTAAAAGAGTTTATTAATTTAGGTTATTGTACCGGTAGTGGTGATGAGTTTTTTAAAATAGGCCCATTAAAAATGCTTGGGGATGGATCATTAGGAGCACGAACTGCTTTTTTAAGTAAGCCTTATTATGATGCACCTAAGACACGAGGAATTCCTGTTTTTAGTCGTGAAGAAATCAAAATGATGTTTGACTACGCTAATCGTCATGAGATGCAGATTGCTATTCACGCAATTGGTGATGGAATCTTAGATTGGATTTTTGAAGGATACGAAAATGCGTTAAAAAACTATTCTCGTGAAGATCCACGACATGGTATTGTGCATTGTCAGATCACTCGAGAAGATCAGTTGCTTAAATATCAGCAGTTACATTTACATGCTTATATTCAAAGTGTCTTTTTAGATTATGATAATCATATTATTAATCAAAGGGTTTCTCCCCAATTAGCACAAACATCATATAATTTTAAAACACTTCGTAATATAACGACTATTTCTAATGGGTCAGACTGTCCAGTTGAAGCCCCAGATGTTTTAAAAGGGATTCAATTAGCGGTTACAAGAACATCTATCGATGGGACTGGACCATATCTAAAAGAGCAGGCATTAACTAGAGAAGAAGCGATCGAGTCGTTTACGATCGGTGGTGCATATGCTTCATTTGAAGAAGAGGTCAAAGGAACTTTGGAGGTAGGAAAGTATTGCGATTTTGTTGTGCTTAGTGATAATATATTAGACGTAGATGTTCAGCATATTAAAGACATTAAAGTATTGGCTACTTATGTAGGTGGGCAATTAGTCTATGGAGGTCAGTAAATGAGAGTAAATGAACAGGCAGTAAAAAATATTTTAAAATCGGTTGGTAATGCTAAATTGGTCGCAGCAACAAAATATGTTGGAATTGAAGAGATTAATGAATTAGAAAAACTAGGAGTAAAGTATTTTGGCGAAAATCGAGTCCAAGCTTTTTTAGAAAAATATGAAAAGTATCATGGGGCACAAGAATTTCATATGATAGGAACGCTACAACCAAATAAAGTTAAGTATATAATTGATAAAGTTAGCTTGATTCATTCAATTGATAGTTATTCATTAATTAAAGAAGTAGAAAAACAAGCTAAGAAGCATGATTTAAAAATGCCAATATTAATCCAAGTCAATGTAGCAAAAGAGGAAAGTAAGCATGGTTTTGCAGTAGAAGAAATTGAAGATGTATTTGATTATTTAAAAGAATGTCCCCATTTAATTGTAAAAGGGCTAATGATGATGGCACCACATATTGATTCTAATGATACAGCAGTATATTTTAAACAAACAAAGGAGTTATTTGATCAATTAAATTGTAAATATTCAGAGTTTGAAATGACAGAATTATCAATGGGGATGTCTAATGATTATCACGAAGCGTTAAAGTATGGAGCAACGATGATAAGGGTAGGAAGTGCCTTGTTTGAATAAAGTAAAGTTTATAGAGTCGCGGAGTTTATTAATTTAAAACTCCTTTTTTCATTATAAAATATAATGTATTTTAAGAGATTTGGATATTATTTCAAATTTCTTTTTTTATTGAACTTGTAAAATGCTTCTCAAGAAATTGAAAGAATTTGCAAATATTTGCTCTTTTGAATTTAGGTATAATGAAATTGTAAAGGAAGGAGGCTTTTAAATGGAAGCTTGGGAAAATTATTTTGAAGTTATGGAAAAGGTTGTTGCACAAGTAAAAAATACGCAAAAAGATAATATCAAAAAAGCTGCAAAAATACTTGCTGATACAACTGAAAAAGGAGGTCTTATTTATGGGTTTGGGACGGGTCATTCTCATTTAGTAGTCGATGATGCATTTTGGCGAGCTGCTACCCCGGCTAATTATTGTGCTTTGCTGGAACAAAGTGCAACAGGCAGTTTTGAAATTACAAAAAGTTATTACATTGAAAATATGTATGAAATTGGAAAAATGATAGTTGATTATCATCGAATCACCCTTAATGACTGCATGATTATTATTTCTAATTCTGGCAATAATATTGCACCAGTAGATGCTGCTATAAGGGCAAAAGAAAAGGGAATTCCTATTATTGCGATTACTGCAGTGGAATATAGCCAATTCTTAAAGACAAAACATAAGGCAGGAGTAAAGCTTAAAGATGTTGCTGATGTAGTGTTAGATAATTGTTCATTAATAGGTGATGCGGCAATTGAGATAGAAAATTTTCCTATGAAAGTGGGGGCAACTAGTACAATACCAAATGTCTTTTTACAAAATGCAATATTATGTGAAATGGTTGATATTTTAGTTAAAAAGGGAATTCACCCGGATGTTTATTACAATGGTCATATGGCTTTTATGAATGAAGATTGTGCTGATCATAATGATAAATTAGTGGATAAATATTTTTATCGGATAAGGAATTTATGATGAAAGCAAGATCAAGATACTATCAGCATATTCATGATATTTTAAATAATATTGTAGATTCACAAGAAGCAGCTATTCAAAAAGCTGCCTTAGAAATGACCCAATGTATTGAAAAGGGACATACGATTTATGCTTTTGGAGCTTCTCATGCGGGAATTCTTACCCAAGAACTGTTTTATCGGGCTGGTGGATTGGCTTTAATTAATCCAATTATGGCAAAGGAAGTTCAATTAGATGTAAGACCAATAACTCTAACCTCGCAAATGGAGAGACTACCTGGTTATGGGACATTGATTTTAGAGCATACGCCAATACAAAAAGAAGATGTTCTAATTATTCATTCAGTTTCTGGTCGAAATACAATTGCAATTGATATGGCATTACGGGCTAAGGCAATGGGTGTGATCGTGATTGCTGTTACAAATATAGAATATAGTCAAGCTGTAGTTTCGCGACATGAAACAGGAAAGAAATTGTTAGATATTGCAGATATTGTTATTGATAATTGTGGAGATTTTGAGGATTCCAGTATTACTATTGATGGTCTAGACCAAAAGGTTGCCCCAACCTCTACAATAGCCGGAGCTTTTATTTTAAATAGTGTGATTATTCAAGTAGTAGAAAATCTAGTTAATGACGACTTCGAACCACCGATTTTTCATAGTGCTAATATTGATGGAGGTGACGAATATAATCAAAATATCTTAAACCAATATAAAAATCGCATTCATTATATGAAGTGAGTAGAGAGGAGGCGTATGATTCTCTTATTGAATCATATGAGGATATCTTATGAATACTAGAAGTGTGGAAATATTGAAGAAGCTGTGCGGCGGAAAAAACTATCAAGTAGAAGATTTAGCACATGATTTTGAGATCTCTATTCGAATGATTAGATATGTTATTGATGATATTAATGATTTTTTAGAAACAATAAATGTTAAAAAAAATATAATGATAAGAAATGGAAAGATTCAGTTTAATATTACTCATCAAGAAAAAGAGATACTGATGAAAGAAATTTCGAATTTGGATAATTATGTATATGCGATAAGTCCGTTTGAAAGAAAGTGCTATATTTTAGTTTCAATGTGGTGTTGCAGTGAACCACTCACAAGTCAGTATTTTGCTGATGAAATGAATGTTAGTAAAAGTAGTATTGATAAAGATATTCTTTCGATAAGACAAGAATATGAGGGATATGATTTTTCTATTAATGTAAAAACAGGAAAAGGCAGTTATATAGAGGGTGACGAAAGAGACATACGCTCATGTTTCTTTAGAGTTATTGAAAAGAATATTGATTTTAATAAATTTATGCACTTTCAATATACACCAATAACTTTTATTGAAAAGAATATTTATCGAATGGTCTTCGATAAATACTGGAAAATCATTATTAAAGTTATGAATGATTTTGAAAGTCATAGTGAAAAGAAATTAACCTATTTATCATATAAAGATATTTGTATCCATTTAGCTGTTTCTTTGACAAGAATAGAATTAGGGTATGATATCATCCTACATCAAGATTATTTGATTGAGATTTCAAAAACAGAAGGATATCATGATGCTCAATTTATTTGTTCACAAATAATGCAGGCATTAAATATTAAGATGTCACAATCAGAAGTTGCTATTATTACGATCTTATTAAATAGTGCTAGATATACGACTTTAAAGCGATATGTTATCTATGATTGGGCTAATATACAAATGATAGCAACTACTTTAGCCTTTAAAGTAGGAGAAAAACTTAATGTAAATTTTAGTCGAGATGAGGAATTGATCAATTCTTTAACCCTCCATTTAGGTCCTACAGTATTTAAACTGCAAAATCAAGTACCGGTTGTTAATCCGAGTTTGACAGTTATTAAGAAAAATTATCATGAAGTTTTTATAGCATTATTAGAAACAATTGATGAATTAGGCTATAAGGAATTAAAAGGAATTAAAGAGGATGATATAGCTTTTTTAACGCTTCATTTTTGTGCCGCTTTAGAGAGAAAAAATCGTTTTAAAGATGTGTATAATGTTGTAATTGTTTGTGTTCATGGTTTTGGGACGGCTTCTTTAATGAAGGAGATGATCTGCTCGAGATTTAAAAATATTATTGTGAAGAAAACAGTAACTGAAGAACGGATTTTAAATATAGATCTCAGTAATATCGATTTTATTATTTCAAGTATTGATCTACAAATAATGCAGTGTTTGGTTGTTAAAGTCAATGTAATTTTAAAAGAGAGTGATTATCGATTGATTGAAAATGCTATGGAAAAAATTGTTCATCAAAATATTCAAGAAAGTGATACTTTTATGGATGGAATTTTAAGTATTGTTAAGAGAAACTGCGAGATTGTAAACTATCAGCAGCTTTTCGATGATTTCAGTGAATATTTTAAAGATTTAGGAATTGATGCAGGAATCAAACTGCAGCCATTATTAAATGAATATTTAACTGCTGATAAAGTTCTACTATGTGATACGGTCGATCATTGGGAGACTGCAGTCTGCTGTGCCGGACAAATGCTAGTTAAGAGTCAAGATATTGCAGAATGTTATATTAAATCAATGATAGATACGGTGAAAAAATCAGGGTCATATATGGTTATTGATGAAGGAATAGCCCTTATTCATGGAGAAATTGATTATGGGGTTAATCAAACATCAATGAGTCTGTTAATTATTAAAAATGGTGTCAAATTTAATCATGATAAATATGATCCAGTGCATATTATTTTATGTTTAGCGGCTAAAGATAATTATACGCACATGAAAGCATTAAATAATTTTATCAAATTTTTAGAGAATATAAGAAATAATGGGATAGAACGTTATTTTGAACTAGACTATGTTTTAGACCAGATTAATGAGGTAAGTAAATATGATTAAATATATAAAAGAGAATTGTGTGGATTTTTATAAAGAGTGCCATGATTGGAAAGAAGCAATTGTCTATGCTGGTTATCTATTAGAGAAAAATGGCTATATTGATCACCAGTATATAAATGATATGGTGAATATTATTGAAAAAAATGGCCCCTATATTGTAGTCATGCCAGGGGTTGCCTTGGCTCACGCAAGACCAAATGGTCATGTGTATCAAAATAGTATTAGCTTAGTAACTTTTAAAAATGGAGTGAAGTTTGGACACTCTGTTAATGATCCAGTTCGAGTATTGTTAGCGCTTGCAGCTAAAAGTGATGAGGAGCATTTAAAGCTGTTTCAAGAAGTGGCACTATGTCTAATGGATAGAAAATATTTACATAAAATATTTAATGCCCGTTCTTATCAAGATATTTTAAAGGATAATAAAAATATTGATGCTATTAAAGGGGGACTGATAGTTTCTTGTTATGCTGATTCAGCAATAAATCCCTATATGGACAATTCTATTGCAATTCAATGCCTGGCTCAAAGTTGTGTTGCTGGAGGAGCTAAGGCGATAAGAACAAATTTAGAACATGTAAAGGCAATTGCAGAAGTTGTAGATGTTCCGCTTATTGGTATTAAAAAAATCTATAAAGGAGATGATCCGCTTCATTCTAGTTTTAGAATTACACCAACAATGGATGAAGTCGATCAGCTAGTTGCAGCTGGCGTTGATGGTATAGCCATAGATGGCACTCAAAGAGAACGTTATGATGATTTATCATTAGAAGAATTTGTTAATAAAATAAAAAATAAATATCCAGAGTTATTTGTTATTGCAGATATTTCTACAGTGGAAGAGGGAATCAGAGCATCTAAAGCGGGAGTTGATGCAGTAGGTACTACTTTATCAGGATACACGCCATATTCTAAAAATCCAATTATATTTGGAACAGTGCCATCACCAGATCCAGATTATGAAATTATTAAAGAGCTAAAAACAGCCGGAGTATCAAGAGTCATTGCCGAAGGAAGAATTAATGACGGTAGTAAGATGAAGAAATGTATAGAGGCAGGAGCTTTTGCAGTTGTTATCGGAACATCCATAAGTGAGCCAGCTAAAATAGTAAAAACAATATTACATGATGCAAAAGAGGGATGAAAAATGAAAAGTTTTAAAGTTATCACGGTATGTGGTGCCGGAGTCGGAACAAGCACTTTGTTAAGAATGAATATTGATAAAACTTTTAAAAAATTTGCTTTACCATTAGAGGTAACAGTTGAGAATAAAGGATTATCAATGTCTAAAGGACTAATGTGCGATGCAGTATTTACTTTTGAATCGTTTGCTGATGAATTACGTTCTTGTTATGAGGATGTTATTGTAATCAATAATCTAATGGATATGAATGAATTAGAGGAAAAAATAAAAAAATTATTAGAAAAAAAGAATTTATTGTAGAGGAGGGAGATTATGTCAGTATTTAAAGTTATTGTAGATATTTTTCAAAATTATGTGTTTAATCAGCCGTTTATTTTCTTAAGTATTGTTGCGATGATTGGTCTTATTTTACAAAAAAAATCAATAGATAAAATTATTTCTGGATCAGTCAAAACGGGAATCGGTTATTTAATTCTAAGTGTAGGAACAAGCACAATCGCAGGCGTAGTTACGCCGATAGCTACGCTGCTGGAAAAAATTATGGGGATTGAAACAGTTGCAACTGGAATGGGAACAAATGCATTTACTGAACAGTGGGCATCGACGATTGCAATTATTATGGTTATTGGTTTTTTTATAAATCTAATTTTAGCTAGATTTACACCATTTAAGTACGTGTTTTTAACAGCACATCAAACATATTATTTGATCTTTGTTTATTTAGCTGTAGCTGTAGAAGTGTTTGCTAATCCAAATAATACGTTAGTCATTATTATTGGTGGTCTACTAACAGGAATCTACTGTACTTTAGCTCCAGCATTGGCCCAGCCTTTCTTGAGAAAGGTTACCGGCAGTGATGATTTTGCCTATGGTCACACCACAACATTCGGAGTTATTACGGGTTCATTAGTTGGAAATTTATTTAAAAAACATAAAAATGAATCGTCTGAAAACATTAATATTAATCCTAAATTAAACTTTTTAAAAGACATTACAGTTTCTACCGCTTTAGTTATGACAATCCTATATATCGTGGCAGTATGCTTGGCTGGTTTTGATTATGTCGAAGCGAATTTAAGTAATGGACAGCCCGCAATTTTATATGCGATTGTTTCTGGCGTTCAATTTGGAGTGGGGATTACAATTGTATTGAATGGTGTTTCAATGATGGTTTCAGAGATCACAGAAGCGTTTAAAGGTATTTCTGAAAAAATTGTACCTAATGCAGTACCAGCATTAGACTGTCCTGTCGTTTTTAACTTTGCTCCAACTGCAGTTATGCTAGGTTTTTTAAGTTGTTTAGGTACAGTTATATTGTGTACGATTATCTTTGGTGCAATTGGCTGGTATGCTCTGACACCACCGGTTATTACTACCTTTTTTGGAGGTGGACCAGCAGGTGTTTTTGGAAACTCTACAGGAGGCTGGCGTGGGGCTATTTTAGCTGGAGTCGTTGCTGGACTGTTATTGTCATTTGGACAAGCGTTAACGGTAGGCGTTTTATCAACAACAGTAGCGGACTTTGCTAGATGGTCAAATGATTTTGATTATTCTGTATTTCCAGCGTTTTTCAAATGGATACTACAGTTGTTTGCTTAAAATTATAAGGGATAAAATTATCCCTTTTTAAGTTTATTAAGATTGTCAAGAAAAGAAAAAGAAACTGACTGTCTTTTATATTTGTGTATTTAGCTCCTTAAAATTAACTTAATTAAAAAAACTTTGACTATCTAAATAATTGCAATTCTGATGAAAATAGGATATTTTAAAGAAAGGGATAATTTAAGGGGATAAAGAAAATGATAACAGTTGCTAATAGTGCCGAGTATTTTATTAACGAATTTACTCAAGAAATATATGATCAAGTGTTAGATCATGTTGATTTTAAAAGCCTGGAGTGTAGTTGTGGGGCCAAAGGGAGTTTTGTTAAGATTGGATGTTATCCAAGATTTTATAAAACTGCAACTAATAAAATTTGTATTCGAATCCAGCGCGTGATGTGTAAACACTGTGGAAAAACACATGCAGTTTTTGTTGAGTGCATGGTACCTTCATCAATGCTTTTGCTGACTACACAAATTGAGATGCTAAGATCTTACTATAATCACCGGTTAGAAGAATTTTTAAGTAGTTATCCAACTATTGATCGTCCAAATGCTATTTATGTTATTAAAAATTATGAACGGAAGTGGGTAAATTATCTAAAAAAATCTGGATTTACCCTAAAAAGTAAAGAAAGAGAGATTCAGAGATATTTCTTTGAAAAATATCAAGTACAATTTTTACAGATGAAATGTTTCTCAAATTCATCCTCGTCACGCCTACTGAACCATTTGGTTTAGCTAATTTGCTATATACACATAAGTTTTATGTTCGAAATTGGAAAAATTTGTTATACTAGCACTCGGGATAAGTTAGGGGGGAGTGTATAAATGAGTTCTTTGAACATGAAATTAATATTAAATCACAAGTTCTTGGCAAATTATGAAACAGGCTCGGATATGATGTTTTAGTGCGCTTAAAAATAGGTTTTTAGACATGGGATAAAGGAAAAAGTGAGGAGAAGTGTATTAGGCACAGAGTTATTTAAAAATGAATAATAAGGCAGGTATTGTGATTTTAACAGAAAATCATTTGTTGAAAGAGAAACTGGTCAATAAGATTAGAAGTAATGATCATTATGAAATTATTGCAACTTTTAATGATGGTGGTATATGTGAAGACTATTTAGCTACGCATACATGTGATTTACTTGTAATTGATTTAATTTTGACTAATATAGATGGTGCTGGAGTGATTGGGAATATAAGATCTAACAATCCAAAAGCCTTAAAACATGTTATTTGTATTAGTGATTTTACTAACTCACTAGTATTTGAAATGTTAGAAGGCTTAGCAGTAGATTACTGTTTAAAGAAACCGGTTGATTTAAACTATTTTATGGAAATCATTGATCGTATCTTAAAAATTAGATTAAAACATAATTTAGGTATTGACGATTATCATCAAACAGTTCTAAAAAAGGAAATTCATGATACGTTTATGAAAGTGGGAATGCCACGACATTTAAAAGGCTATAATTATCTAGTTACAGCAATTGTTTTAGTTTGTGGAAATATTAATCTTTTAGGAGAAATTACTAAAGAATTATATCCGCGTATTGCTAGAACTTATGGAACAACGGCATCACGAGTTGAACAGTCGATTCGTCATGTTTTAAAATGTACTTGGGAAAGTGGTTGTCAAGATGAGCTAGAGCAGCTATTTGGATTTCGGGCAAAACGTAAAACATGTAATTCTGAATTTATTTCAACAATTGTAGATGAGTTATTATCAAAGTATAAAGGAAGTTAACGATCCGAGGATTTAATTCCTCTTTTTATGTCAGTTATGGAGATCTCCATGATTGATATAAGAAAAAGATTAGTTTTTCTAAAATTAGGTAGAAAAAAAGAGCTTACGCTCTTATAAGTAACTATGACGGCTTGCCGCTTTTGTTTGATGTTCTAGACGAAGTTTATCAGCAATCATTGCAATAAATTCAGAATTGGTAGGTTTTGATTTAGTTGCACTGACTGTATAACCAAAGATATCATCAATTGCATCAGTATTACCGCGGTTCCAAGCAACTTCAATAGCATGACGAATGGCACGTTCTACTCTTGAAGCGGTAGTACTGTATTGGCGGGCAATATCTGGATAAAGGACTTTAGTTACTTGACCTAATAATTCGATATTATAGTAAGTAGATAGAATTGCAGTTCTTAGGTACATATATCCTTTGATGTGGGCTGGAATCCCAACTTCATGAAGGATATCTGTAATTTCGTTTTCTAACTTAATTTTTTGATATTTTTCAGATTCGTTTTGTGACATACCTTTAATATCTTCTAATGTAACTTTCATTACAGAATTTAAGGTTGTCGCAAAATAATTGATATCGAATGGTTGTTTAAAACAATAACTTACATTTAATTTTTCTAATGTTTCACAAATTAATGGATTAGTAAAGCTAGTAATACAAACTACTTTATTATAGGCACGACTATTTACTTCCTTAAGTTTATTTAGAACACCGATTCCATCAATGTTGGTAAGCATTAAATCAATAATTAATAAATCACAATTATTATTAGATAAATAGTTTAAACAGCTTGTTGCATTATCGCTAGTACCAATAACGGTAAAGTTATTTGTCGCAATTAAACTGTCCTTAATATTATTCAATAAATCCTTGTTTTCTTCTAAAATGTATACTGTATACTTTTTAACGTCTGTCATCTCTATATTCCCCTTTCGTTTTAGTGACAAAATTTATTATATTTATACAGTATAAAAGAGAAAAGGGTTTATTTATAGATAATTAGGGATTTAGTAAAGTAAGGAATTAAGTTCCCTATAACAAGAAAGTTTTCGTGAAAATTCGTGAAGAATTCTCGAATTTTCAAGGATAATAACGAGTCGTGTCGAACGGCTGATTATTCGATTTTTTGATTAAAAATTAAAACATTTAAATTATCATAATAAAAATATTGAACAGTATATTGCTTACTTGTATAGGGATTGAAAAGGTCAAACATTTCCTCTTGATCAATCAATCTTTTTTTTGCTTCCTGATAACAACTGTCACTAAATTTAAATTCCATCCAGGCAATATTATCATGTTTATACTGTTTTACCATTTTATTTAATGCTGCTTTATTGTAATTTTCGTTATAAAGATTCTCATATTTGAAATACGTATAATTTCCTTGTTTCGTTATTTCATATTGATCAAGAGGTTCATATAATTTCAACATATCATCAGAATCAAACATAAAATAGTTCATCATTGCAAAAATATTGCCTTCGCTATCATAATCACCCCAAGTAGCATCAAGATAGTAATAGTCATCATCTAGATAAATTAAATTCCAGGCATGATAAGCTTCATCGTCACTAGCACCAATTTCTTTACCCACGATATAGGCGCTTTTTATCCCAACTGCTTCAGCAAGATACTGAATAGCCTTTACATAGCCGCTGCAAACTGTTTCACCATAAATTAACGAGCTAGTAATATATTGATTATCTTTAGCATTATCAACATATCGACACTTCTCAATTACAAATTGATAAATTTTTTTTAATTTATCATAATCACTACTTTCACTTGAAATCGAATTTACTAATTCATCACGGACAGATTCTAATTGAGCTGTTAAAGTGTCACGTTCACTTTTAGAATATGAATAACTGGGAATATAATTACATATATCAACTTGATTTTGTAGCTCAAAATAATCTAGATAATAGATTTCGGGATGATCATATAAAACATAATCATTTATTTTTTGAACTAATTCATAATCATTACTGCTGATTGTGACCTTTTTTGCATTATCAAGAATGCAATTATAAATATTTTCATAAATTTCTTTTTCTTTAGATGATAAAGACTGATAATAGTATAAATAACTCGCATCGCCGCTTAAGTAGTCAGTATCAATAGTTATTGCTGGTCGAGAATTAGACTTTTCACGAAAACTAAAACACCCGGTTAATAAAAATAGTGATAATATCGTCAGTAATATCTTTTTCATTTTTGGATTCCTCCTATTTTTAGTATAACATGGATTATTCATGAGAAAGAAGGATTATGATAAAAGTGGCTAAAATTATCACATAAAGACCATAATATAACATGTTTATTAATAAACATAGATGAATGATTAATATTTCTTACAAAATTCTTAAAATTTCTATTTATTTCGACATAAATTTGTATTATAAAACAGATTATGATATTATTTAACGGTAAAAAAGTGCGAATATAGGAGGCTTATATGAAAGACAATAAGTTTATTAAATTTATTACTTCTAAGTATTTGATTTTGGCAGTGCAGTTATTCGCAACCGCATTGTTTACATATTTAATCTTTCAATTAGATCTAGTACCATTAAAATACTTGATTCCAGCGACAGGGGCATTAGGTTTATTAATTATAATTTTCTTCTTTATCATGAGGAGCGGGCAAAAGAAAATTAATCAAGGTTTAAAAAGCAAGCGTTCAATCGTTACAAAAATTATTAGCTTATTAATGAGTATTTTATTAATGTTCGCATCAAGTTATGTTGTTAGGGGAAATGATTTTTTTAATACCGTTACTAAAGCAACAACACAAAAATATTTAGTTTCAGTGATTACAATGAAAAATAATAGTGCAACTAAATTAAGTGATCTTGATGGAAAGAAATTTGGTGTATCTTATCAACATGATACAACGACGATTACTAAAGCAATTGCTGATATGGAAAATGATCTTGGGGAACAAGAAGATATGGTTAAATATGATGACTATAGCGGATTGGCCGATGCTCTGTATAAAGGTGAAGTAGATGCTATTATTGTTGGACAAGAATATAAGTCGATGTTGGAAGCAAATCATGATAGTTTTGATGACGAAACAAAAATTATTAAATCATATGAATATGAATCTAAGTTAAGTGTTACAACTAAACAAACAAATGTAACAGAAAACCCATTTACAATTTATGTTACTGGAATTGATACATATGGTAGTGTTAGTACCGTAGCTCGAAGTGATGTAAACTTGATTGTTACTGTTAATCCTAAAACAAAACAAATTTTGATGACCAGTATTCCGCGTGATTGTGAAATTCAATTGCATAAGAATGGTAAAATGGATAAATTAACTCATACCGGAATCTATGGAACAAGTGAAACAATTAGTACGATTGAAGATTTCTTAGATGTTGAAATTAATTATTTTGCGAGAACTAATTTTAGTGGAATGACAAATATTGTAGATGCTCTTGGTGGGGTAACAATCGATTCTGATTATAAATTCACAACATTACATGGTAATTACAACATTGTTAAAGGCGAAAACCAAATGGATGGGGATAAAGCATTATGCTTTGTTCGGGAAAGATATTCTTTACCAAATGGAGATTTTGACCGTGGTAAAAATCAACAAAAATTATTAAAAGCAATGTTAGAAAAAGCAATGTCACCAAAGATAATCACTAATTTTAATAATATTTTGACTGCGATTGAAGGAAGTTTTGAAACTGATATGTCAAGTAAAGAAATTAAGTCGTTATTGAATATGCAGTTAAACGATATGTCGGATTGGACTGTTTATAATGTTCAAGTAGAAGGTGAAGGTTATAAAACTTCGAAAACTGCATCAATGTATGGAACAGAGGTCTATGTAATGAAACCTTATCAAAAACAAGTTAAAAAAATTAAGAAGATCATTGATACGGTAGAACAAGGTGGAACTATTTCTGAAGAGGATTTAAAAGGGCTAGGAAACTAAAGAGCTTCATTATGAAGCTCTTTCTATTTAACAACAAAATAACCTATGCTACGACAAATCAATATGATATTATAAAAGGTGTTCGGTGAGGTGAGAGAATGGCAAAGAAGAAAAAGAAAAAAGGAATGTTTTCTAAACTTACATCTAAAGGAATTATTTTAACGATACAGTTAATTGCTTCAGCCGTATTCTTAGGATATATTTATGTATTGAAAATGTTACCAACTAGGTATTATGCAATTTTAATAATTGTTTTAATAGCATTATTATTGCTTGAAATGATTTGGATTACATCCGGAGCACGAAGAAAAAGAAGAACAGGAAAAGGCTTTAGAATTTTTATTAGTAAGTTCGTAAGTGTTGCTTTATCTGCTCTATTGATCGTAGGAAGCGTGTATGCTTCACAGGGTAATAGTTTTTTAAGTAATATTACAAGTGCATTTACACAAACTAGAGTTATTGCAGTATATGCAATGAAGCAAGGAAAAATTAATAAAGTTGAAGATTTGAAAGGAAAAACAATCGGAGTAGAAAATAAAACTAGTGTATCTAGTATTACCGATGCTTTAGCACAAGTACAAGAAAAAATCGGTAAAGAACCTGAAAAGAAAAATTATAGTGATTATGCTGATTTAGCAGATGCTCTGTATAAAGGTGAAGTAGATTGTATTGTTGCTGATCAGTCATATTTAGGTGTGTTGGAAACTAATCACGAAAGTTTTGAAGATGAAACTAAAGTGGTTTATAAAATGGAAGTTCAAGAAAAATTAGAAGCAGTAACAACAAAGACAGATGTTACTGAAAATCCTTTTATTGTCTATATAACTGGTATTGATACATATGGTTCAGTTAACACTATCTCTCGTGCGGATGTAAATCTTGTTGTTTGTGTCAATCCATTTGAAAAACAAGTATTGATGGTTAGTGTTCCTAGAGATACTCAAGTCAATCTGCATAAAAATGGTAAGATGGATAAAATTACCCATTCAGCAATGTATGGAATTAATGAGACAATTCAGACACTAGAAGACTTTTTAGATCTAAAAGTCAATTATTATGCAAAAACTAATTTTAGTGGAATTACAAACATTATTGATGCCTTGGGGGGAGTGGAAGTAGATTCACCGTATGAATTTACAACATTACATGGTAATTATAAGATAAAAAAAGGTGTCAATGAATTAAATGGTGATCAAGCATTATGTTTTGTTCGGGAACGTTATGCTCTACCATCGGGAGACTTTGATCGTGGTAAAAATCAGCAGCGGTTATTAAAAGCAATGTTGAAAAAAGCAATGTCACCGAAAATTATTACTAACTATAGCAATATTTTAGCAGCTGTTGAGGGAAGTTTTGAAACTGATATGTCAAGTGATGATATCAAGTCATTAGTTAATATGCAGTTAGATGATATGGCCAATTGGGAAATATTCAATGTTCAAGTAACTGGTGATGGGGCTATTTCATATGATACATATTCGCAAAAAGGGAAGAAAACATATATTACAATCCCTTATAAAAAATCAATTCAAAATATTCGTAAAGTAATTGATAAAATTGAAGCTGGTAAAAAACTTACTGAAGCTGATGTAAAAGGATTAAGTTAGCCGACGATTATAGTCGGCTTTTTATGTTAAATTTGTTAAATTTATTTAAGATTGTTGATTTTTTTGTTAATTAAGCGAATTGATTGAAACCGATATTATTTGTGCTATAATGAGATAAAATTTAAGGTTTGTTGTTGTAAGGAGAGAAGTAGATTGGCGTTTATTAAGAAGATAAAAAAATTAAAAAAGAGTGTTAAAATTACTGGTGGAGTAATTATAGGAGTTATTGTTGTCTTTGCTATTTTTTCATTTTATTATCGTGATAAGTGGTATCCTAATACATCTATTAATGGAATCGATGTATCAAGCATGACTTATGAAGAAAGTAAAAATGTATTAAAGAACCAGATTGAAAGTTATGCTTTGGAAATAGGGGCAGAGGGAAATCAAAAGCTTACGATTGCAGGGAAAGATATTAATTTAAGTGCAGATTTTGAAAAAAATCTAGAAAGTGACTATAAAAATCATCGCAGTCAACGTAGTATTTTTGGGATTTTTAGTGGTTACAACCATGATATTGATTTAAAAATATCTTATGATCAAAATAAATTAAGTGAAATAGTTAATGGTTCAGTGCTTATCAATGGGAATGAAGAATATCAAATTGTGCAGTCAACAAATGCTCATATTGAATACGATGAAACAACGAAGAGTGGAAAAATGGTTAAAGCAACAATTGGAAATGAACTAAATCTCGAAAAATTTAGTAACTTAATTACAACGTCAATAAGTAAATTAACTACAAAGATTGATTTAACTGATCAAGATAAATATGCAGAAGTTTATCAACAGCCAGTTAGTGATATTAGTGATAAGCATTTAGAAGAGATGTTGAATACGTATAATAATTATCTATTAAATTGGATTAACTGGGATATGGGAGAAGGCAAAGTTGAGACGATGACACCAGATGATATTAAAAACTGGTTAAGCTGTAATGATAAAGGTGAAGTTGTCCTTGATAAAGAAGCAATGAGCGAGTGGATTGAAGAATTTTGTTTGCGCTATAAGACAGTTGGAAAGAAACGTAATTTTACGACTCATAATGGAAACGTGATTCAGATTTCAGGTGGTGACTATGGCTGGCGCCTTGATTATGAAAAGATCGTTAAACAAGTAGAAGCAGCGATTACTGAAAAAACGGACAGTAAATTAATTGAGGCCTACCTCAGTGAGCAAAGTAAAAAGAATCAAAAAGCTTTAACAACGGAATTAGAACCAACTTATTCTAATAAGGCATATCAAAAAGATTATGAAAACTTTGAAAATGATTGGGATACTCAAAATTATAGTGAAATTGATTTAACTGAACAAAGAGTATACGTGTATCGTGATGGTCAATTAGCTTATTCTTGTATTTGTGTAAGTGGATTACCAACTGAGAAAAACGATCGTATCACACGTACAGGGGTATGGTATATCAAAGAGAAAAAACCAGAGAAAGTTTTAGTTGGCGAAGATTACGAGACTCCGGTTAAATATTGGATTAGAATTATGTGGACAGGAACTGGATATCATGCTTTGGATCGAAGCGACTGGGCAAATTGGACTCCAGATCTGTATAAAGTAAAAGGATCACATGGATGTTTGAATCTTCAAGAAGAGGATGCCAAAAAATTATATGAGCTGATTAGAATGAATGATCCAGTTTTTATTCATTATTAAAATTATTAAAAAGCATTTTCTTAGTTAAACTAAAGGAATGCTTTTTTAATTTTAATTATTTTAAATTATTTATTATAAATGCTGATAAGAGAGATTAAAGAATAAAATTATAACTAATATAATGATTTAACTAAGTTTATAATGATTAGATTGTACTAATGAGTTGAGGGGAGTAAAATATATATTATAAGGAGGAGCTGGTATGAATGAAGTTTATGAATTCTTGAAGAAATGTGGAACTTATTATTTAGCTACTGTTGAGGGTTATAAACCGCGGGTTAGGCCATTTGGGACAATTGATTTGTATAATAATAGATTGTATATCCAAACTGGTAAAGTTAAAGCTGTTTCGCGACAAATTAAAGAGAATCCTCAAATAGAGATTTGTGCTATGGATGATGGAAAATGGATTAGAATTGAAGCAACTGCTTATCTTGATAATAATATTGATGCACAAAAACATATGTTAGCAGCCTATCCATCATTGCAAAAAATGTATCAGCCTGGAGATGGAAATACAGAAGTATTTTATCTTCGTAATGTAACTGCAAAAATCTGTTCTTTTACAGAAGAACCAAAAATCTTCAAATTTTAATTAATTTGATAATAAAAAAAATTGTTGAACTCATTTATGTTCAACAATTTTTAATTTAAATAACAATTATTTTACTTTTCCAGCGTACATTTTCTCAAAATAGTTTTGATATTCACCAGAAAGAATATTTTGCCACCATTCTTTATTATCTAAATACCATTGAATGGTTTGTTGGATACCAGTATCAAAGTTATATTTTGGTTTCCATCCAAGTTCTGTTTCTAATTTAGTTGGATCAATAGCATAACGACGATCATGCCCCTTACGATCTTCAACATATTTGATTAAAGATTCAGGTTTATTTAAAGCTTTTAAAATAGTTTGAACAACTTCTAAATTAGTTCTTTCATTATGACCACCAACATTATAAACTTCACCAACACGACCTTTTCTAATAATTAAGTCAATTGCAACACAGTGATCGTATACATGTAACCAGTCACGAACATTATCACCTTTACCATATACTGGTAATTCTTCATCAGCTAAAGCTCTTGAAATCATTAATGGAATTAACTTTTCAGGGAAATGATATGGACCATAGTTATTTGAACATCTAGAAATAGTTACTGGTAATCCAAAAGTACGATGATAAGCTAAAACAAATAAATCTGCAGAAGCTTTTGATGAACTATAAGGACTAGATGTGTGTAATGGTGTTGTTTCAGTAAAGAACAAATCAGGTCGATCTAAAGGTAGGTCACCATATACTTCATCAGTAGATACTTGATGATATCTTTTTACTCCAAATTCTTTAGCTGCATCTAATAAAGTAGTTGTTCCCATAACATTTGTTTTAACGAAGATTTCAGGATCAGTAATACTTCTATCAACATGTGATTCTGCTGCGAAGTTAACAACAACATCAAATTTTTCTTCTTCAAATAACTTAAAGATGAATTCACGGTCAGCAATATCACCTTTAACAAATTTATAATTCGGTTTACCTTCAACTGGTTTACAAGTCTCTAAGTTTCCAGCATAAGTTAATAAATCTAAGTTAACGATCATATCTTCTGGATAAGTTTCAACCATATAGTGAACAAAGTTTCCACCGATGAAACCTGCTCCACCTGTTACTAAAATTTTCATTTATTTATCTCCTTCGAATTTAAAATTACAATCACTTTCATCTAATGTAGGACCATTTTTATCTTTATCTGATAAGATTGGTTCAATTCCATTTAATAATCCGCCCCAATCAACATTGACCGAAGGATCATCGTAACGAATTCCCCGATCATGTTCTTTAGAGTATAAATTATCTACTTTGTATCTAAATTCAACATTATCAGTTAATGTTAAGAAACCATGAGCAAATCCTCGAGGAATAAAGAACATCTTCTTATTTTCTTCACTCAACTCTACTGCAACCCATTGTTTATAAGTTGGAGAACCTTTACGAATATCAACAGCGACATCAATAACAGTTCCTTTAGTACAGCTAACTAATTTAGCTTGGGCCATTGGATCATTTTGGAAATGCAAGCCTCTTAAAGTCCCTTTTTTTGCTGTAAAAGACATGTTGTCTTGAACAAAGACATTATCAATTCCTAATTCATGAAAATTACTTGTTGAATATGTTTCCATGAAATAACCGCGGTGATCACCATGAATATCTGGCTCAATGATAACCACACCAGGGATTTTAGTTTCAATTTTTTTCATTTGTCTACCTCTTATTGATCTATAAATTTACCGTCTAATACATCTTTTAAATATTTACCATATTGGTTTTTCTTATACAACTCATATGATGTATTAAGCTGGTCTTTGGAAATCCACCCGTTATTATAAGCGATTTCTTCAAGACATGCAATCTTCCGGTTTTGATGAGTTTCTACAGTTTTAACAAAGTTAGTTGCATCGACTAAACTTTCATGAGTTCCTGTATCTAACCAGGTAAATCCTTGTCCTAATAAAGTTACATCTAAAGTACCATTATCTAGATAGATTTTATTTAAATCAGTAATTTCTAATTCGCCACGGGCACTTGGTTTAATACTTTTAGCGAATTCAACAACATTTTTATCATAGAAATATAGCCCTGTAACAGCATAATTAGATTTAGGATTAGCTGGTTTTTCTTCTAGTGAAACAGCTTTACCATTTTCATCAAATTCAACAACCCCAAATCTCTCAGGATCATCAACATAATATCCAAATACGGTTGCTCCACTAAACTTATTAGCAGCTTCTCTTAAACGTTTACCTAAGCCATGACCATGGAAAATATTATCCCCTAAGACCATTGCACATCCTTCACCATCAATAAATTCTTCACCAAGAATAAATGCCTGAGCTAATCCATCAGGAGAGGGTTGTACTTTGTATTGAAGTGAAATCCCAAATTGGCTGCCGTCACCTAATAGTTCTTCAAAACGAGGAGTATCATCAGGTGTCGAGATGATTAGGATATCTTTGATTCCAGCTTCCATCAAAATACTTAATGGATAATAAATCATTGGTTTGTCATAAATTGGTAATAATTGTTTACTTGTTACTTGAGTTAGAGGATATAATCTTGTTCCAGATCCTCCAGCTAATACAATACCTTTCATATTAAAAAGCCTCCTTTATTTCATCATAATCTTAAACCATTACGTAACGTAAGGGTCAAGTGTTATTGTATAATGATATTAAAGTTTTTAGTACTAAAAAGATGTCTAAAAGAATTAATTAGTAATTGTATTGTATAAAAAACAATTATGATTTAAAATAGATAAAGTTGAAAGTAATGATGAAAGAGTGAGAAAATGAAAGATATCAGAAATATAATCGGAATATTATTAGGTAATACAATTTATGCTTTAGGAGTAACGATGTTTATTTTACCTAATAATTTAATTACAGGTGGAACAACAGGGATGGCGTTGTTAGTAAATGCGACGACTGGATTTTCAATAACTGTCTTTGTTTCAATTTTTAATGTCAGTATGTTTTTAATTGGGTGGAAAGTATTAGGGAAAAAGTTTGCTTTAACGACTTTGATCAGTTCTTTTTACTATCCATTCATTTTAGGGATTCTTCAAGGTGTTTTTAAAAATGAAATGATGAGTAAAGATACATTATTATGCGTTATTTTAGCGGGATTAATGATTGGTACAGCAATCGGGTTAGTAATTCGTTGTGGAGCTAGTACTGGAGGAATGGATATACCGCCATTGATCCTAAATAAAAAATTAGGTATTCCTATTTCAGTAAGTATGTATGGTTTTGATTTTATTATTTTACTAGGACAAATGGTCATTCGTAATCGAGAAATGGTTTTTTATGGAATCTTGCTAGTGCTGATCTATACTGTTGTCTTAGATAAAGTATTGGTTATTGGAAAATCACAGATGCAAGTCAAAATAGTTAGCGCTAAATTTAATGAGATAAATGAAAAGATTATTAGTGTTCTTGATCGGGGAACTACACTGATTCATAGTGAGACGGGTTTTAAGCATAATCAGTACCCAGTAGTTTTAACAGTTGTAAATAATCGAGAGTTGACCCAGTTAAATAATTATGTTTATGACATCGATCCTGATGCCTTTATGATTATCAATAAGGTAAATGAGGTTAGGGGAAAAGGCTTCTCAAGTGCAAAAAAATATGAAAATAAATAAAACGGCTAATATGCAGCGCTCGCCTAAAGTCAGTCTAACTTTAGGCGGGACACTACAATAGGCCGTTTTGTTATAATCTTTTATAGTTATTTAAATCTAGTAATGAAGCAGCATCTTGATCACAAATAACCGTAAAGTTAGGATGCAGTTTTAAAATGGTAGCTGGTAATTCGTCAGTGATTGGTGAATCAAGCATTTGCTTTAAAATTTCTGCTTTTTCTTTACCTGTGACAATCATTACTAGGTGTTTTACTCGCATCAAACTCTTTGGACCCATTGTTAAAGTTACCGGTTGTTGGGGTTTATCAGCATAAGCGGGATTAACCGCATTTTTAATTTTGCGTTCTAATGCATAAGTATAGCTGTCCATTGGTGTACAGCGAGGACAGTTACTACAAAAGTGACCATCAAATCCTAACCCAATCAGCATTGCATCGATTTCTCCGGCATTACGAATCTGTTCATCAAAGGTTTCCCAATTGTCCATAGTAGTGATATGAACTCGATCGGCAGGAATATTAGCTGGTTCAAAAAACACTTTTTGCATTTCTTTCCAGTTTTCACCATCTTCTTTAGCTGTTTTTCCAATATATGGGGCTTCATCGAATAAATAATATTGCACATCAGCGAATTTTGCTTGATCTTTAACATATGGAATCATCATTTTATATAATAATTCGGGTGAACGACCAGCGGTTAGTGAAATATTTACACGCTTATCTTGCATCATTGTTCCGAGTAAAATTTGCATCGCACTTTCACTCATTTTTTCTTTTGAATCTTCAATAATTAATTTCATAATCTTTCTCCTTGATTTTCATATTTTATGAAACATCTTGGATAAAGAAGTAAAGCTTACACAAAGGCTATTCTAAGGCAATAAAGATATTAGGTCAAGGTAATTTTGGTAAAATAATTAATAATATTTATATTTTTTAAAATAACTTTTTTTAGCTATTTTTTCATTTTATCATAAATTCAACTAAAATAATTAGTGATTTCCAAATATTGGAAATTATTTCGCAATTATGCAAAATAATTGTTTATAGACTGGTTGAGTTTATATAATCATGGGGAGGTTAAAAGAAGGGAGGAATTAAAATATGAATTTTATTGAAAAATTCAATGAGATTGCCAATAAGACTTTAGTTCCAATTGCTAATAAACTTGGGAACCAGCGTCATTTGGCAGCAATTCGTGATGGTATGGTAGTGGCGATTCCATTATCGATTTTAGGTGGTTTTTGTTTAATTATTTCAACTCCACCATTTACGCCAAAGAGTTTACCGGATTGGGGAGTAATTAGTGATCTATTAATTGGCTGGTATAATTGGGCTCAGGCCAATGCAACGGCTTTGCGACTGCCGTACAATATGACAATGGCATTAATGGGGCTATTTGTTGCTATCGCGATCGCATATCATTTGGCTAAAAGATATGAAATGTCAGGATTAAATGCAGCGATTGTTTCAACCACAGTATTTTTATTGATTTGTGCACCAACAACAACTGCGGTATTGACTAGTGCAATTAGTGAGGGGGCCAATACTAATGATCTATTAGCACAGGCAGCTAGTTTTATTCCTACGACCTACCTAGATGCTAAAGGTATTTTTACTGCTATTATTGTTTCTATCGGCTGTGTTGAAATAATGAGGGTGATGTTGAAGAAAAATATTCGTTTTAAGATGCCTGAGGGAGTTCCTCCAGCAATCGCTTCATCATTTGATTCAATTTTACCACTATTTGTTTGTATGGGAGTCTTCTATGGCTTATCATTGATTATTCAAAATATTAGTGGTGAATTATTACCTAGTTTGATCATGACGATTTTAGCACCAGCAATTTCAGGATTAGATTCATTACTTGGAATTTGTTTAATTACAATTATTGCTCAAACTTTCTGGTTCTTTGGTTTACATGGGGCAAGTATTACGCAGCCAATCAGACTGCCGTTTATGCAAATGTATTTAATGGCAAATATCACTGCTTTTTCAGCTGGTGAGCCAATTGTCAATTTCTTTACTCAACCATTTTGGTCTTATGTAATTACACTTGGTGGCGGAGGTGCAACATTAGGTTTATGTATTCTCTTGTTACGCTCAAAATCAGTAGAGTTAAAGACATTAGGTAAATTATCAATCGGACCAGCAATTTTTAATATCAATGAGCCAATCATCTTCGGGTTACCAATGGTCTTGAATCCGTTAATGATGATACCATTTATTTTTGTACCGGTAATTAATACAATTATTGCTTATACTTGTATGGCTTTAAATATTGTTGGAAAGGGCGTAGTTGAGACTCCATGGACAACTCCGGCACCGATTGGCGCAGCCTTGGGCTGTATGGATATCAAAGCGGGAATCATGGTTATTATCTTAATTATTTTGGATATGCTACTTTATTATCCATTCTTTAAATTAATGGAAAAACAGAAATTAGCTGAAGAAAATAGCTAATTTATTAAAAGTTGATACAATCAAGGATAAAGATAAACTTACACACCAAAAAGAGATTTTAAATCTCTTTTTATTTTAAAAATTTATTGGAGAAGAAAAATGAGTAAAAAAAGAGATAATAAAAGAAAAATAGAGATAAAAGGCTACGATATTGCTAAGTTGCGATTTCAGCGTTTTTTAGCAATGGTCATTGACTGGTACAGTAGTAATATGATTGTCGCTATTCCTGTAACTTTTTTTCTTAGGGGTAAGGACTATATTCAACCATATTCTTTTCAACTAGAAACATATGGCTATAAAATAGGAATGATCTATGGTCTGTTTGTTGTAGTTGTTGGGATTTGTTATTATTTTGCTGTTCCGACATATATATGGAAAGGTCAAACTTTAGGAAAGAAAATTTGTAAACTACAAGTTGTTAAAACTGATGGACAAAAAGTGGATACAAAAACAATGTTTTTAAGAGAAATCATTGGTGCAGTAGTAATAGAAGGTGGGATTGTCGTTTCAGCCACGTATATCCGTAAATTAATTGGCTTATTGATTACAGCCGAGATTATTCCGATTCTTAAATATGGAGCGTATGCAATAACCCTCGCTTCAATTATTTATGCGTATTTTAATCCTTTATCACAATCTTTTCATGATAAACTAGCAAGAACAGTAGTAATTAGAAAATAAAATTAGACATTTTAACTGTTCATGATATACTATTGAATTATTAATAGATTTTATGAAGGGTGGAACTGGTATGTATAATTTAACGATTATCTTGTTATCAACGATCAATAGCGAATTAATTAATTCTAATAATTATCGAATTGCTAAATATATTTTAGAGAACATGCGGGCTCTGGAGGATATCTCCATAACCGAATTAGCGAAAGAGTGCTATGTGTCTAATTCTAGTATTTCTAGGTTTTGCCGTGATATTGGCTTACGAGATTATAATGAGTTAAAAAGTCAAATTGCAAAGTACCAGCCAGCTCACCAGTATGCCAAAAATAAATTCTATTATCAAAGTTATCAAAAAGAGGTTCCTGGTCAATCCTTTGTTGAAGGGGTTATAGAAAATTTACAATTATTAAAGAGAACAATTAACGAAAAAGATATTTATAAATTGGTAACTGATATTGCGAATTATTCAAATGTTGCAGCCTTTGGATATATGCAATCACAAAGTGTTGCCCAAAATTTACAATATGATCTTCAAACATGCCATAAATGTATTCATACATCAATGAAATATAGTGATCAAATTGAATATATCAATAATGCTGATAGTAGTAATTTGATTATTATTTTATCAGAATCCGGTACTTATTTTAAACGAGCTTTTGAAAGAAAGACATTATTTAGAAATACTAATGACAAACCTAAAATATATTTAATTACTTGTAATTCGGATATTGAAATTCCCTATGTAGATTACTATATTCGCTATGAAAGTATTAATGACTATGCCAGTCATCCATATTGCTTAGCAGCCATTACGGGAATGATCTGTACATGTTATGCGGAGCGGTATCTAGAGGCTCCTGAACCAATTTAAAAAGTAAAGCGACTCCTAAAAGAGTCGCTTTACTTCGTACAAATAAATAAACCAGAGTCCTTGGTGATCTTAATCCCCTGGGATTCTTTGATTAAATCTTCGATATATATTTTAAATTCTTTTAGTCGATTACCAAGGTATTCGTTTTGATTACCATGACAACTAAGAATATAATCGATAAGTGGTTGGGCTTCAGTTATTAACAAATAATCTTCATATTTTTTTAATTCCACATAATTAAAATAGCTTTTTAAAATATCTTTACCATTTTCAAGACCGAAACGTTCAGGAAGAGGATCATCAGATAAAGAGATACGTGAGTCAAAGTTTTGAGCAAGTTCGCTAATTTCCTGCATATGATATTTACTGTAGGTCGTGCAATAAAAAGTACCATTATTCTTTAAGACACGAGTTATTTCAGTTAAACCTTGTTTTAAATCCTTTAAATAAAAAAGCATGTGATTAGCAACAATTGTATCAAAGTAGTTATTTTTAAAAGGAATACTTTGGCAGTCTGCAACAATATAATTATAATCATTTCCAAGTTTTTGACGAATTTCATCTATCATTCCCTCAGAATTATCTGATAAGAAGATTTCTCGATTACGAAGATTATATGTATTGTTCTCCCATAATTTACCATTTCCACAGCCGAGCTCTAATAGACGATACACGGTGGAAAAATCAATTTGTTCAAAAATCCAGGGAAACCAGCCTTGCTGGTTTATTGAAAATTTGTCATGCAGTTTGATTCGTGTATCAAGATTTTTAGCATTCATATATTGCGTGACAAGATTATCATCAATTGTTGATAAGCGGATCAGTTCAATAATTTTGTCCCAGGCGATATTTTTTTTATTGATTAGACGCTCTGTTGCTTTTAAAGAATCTTTTAGATTGGTTAAATGTTTGATTTTCTGATCAATTAGATTGGTTTGCAGTTTAATCGACTCTTTAAAGTTATCCTGGTTATTATCTTGAATAAGAGGATAAATTTCTTCAAGTGAGAATCCTAATTCTTTTAGTGAGAGGATCTTTTGAAGGGTAATTAAATCACGATTGCAATAGCGGCGATATCCGTTATCAAGAATTTTTGTTGGTTTTAAAAGACCGATTTTATCATAATATCTGATTGTTCTTAAGGTGACACCTGCCATTTTCGCAAATTCACCAGTTGAATATAGTTTTTCCATAGTTATATTATAAGGTGAAGTGTTGTTTTTTTAAAGAAAAATAAATTTTTAATCTAATTTAGAAACGAATATATTATTGTGTTAGAAATTTGTTAGAAATTGTTAAAGATTATGTTAAAATTAAATTTGGTGATAGTAATGAGTAAAAGGCATAGAGCTGTATCAATAATTATATTTAGTATTTTTTTATTTTTATCGTTAATGATTTGTACTTCGGTATTGTGGTGTAATCGTACTTTTGGAAAAGTAGATATGGATCAGTTGTTGTTTACTGTATTAGCTCCGACAACAAGTACTGATCATGGTATTATTATTAGCTGGATTTTAGAATCACTTGTTTTTTCTTTGGTAATAATGGTAATTGTTTTAATTTCTTACTATTTGATAAGAAAATATTGGGCAAATAGATTTGTGAAACCAAGATTTTTATATGTGATTAATCGTCATCTATGGGTTTTAGGAGTTGTTTTATTGGCAGGTGCGTTATCTATGGCAGAAAGTAATTTTGGGGTATTTGACTATTTGCGCAAAAGTAATCAAAAAACGGAAATATATGAGCCGAAAAAGATTGCTGTAAAGAAAGAGGTTTCGGACGGAGATCCAGAACTTATTTATGCTGATCCAACGAGTGTTGCAGTTTCTGGTGAGAATCCTAATAATTTAATATATATATATTTAGAGTCTTATGAAAATACGTTCATGGATGTTGTTAATGGCGGTATCAAAGAAATTAATTGTTTACCTGAGCTGACTCAATTAGCCAATGAGAATATTAGTTTTTCAAATACTGACAAAGCTGGAGGGGCTTTGGGGTTTACTGGAACTACTTGGACGATAGCTTCAATGGTAGGGCAGTCATCAGGCTTGCCATTAAAATCAGAAGTAGCTAATGATATGAGTAATTATGCTAAATTTATGCCGGGAGCAAAAATGATTGGTGATATTCTTGCGGAAAATGGTTATATTCAGGAATTTTGTATTGGAGGTAATGCGACTTTCGCGGGGACTGATAAGCTGTTCGAACAACATGGAAACTATAAGATCGTAGATTATAAAGCCCTTAAGAATGATGGACGAGTGCAACGAGGTGAAGTGTGCGAGTGGGGAATAAATGATCAGGGCTTATTTAGAATTGCTAAGGAGGAGATAACTAACTTAGTCAATAGTGGTCAAAAATTTAATTTTACAATGGCAACAATAGATTGCCATACAACCGATGGAATTAAATGTTCACTTTGTCCGAATACCTATTCAAATAGATATGAGAATATTTATGCTTGTCAATCAAAACAAGTAAATAATTTTATCTCATGGTGTAAGGAACAGTCCTGGTTTGCAAATACAACAATTGTTTTAGTTGGTGATCATAATACTATGGCGGTTAAATATACTAAAGATATTCCTGCTGATTATGTTAGAACGACATATAACTGTTTTATTAATTCTAAAGTATCGAGTAATAATATAAAAAACAGACAGTTCAGTCATTTAGATATGTTTCCAACTACGTTAGCAGCTATGGGATTTAAAGTAGATGGAAATAAGTTAGCTTTAGGTACAAATCTTTTTAGTAGTTTACCTACAGCGATTGAAAAGTATGGTCAGGCTTATATTGAGGCTGAAGTTCAAAAGAGTTCAACTTTTTTAGATGAGAATATTTATAAGTTTAATTAAGTATTGCGTTGATTTTTATTATATGTTTCAGAAAGTCTAGAAAAGAGTCTAATAAAATTATTTAAAGAATATTTTAGATAGATATGCTTTATAGTATGAAATCTTGATAATATATTCTATTTACCATGATTCAAAGATATGGGTATTTATCTGAAGATTACAATAAGTTCAATTGTATTGGTACTATTTTTATGTATTGGAATGGTTGGGGGCAGTAGTAAATCAGATAATTCGAGTGGCTCAAACAGCTCAGAATTAAAAACTAATTCAGAAATAAAGTAAGTTTTAGAAGCTACCGGGTATGCAACAGAATATGGAGAAAATCTTGAGGCAAGTGTTGATGCATTTGCTAGAAATAAAAAGTAGGTCAAGTATTTATTTTTTATGAAAATTACGAAGATATGGGCTTGACATATCAATCTAATGAAACAGTGTTATTTGTTGATGAGCGATCAACATTAAATCTTTAAAATAATGGTGTATTTAAGGTTGGAGTGGATTTAGAGGCTGGAATATATAATATTAGTCTATGTGGTGATAATTCATATTATGGGACTGTGTTTCTTAATGATGATGAAAAAAAATTGAAATTGGATCAAATGATTTTGGCTTTACTGATGATACTCAAATAAAAGTCAATGATAGAGAATATTTAGTAAGTGCTGTAATTACTAAAGTTTAGTAAATATAATGTGTAAAAAATTCTGTTTAGAAGAGTAACTCTAAATATACTGTACTAAAGTCGTTAAGTTTTATAAAATTAATTAATAGTTTTTAGAATGTTGTTAAGTGAAGAAAAGTATATACCAGAAATATTAATTATAACATTTTTCTTATTAATTTTAATAGTCAATAGCTTTCTTATTGTATAACCATAAATTATTTCGTAAGCATTATAGGAGAGAATGCTCGAAAAACTATCTGTAACATGAGTGCAAGTATAGTTTTATAAAGATAATATTGTCTTTATTTAAAATTGGATTGGAGTATTTAACTGTTTTTTGTATGTTAAATATTTTAATTGGTTATATTAGTATTCAAAATATTAATATTAGTTATATGGAAGAAGTAGGAGAGTTAAGTTTTTGGCTCTTCTATTTTTTGATATAATATTTTATTGATTTAAAAATTATTTATTAAAATTTCTATATATTTAATAAAACTATATTTTGATAATAGAAAAGTAGGTTGTGAAAAAAGCTAAATTATGTACGGATTGGTTTAAAATATAGATTCACTTTAACAATTCTAAATAAAAATCAGGAAAGGAAAAGTATATTGAATTTTTTGTTAATGATTTGATGATAACAGATTAGATTCTAATATACAGAGAAAAGTTTTATGAAAAAATTTTTAAAGTTATTTGTGGTAGTAATGCTTACATGCACGACGCTAGTTTTTACATTAGGCATTTTTACTTCACCCCTTTCATTAAGTGCAATGGAGTTACCAGCAATAAATTATCAAGCTCATGTTGAAGATAAAGGTTGGTTAGATACAGTCCATGATAATGAAATTGCAGGAACTGTAAATCAAAGTAAGCGACTAGAGGCATTAATTTTAAATCTTAAAGAAAATGATAAAAGTATGGTAAGATATCGTGCTCATATAGCTGATGTTGGGTGGCAAGCATGGGTTACATCAGGAGCTCAAGCAGGCACTACAGATAAAGCAATAGCTATACAAGCGTTTCAAGCGGAGCTTACAAATGAGTACAAAGATATGTATGATATTTATTATCGGGTACACGTGCCATATAGGGGTTGGCTAGGCTGGGCAAAGAATGGAGAGATTGCAGGATCGATAGGACTTGCACTTCGAACAGAAGCGATTCAAATTAAATTAGTTATTAAAGGAAGTCAAATTTCAACAGAGGGATTACCATCACTAACAAAACCAACATTAACATATAGCTCTCATGTGCAAGATATGGGATGGATGAGTTATGCAGATGAAGGTAAGATGGCAGGAACTACTAATCAAAAAAAGAGAATGGAAGCTGTTAAAATTAAATTAAGTGATTTTGATGGTAATAGTGGATTAACATATCGAACTCATGTTTCTGATGTGGGTTGGCAGAATTGGGTCTCTAGCAATGAAAGAGCGGGAACTGAAGGTCAAAATAAACCTATTGAGGCAATTGAAATTAGTTTATCAAGAACAATGTCTGATTTTTTTGATATCTATTATAGAATGCATGTTTCCAATATGGGTTGGTTAGGTTGGGCAAAGAATGGAGAAACAGCAGGTACGATAGGGGGAAGGATTCAATCAGAAGCAATTGAAATTAAACTTGTTCCTAGAAACTCCACATTTGATAGAAGTGGTGTGGCTTTTGTAGATGCTACAATTACGATACGTGACCGTATCGTTGATGCAGCGCATTCGAGATTAGGATGCCCATATGTTTGGGGAGGAAATGGTCCCAACACATTTGATTGTTCTGGGCTTGTTAAGTGGTGCTATGCTCAAGTAGGAATTAGTATTCCTCGAACAACAGGTGAATTAAAGAGTTATGGTACTCAAATAAGTGTATCACAAGCTTTACCAGGAGATATTTTATGGAAGTCAGGTCATGTTGGTATTTACATTGGTAATGGTCAATATATCCATGCACCTCAAACTGGTGATGTAGTTAAGATTTCTTCAGTATCGAGTGGTAACTTTACTTTTGCTAGAAGATCTAATGAGTTATAAAGAATATATTAAAGACTCGTACTTTTGAAGTGAAGTCGAGTCTTTTTCTAAATTATTTAGTTAAATGTTTAATATCAAAATTATCTACCTTTTATACTCATCACTATTTTTAATTTTAGTTTTGAACCTTGGAAAATAGATATATTGTTTTCTAATTCTTAATTACATGTTGGATATTTTACTATTACTATATGCATCCTTTAATCCCACCCAGTATTATTTAATAAAAATCACAAGAATATTTTTTATCTTGTGATTAAAAAGTTATTAAATTAAATTAACTATAAAAGCAATAGCAATACTTGCAAGAATATCAGTTAAGTAGTGAACACCTGATAAAAGTCTACATAATGAGATAGCTATTGCAAGGGTACTTAATAGCAATCCCATATTAGGACCAAAGTGTAAAACAGCTAAAGCAATTGATATTGACATAGCAACATGAATACTTGGAAATGAATGACCCGTTTTTTTACTGCCGTCAATTGGTGTCAAATCATATTTTTCAGAGGGGCGTTTTCTATCAATTACAATTCTTAAAATAGCGGTAATTGCAAATACTGCTATTGGTTCTGCCGCTAAACCTAATAGGTTGTGTGGTCGATCTAAATATATTTTTAATAAAAAGAGCATATAAAAAATAGCAACCATGTATGGACAAAATCTTGAAGTAAAATGAGTACAAGATTTGATAAATGGGTGATTCCACATAAATTTATTTAATCCCGTATAAAAGAATTTCATGGACAACCTCCTATAAAGTATATAATTATTATACAATATTTATCAGTTTAAACAATCTTATTAGTTGTTTAAACTGATAAAAGATAGAAATAATAGTTGTATTAAGGTATAATTGTTCTATGAATGTCGAGGTGGAATTATGAATAGAAAAATAATGCCAATCATGTTATTTATGATTGAGGTTGTGATGTATTATTTTATATGCTTATATTTTCATATGGATATTGATTTAATAGTGGGATCAGGAACGCTATATTTTTTATTTTTATTTATTTACGGACATTATTCATTAAATACTTGTTTAATATGGAATGAAATTCAACAGCTTGTCAAATCAAGTTTTTGTTTTTACATAGCTTTATTAGTTTTAGTACCCCAATCTACAGGTTACGAAAGAAAAATGCATTTAACGCTTATGGCGATATCAATGTTTTTGATTAGTTTATTAGCATCTAGATTTCTTAGAATTGCGTTTAGAGAACAATTTGCGAGGAAAACATTAGTTATTGGTACCGGATACGAGGCAGCAAGATTAGGAAAAATATCAAATAATAATAGATTTGCTTTAACTAATATAATGGGATATGTTGATGTAAATAAAACAAATGAATTATTTAGATTTGAACAAGAAAATATTATTAAGCATAGTCCTATATATGAATATGATAAAATTGATGAAGCAATAGAAAACCTAGGTATTGAACAAATCATTATTGCAATACCAGAAGCTGATCAGCAAGTAATTGATAAGGTAATGAGCGATATATATGGTAAAGTTGATTCAGTTAAGTATTTACCAGATGTGAATGGAACAATGACGTTTTCTTCAGAAGTTCAAGATTTTGATGGACAGCTACTAATCGCAACTTCAAATGATGAAATTGGATTATTAGATAAGTTTATTAAGAGACTTATTGATATATTAGCTGGTATAGCAGGGGTGATGACTTTACTGCCATTAATGGCTTATGTGAAATATAAATATGTTAAGAGCGGTGACCATGACAATATCATGTTTTCACAAGAGCGGATTGGGAAAAATGGAAAGTTGATTAAAATATATAAATTTAGATCAATGATACCTAATGCCGAAGCTGAGCTTGAAAGAATGATGGAAGAGGATCCTAAAATAAAAGAAGAGTATTTAACTAACAAAAAATTAAAAGATGATCCTCGGATTACTCCTGTTGGACATTTTTTAAGGAAAACATCGTTAGACGAGTGGCCACAATTTGTAAATGTATTAAAGGGTGAAATGAGTTTTATAGGGCCAAGACCATACTTACCACGTGAAAAAGAGGATATGGGTCAATATTATGATTCAATTATTAAATTAAAACCTGGTGTTACAGGGATGTGGCAAGCTAATGGTCGAAGTGATGTGGAGTTTAGTTATCGGTGTAAATTAGATGACTATTATTATCATAATTGGTCAATATGGTTAGATTTTACAATTATGTATAAAACTGTTAAAAGTGTTGTTTATGGAAAAGGTTCGTTATAGATATATAGTTTTAGATATTTAAACAAATAAAATAAGAAAGTGTATATAATTATATTTAATTATAAATAAATGTGTGAATTAATGATTGAATGATTGTTATATTAGCACATTTTTTGTATACTTATACTGATTAATAGAGTCAGGAGAGTGTGTATGAAGAAAAAAATAGCAAAAGTTAGTGCTGCATCGTTGATTACATTAAGTATGACAGTGGGAAATGTTGCGGCTTTTAATAATCATGATGATTTATCAGTAGAAGATGAAAGTAGTAATGATAAAAATATAGATCTAAATAGTAATTCCACTACGGAATTAGAAAATAATTCTTCGATTGAAACAAAAAATGGTAATAAGGAAGTTATTGGTCAAACTAAATTTGTTGATGAGAATGGAAACATCACAACTGTGGATGTCTATGATGGTACTACTGGAGAAGTGTATAATCCTAGATTAAGAGTTGTGAGTACAGCCAATATGGTTAATTTTAACTGTAGTAGTGCAGGAACAACTACGGAGTTTGTAGATTATTATACTGGACAGGCGGGATATATTTCAAAAGCAAGTGCTGCTGATGCTGCTTTTTTAGGTTATGAAAATGGAAAAGTTAAGTTTATGATTTCAGGTGTTACAGGGTTAGTAGATCCAAGTAAAGTAGAGGTTTTAACACAAGGAACTTATTATGCAAGTAACTATGAAGTAAATTCATCAGGTAATTTATATCATTATATTTCTAATAATGTTAATGCTACCGGTAATCAAGGAAATAGTAACTATGTAGGAAAAGGACCAAGCTATTTGACAAAAGGAAAAGAATATTATAGCTATGATGGACACTATTTTTATGAAAATTATAATACTATGATTACGGATTACAAAAATAATGTAAGAACAAATTCGGTTAATCCAAGTACCCCATATTATAATTATTTTCAATACCTACCAATGCGAAGTAAAACAAACTACACTGCTCAAGAATTAACAACTTATCTTAACAATAAAGCAAACTCAAGTACATCGAAATTAAATAATACTGGTGACATGTTCATAAAATATCAAAATAAGTATGGTGTAAATGCATTAATGGCAGCGAGTTTTGCTGCACTTGAATCAGGTTGGGGTAAGAGTTCTATAGCTCAAAATAAAAATAATTTATTTGGGATGAATGCAACAGATGCTAACCCTTCAGAAGATGCCAAAAAATATTCAAGTGTCGAAGCTTGTATTGAAGATTTTGCATCAAACTGGATGTCAAAGAAATATCTAAATGGGACATACACAAGTTTATTTAGGGGTGGGTACTTTGGTGATAAAGGAAGTGGAATTTTCGGCAAATACTCCTCTGACCCATACGAAGGTGAAAAATGTGCATCAATTGCTGAAAATATGGATGCGAGTATATCTGGAAAAGATAAAAATTATTATACTATTGGTGTAAAAGATGTTGCTGGAACGTCACGGACTAATTTGAATGTACGACAATCAAGCAATATATCATCAACAGTTCTATATACAACAATAAAAAATCCTAGTTATGCTTTTATAGTAAGAAAGAAGACTCCTGAAAATGAATTCTATGAAATTCAAAGTGATTCAGTATTGAATAGTAATAGGACTTCAGTGTCAACAAGTGCGGAATATAATTATGACAGTGATTATGCATATGTATCTTCTAATCATTTAACAATTGTAAATAATGGAAATGATATTTCATATGAGAAAAATGAAGCACCGGTAATAAGCAATGCGAAGATAACAAACGTGAGCCGAAGCGGATATACAGTGACATGTACAGTAACAGATGACAATGCGGTGGACAGAGTACTGATGCCGACATGGAGCGAGAACAACGGGCAGGATGATCTGATCT
>NZ_JAHPYJ010000040.1:0-13129 GCF_019041935.1 Erysipelatoclostridium sp. MSK.7.34
TCAACGAACTACACACTTAAACATTAATTATTTACTTTTAACTGACAAATTAAGGTTTTCATATTTAATTAATACAACTGCTATACGGAGTATATCCTGCATCTATAGTCTTCTTTGTCTTCTTTCACTATTAAATATACAATATACCAAAAGAATCACATTATCATTTATAGGATATACATCTAACCCATTCCATGTACTATATGATTTATGCACTTTTCTATTTATCAATATTAATAAATCTCTCTACGGTCCCCTCAAATTCATTATCCATATAAACCACAATGTCACTATCAGTTCCTGATAAAGTATCTGAATAGTAATGGAAAATCAATCTAGCTAATAAAATTTTTAAAAATAGATAATTTTAGTATTAGTATCTATATTATTGTCACTATAAAAATTAACTTCTTCTATGAGGACACATAAAACCGCTGCTCCATAATTTTTGAACACTTCTCTGTATTTGCTTTCTAGATTAATACTATCATCTACCTTCTCGATTTCAAGACTTATATCATTTATCAATTCTAGTGAATACCTCAAATCATTTAAATATTCTTTAATCCTATACTCTTTGTCCGCCCAAATAAAAAAAACATTTATACAAAAGTCTTTGCCAAGATGTCCCAAGCGTCTATATATCCGAGTTATCATTATTTTTTAGAAATAAACAATCATTACCTTCTAAAAATATTTAAATTAATTTTGGGTTACTAATAACTTTCCCAGTGGTAAGCACTTTTCGTATTTGCCATAATATCTTGTTAGATGATAAATATAAATTTTCTCAATTCTCTTGATTTCTTTTTTATTAATCCATTTTCAATAAAATGAAACAACTTAGTAAAATCTACTTATGTTCCTTTATTCATATCTGAACTATCATATATTTTCTTCATTTTTAAAATCCACTTTTAATAAATTAAATACTTCAGATAGATCACTTTCCATTGATATAGCATTTTCATACCTTTTAAAATTGCTAAAATATAATCAGCTTTTTTAATGATTATTCCAAAAGATTGTATTTTTTTCTTTTCCCGCACCCATACAGGGTTATAAGATACCTGTTGAATACAGACTGTTCTCATGAAAATTGTCCTCACTTTCCTCTCTAGTATTAAGCCTTTTTCTTTCAATTAAAATATCTTTCTTTTTATATAGCAAAAAAACTTATTTCATTAATTATAATGAAACAAGTTTTTTTAGTTATTTTTACTTTATTAATGATATAAATTATACTTTAATATTTCAGGGAGGAAATATTAATAGTTATTCATCTCTTAAAATTTTGCTACCTAATTTGGCATGAAAGCTAGCATCTTTAGTTGTTTGTATATCAATACCTTTTAATGCCGATACTTTTTCACATATCATAAATAACAATATTATATATTCAAAAGATACAAAGTCTTTCTTTTTCAAACTATTTACATAAAAATCTTTTTTATCAGTTAATTTTGTTCCAATAATAACAATATTATTTGTCCATTGCGATAATACTGTTTTTAATGTCTCCACCCTTGGTTCTACATTAGTATCTAATAAAAATAAATAGGAAGAATCATTGATAGCATTATAAATTCCATGTGTAAACTCTTCAAATTCATAACCAGATACTGGTACTCTTAAAGTTTCTACTAATTTTAAACTTCCTTCTAATGTAATGCCAAATACATCTTTGGTTCCAACTACACGAATATCTTTTGCCTTTACCAATGTCTTTCCATTTTTTTGAATCCACTGCTCTGCATCATCAACGATGCTTATGAGATTATTACTTACATTCTTATAGCTTTGTAAGAATTTTTTATATGCTGTTTGATCAATAATTCCATATGTTTTTGCCCAATACACTCCTAGTAACATTAAGTTAGCAATCGTACATAACATACCTTTTGTTTTGGGTTGTAAATCCCCTTCTTCTCCACATTTAACTGTCAGTATATAATCTGCAACTTCATTTAATACTACTGCATTATCATCTCTACCCGACATAGATGCTATATGGCATCCGTGTTTCTTTGCCCTTTTCATAGCACGATATGTACTTAAACTTGTTCCACTTTGCGATATTCCTATTACTAATGTAGTTTGAGAATTTTGAAAAATATAAGATTCTATTTCAAAGGGATATAAGACTTCTACTGGTATTTGCATATACTTTAACATACATTCTTTCGCTGCCACTCCAGCATGATAACTAGAACCAGAACCAGTAATTATAATTTTTTGATATCTATTTTTTACAACTTCTTTAAATAAGTTCTGGTGATTTTCTACTATTTCCATCATTCTTATGGGTGTTTCACGAATACATTGTTCCATTGTTAACATAGTTACTTTTCTCCTTACAACCTTCTTTTTAACCTAAAATTCCTAAATATGCACCACCAATACCAATAATTGTCATTAATACAATCATAGTAATAGGTTTTATCTTTTTAATAACAATTCCCCAATAAGTAGTTGCGAATACTAACAGTGAAGCTAAGCATGGCATAATTTGATTTAATAAATCAGATACTGTTTGGCTATTAGCACCATCGCTGAACGTATACACAATATTGAGATTTACTAAACTCGCACACATTCCTCCTACTACAAATAGTCCAAGTACAGTAGCTCCCTTTAATAAAACGCTCATCAATCCATTTGATTGCATTTCTGTTAAAAATTTAGTTCCTAAAGAATATCCTACATTCATTAATCCAATACGAATTGCAAAAGCTGGAATATTATAAATTAAGAAGAAGAGAATCGGTCCTAATATATTTCCTTGTAGGGCAAAGGTGGTCCCTACAGCCGTTGCAATAATCTTGAAAGTCCCCCAAAAGAAGGCATCACCAACTCCAGATATCGGTCCCATTAATGCTACTTTTGTTTCATTCACTACTTTGGTATCAAATTCTTTATTTTTAGCGATTTCTTCCTCCATCGCAGAAGCAATTCCTAAGTTAAACGTCATACATTGATTAGTTACATTATAATACTCAAGATGTCTTTTTAATGCTTTAGATGCTTCTTCTTTTTGTGGAAACAGCTTACGTAATACAGGAATCATTGCATATGCAAAGGCAATATTTCCTTGTCTTTCATATCCCCATGAAAAAGAGCAGCCACAAGATCTCAACATTGTTTTATTTAATTCCTTTTTCGTTAATTTAGAAGTCATCATTTATTCCTCCTTCTGTTATCGCAGCTGTTTCTGTTTTATTAATTTCCTGTTTAATAAGAATAATAGCTAATACTGTTCCAAAAATAGCTACCCCTAAAATTGGTAGTTGTGAATACGCAACAACTGCAAATCCACAAATGAAAATATAAATATTTGATTTAGATAACATAGTTCTAGCTAACATACTAAATCCAATTGCTGGCAATAAACCAATAGTTACATTTAATCCTGTTTGTACAAACTCAGGAATAGCATTCAATATATCACTCATAACATCACTGCCAGCTGCAAATGAGACAGTTACTAAAACTCCTAAAATTGCTGCCATCGTTAATCCGCAAGTCCAATGCAATATCTCTATGCCTCTGTAATCACCTTGCTCTGCAAGTTTATCGGCACGTCTTTGAAATAAAGAAACAATGTACCCATAATGAAAATTTTTAAAAATTAAAGCTAATGAAGCAACCGGTAATGCTAAAACCATCGCACTCTCTGCACTTGCTCCAGCATTAATAACAAATGCAGTTCCCAAAATAGTACCTATCATAGCATCAGGTGGAATAACTGCCCCAATAGAAGTAGCCCCTAAAAATGCTAATTCCAATGTTGCTCCTATCACAATTCCAGTTCGTAAATCTCCCATTAACAAACCAACTACAGTTCCGGCCATTATTGGTTGTGTAATAAAATTTCTACCTCCAGCATACTCAATAACTATAAGAGCCGCTGTTACTAGTCCAAGAATTATTGCTGTTCCAATCATTTTATTCTCCTCTCTCTCATTTTAAATATGGTATAGCCTTAACTTCTGGCACACGCTGTATAAATATTTCTACTCCCCTACCTAACATCTGTTGTAATTGTTTTTCTTCTTCAGGCAATACATAAAAGGTTTTAGCTAATTGTTTTCCTCCATCTTTTACCTTGGAATTCCCTAAATTAATCTTTCGGATATTTTCACATCCTTCTAATAATCTATATGCATCTTCTACAGTTTCAACAATTATTAATAGTCGGTATTGATTCGTAACACCACTGTTAATAGCCTTTATAGAATTTTCTATATCTTTCATGACCAGCTTTGTTGAAGGTGGTTTTGCCATATAAATAGCTGTCTTCTTAAGTTCATCCTTCATAATTCCATCATTAGCAATCAATATACAGTTAGCGTTTAAATAGTTAGTCCAACTATAAGCAATCTGCCCATGCAACAAGCGATGGTCTACACGCAACATTAAAATCATATAATCTTCCTCCTCTCTTTAAAATTCATCATTTTGATATGATTTTTTTACAATATCATTGCAATAACATATCATTTGTTTATTTTCTTCTAATAACGCATGTATTTGTTCTTCAATACTTCTATTTTCATTGATAATTTGTAAAATTAATGACATATTCATTCCTGCAATCAAATGAAATACATACGTATTTAATAGTCTAATAAAACTATTATTAACACTACCACCATATATATCAGTGATGACAATTACTTCATCTCCATCATTAAAACTTTCAAATATTTGTTTAACTTCTGCTTCAAATGAAAAATCTTCTTTTGTATATGCTGATATAGTATAAATGTTATTACTATGTCCTACTATAAAAGTAACACTATCTTTCATACCTTCTGCTAACATTCCATGTGAAGCTAAAATTATTCTTCTCATAAATTCCTCCTTTATCCCTACTATTAAAATTCATCCGATCCTACCTTTACACTGATATCATTCTTAATGTATTCGTACAAATAGGCAATCTCATTAATTGGTAAAGTAACTTTATAATGTTCTAAAATAGACGCAAAACATTCATTTACCACCTCAATAAATTCACTATTAGAATTTATAAATCCAGGAATATCATAATATTCTTCTACTGTTTTTTTCGTTACCAAACGTTCAATTAAAAAACAAATGTGCATATTGATTCCCACAATTGTCTTGCTTAGAAATTTGCGTTTTAATCGATGCTGCAAAGCGTTAGTTGCCTCATAAACATAATCTAGTAACTTTTGAGCATTTAATATTGTTAGATTTTCCATAATAGATTGCAATGAGAAATTTTTAAGTAATAACTGATCAAATTGTTCAATTTCTTTAGTACTTAAATATTCTGCTAAAATCTCATTTACCATATTAATATTCTCAAAGTTAATAATTTCTTCTAACGTCACATTTCTAACACCATCTAATTGTAAGTTCATTGGTTTTACTAATAGTTCAACATTATATTGAACAAAAATAGTATCCTTTTTACCATTTTGTAATAATAATTCGTAGTCATAAGCAATCATTTCAACCGCTATTGTTTTTGGTAAACTATCTTTAAATAATCGGCATAGTTTCTCTGCAATAGATATTCCAGCATCACTAGTAAACAAAATTGCTTTATCTTTTTTTGCAATAGAAATCATATGATAATATACTTTGGCTTGTTTACTTACTTCTTCCAATATTGTTTGTACTTTCTTTTTTTGTTTAATCTTATTTCCAATTTCTAAGGCCAATAGCGTGGAAATATTATTAATAATGCCAACATTTGCAAAACCCTCGATTTCTTTTCCTATTTCTTCTAAAGAACCCATATCAACCATTAAGATAATATTTTTGAAATGCCTATTATGTTGAACAAACATATTTAGTTTTTCTATCGTATCATCTACCGAACTATAGATGGGCATATCAATTGCTTCAAATACTTGCATGTTTAGTAAAGTATTTACTGCATCTGCAATAGAACTTGCCGTTGAATACCCATGACACAAAACAACTCCGATAGTATCTAACATTTTTGTGTTCAAGTTATATAACTTCATATTTAATAAAATAAATGATTGTTGAATCATAGAAAGAGAAATACGATAATTATTAGTAATTTGTTTATTAAGCATCTTACAAAGCTGTTCCGATTCATTTCCTATTTGCAATAAATATTCATATAATCTAGTTATCTCTGTGATATGCTCTTTTTCCCAAACGTTTAATCCAGAATTATGATTTTGTTGAAAAATAATTAATCTAGCTAGAACATAAGCAAAATTAATAGGAAAATTAATGATCGTGGAACTTCTTACTGTAGTTAAATAATTTGTAACGAATTTTTCCAATTGTCTAACTCTACAGTCATCGTATGTTTCCTGAAAAACAATAACATCATAGTAGTGTTTAATAATCTTCTTACTTTCTTCTAAAAATTCTTTCTCACTTTTGCAATTTGTATTTAATTGTTCGAATGAATGAATAATATTATTCCACAATGATATAATTTGAATTATCGAACTATCAATTTTAATATCCTTTAACGGCATACATTTTTCTTCCTCACTGGATATCTTAACTGTTGATAACATATAATCAGGTAAATGAAATACATATATATCCAAGTTCTCATTATCAGAATCAACATAAGCATTTGCACAAATAGACTTAACGCATTTTTTTAGTTCTGTTAAATTGTTGTTATACGTTTCTCTAATTAATGAATATAATAGCTTATTAGATATCGAAATATTTTTACCTAAACACTCCTCTTCCTCATAGAAAAAATGTAAAATAAGTTCCTTTTTTTCATCTTCATTTCTTTCAGAAAATGATGGAATATTGCATACTACAGGAATTCTTGATTCCAAAATTTCACACATCTGTTCTTTTTGACTTGGGATACTACTCAGAATAATACGAATATCCTTATATACTCGTTTCTTTCCTTTTTTTCGTAAGAAGGATTTTGATAATAAAAAATCTGCTAATTTTTCTTGCGTATTTTCTGGTAAATATGATACATTTTGAATGTATAAAATTCCATGATCTAAAGTATCCATAATTCCTTCTACTGTTTGTCCGTTGATTTCTGTTCCAAACAAAAACAAATCATAATCTATTTCTTTTTGTTGCTTTGTAACTTTAAGGTATTTAAATTGCGCATTTGATGGTATTATTTCTTGATTTATACAATAGTGATAAATAATTTCCCCTAGATATTTTTTCCCTGTTCCATTTTCCCCAACTAACAATATGGGTAATCCTCCTGGGTATGCGATTGCAGATTTAATTTGTTGTATTACATAGTGCAAACTTCCATCCTTGCCTACTACATTTTCAAAATCCATCCTAATAGAATCTTTACATTTAAGTATTTGGCGCAATTCTAACATACTCATATATTCACTTTGTCTTAATGCTACATGATACTTCTTTTCCAAAATTATTTTACTTAAATAATACACAGGCCTTGAAGTAATTTTTATAGCTGTGCCATTTTTTACCATATCATTTAAGTACATAGAAACTAAAGATCTAGACAGATGTAATGTCTGACTTATATACTTTGTAGTGAAAATATCCAAATTTTTATTGTCAAATTGTTTCGTTATTTCATCTAAATATTTAACAACCTGATGTTTAGAACTATATTGCGCCATAATTTCACCTCCTCTTTCTTATGGCTAAAGTATATTATATATTTTTATTATGAACTGTAGTTACAACCTATTTTGACACTATTTATGCTTAAAACTGCTTTTTTAACACTTAATTGTCCTATAATGGCATGTGTTTATTTTTATTTACACTATTTCATAGTGTAAATAAAAATAAACATTGTAATAAATTTGTGGTAATCTATATTTTAATAAAGGATATTATAATGCGGTTGAATTGACATTTCCGACAGATGTAAGAGAATGTATTATACTTATTGGTAAAGCTACAATTGGAAATGTTGTAAATAAATATTTCAAAATATTTTTCCAATTAAATTAAGAAAGTGAATTAGGAATATATACCGATTGTGTTCTCTTTGTATTATAATATTCAATATATTCTTCCATTGCAATCTTATATGCCACCTATATGAAATTATATTTGATTTGTTTTTTCATGAAATATGGATACCTCTTATTTAATTGATCTTTTTTTATAATATAACTTTATAAAAAAGCATAGTGAGTAGCTAGTACCATACAATTACTACTCACTTGATTTACTTCGATCCAGAAAGATTAAAGTAGAATTATCAAAGTCAGGATATCAAGTTAGCGTTCGAAAAATTCGTCGTATTATGCAAGAAAATGGCCTGGTTTCTAACTATACAGTAAAACAATATAAAATACATAAGAGTACATGCAATAATGATAAAGTAGAAAATATAGTACATCGTGAATTTGATAGAGAAAAAACATTAGATGTAGTAGTAAGTGATCTTACCTATGTAAATGTAGGTGGTTATTGGAATTATATATGTTTACTACTGGATTTATATAATCGAGAAATTATTGGGTATGCAGCAGGTAAACATAAAGATGCAAAATTAGTATATAAGGCCTTCAGCAGAGTACAAAGAAACCTGAATAATATTCAACTATTTCACACAGACAGAGGAAATGAATATAAGAATAGGATAATTGATAAAGTACTAGAAACATTTAATGTTAGTAGATCGTTAAGTGCTAAAGGATGTCCCTATGATAATGCAGCAGCTGAAGCCACCTATAAAATCATAAAAACAGAATTTGCATTTAATAGAATATTTAATAGTTTTGAAGAGCTGGAATTAGAATTATTTGATTATGTAAACTGGTATAATAACATTCGCATTCATGGATCATTAGGATATGTATCACCAGTTGAATATAGGATAAATTCTCTTTGAAATTGTCCTAAAAAGTGTTGACAATCCAAAATGCGACAGGTTCAAGAAATGACTTACTTTACAAATCTGCCTAAGGAGGAATTTGAAAAAAGAAAGATAGAAGATTTGTATTCAAAACGATGGGATATTAAAGTTGCGTACAAAACATTAAAAACTCAATTAGAACTTGAAAGAAATGTATCAACTAATGTTTAAGTTGTACAAACGAGTGTATATGCAAAAGTTTTGTTTTACGCTATATGTAATTGAGTTGAACTTAATAATTAAAAGAAATAAGAATTTGACACTCTCATTTCTTTGTTTCTAAATAATCTATAATATCTATAAGCTGATCAACGATAAATTGAGCATGACTTTGACGTAGTTAATGCATAATGTATAAGTTGTTGACTTGATGATGATGCAAGTGCTATTTTGTAGTTATGTAACTTTAAATAGTCGAGTAGGGAGAAAATATATGGATTGAGTATGGCTTGGTAATCTCTTTTTAAAGAGGCATAATACTTAGTTAATAAATCATTAAATTCTTCTCTTGAAGTTTTTTCATTCCACCAGCCATACACAATATCTCTAAACTTACGATTATCAACACATATCACTTGTTTATATTCATCAAGTAATAAATCAATGTCATATTTTTTATAAAATGCCATAAGTTCATTCATATACATTGTTTCACTATCAAAGATAACACCGTCCATATCAAAGATAACAGTTGTTTTATGATTCATGATTAATAATCTAATGCTTTATAATAACGTCTAATATCAATTGGATGACGTCTACAATGTTCTAAGTGTACATTTAATCTCATAAATGCTGATCTCATCATGATAGGAGATAAAATTCCTCTAAACTCATCACTTATTCCTTTTAATTCATAATCTTTTGTATCAAAAACAGTAACTTTTGCACTGACTCTATGAACAAAGTTTTCTACACGATCCATTTCTGGACGAGTTTTATCTTCACCTTTAATCAAAATAACTGGAATATCTCTTTCAATAACTTCTAATGTTCCATGGAAGAAGTTTGCTGCTGAAATTGGTCTTGTTCGCATCCATTGCATTTCTTCCATAATACACATACCATAGCACACTGCCCAATCTTCTAGGTTTCCTGATGCAACTAAATTAGTAATTGGTTCATCACAATATTGTTTTGCGTATGCTTCCATTTTAGCATCAGCATCTTTATAAATTTGTACAACATTTTCTGGCATGTTTTTAATCTCATTCATCAATTGATCATATTTATCAAATTGTCCCGCATTTTTCATAAAGCGTAATACAACTGAATACCACCAATAATATTCACCACCGAATGTATTTACTAAATAATCAACTTTTTTAGCCAAAGGAGAATTTAAAACTTCAACATATCCCATAACTTTGGCTCCTACTTCATGTGCTTTATCAATAGCTGCTTCAATTTCAATAGTATTACCTGATAATGATGCAATAACTACAATTGATTTTTCATTAAATTTAGCATTCCCTTCATATAAGAAATCAGTTGCATTTTCTAAATAAATTGGTAAATCACAACCAAGTTGTTTAGCAGTATGCATAATTTGTCCTGCATACAATAATGTTCCACCAATTCCAAATAAGAAGATATTTGAATACCCATCTTCACAAACTTTATCAACAATTTTTTCTACTTCAGGGATTAAATTTACTCCATTTTGATGTTCTGTTCTTACTCTGCTTTCATCGAAATTTAACATTTTTCTCTTTGATTCTTCAACTATTTGTATTGCTGATGATGCACCTATAACGTCTGCTCCTGATTTGAAAAATTTTTCTGCTTGTTGATATGTTCGTATTCCTCCAGAAGCTTTTATGCATATATTATCATCTAGAATATTTTTCATTAGTTTAACATCATTTAAATCTGCGCCTCGAAAGCTTCTTCCTGTCGATGTTTTCAAAAAAGTAGGTTTTACACGATTGGCAATATTACAAATTTCTCTTTTTATATTGTCTCTACCTTCAAGTTTACACATTTCTACAATAACTTTTTCAGCTATTCCATATTTCTGGCATATTTCATGAATAGAAAACATTTCTTCTTCTATTTTTTTTAGATTTCCATTTTCAACTGCATTTTGATTTAATACATAATCTATTTCTTTATACCCTATTAATGCATATTCTTTAAATTTATTAACTTTTTCTTCTAATGTTAATACACCTTCTGGAAAATCTATTGCACCGGCAATAATAATATCATCATTCAAAGCATTCACAGCATATTCATATTCTTGCTTTGTTCTAGCAAAAATACAGCGAAATCCATATTTGTTTGCTTTATCCAAATAAGTTTTAAAATCATCTTGAGGATCTCTTATATAGTCTAATTTTTTAGCAATATTTAACATATTTCTTTCCTCCACTTATCAAATAAAAATTTTGATTTTTTATCTGCTTCAAAAGGTTTTCTATAATACACACGATTAACAATTTCAAAAGAAAGCAATCCTGTATAGTTATATTTTTTTAATGTATTTAAATCTTGTGACATGCATCGTGTGCCATCTCCCCATGCCATATGACCAGTTGGATTCCCATCAACAAAATGACAATGAATAATTCTACTTCCAAAAGCTTCAAAATAATCATTTATATTTTCTTTAGCTTTTGCCATTGCTCCTAAATCTAAACAGATTTTTAAATTATCATGATTAACTAAATCGAGAAAATCCTTTAAGTCTGAAATTGTATTCACCAAAATTGATTCCATTGGCTGTAAAGCCTCTATCGCTAAAGGAATATTTTTAGATGCTCCATATTGAGCCAAACGATTCAACATTTTTGCACTTCTTTGTTTTGCATCATCCTTATTTTCTAATAAATACGCCCATCCACTAGTAACAACAACTTGATTCGCATTTATCTCATAAGCAATATCAATCGCATTTTTAAAATAGGCAAATACTCTTTCTTGTTCTTTTGTAGATTTAGCAGCCATATTATTCGGTTTTGGATTTGTTTGTTCTGGACAAACACCAATTACTTTTAATTTATATTTACGTTCCAATTGTCTTAAATTTTCAACTGGATCATACCCATTATAATCCAAATAAAAATGCATCGGTCCTGTCCAAAGTTCAACATATTGAAATCCATTTTCGAAAGACTTTTTAAAAAAATCTTCTAATGTATAAAAACGATAATGACAATTCATTGCACATACATCCATATATATCTCTCCCTTTTCATTTGTAATAAATGATAATGGCAATATGGTATAGGTATACATAATGCCATTATCCATATTATCAATGTATTAATAATTCAAAGCTTTATAATAACGTCTAATATCAATTGGATGACGTCTACAATGTTCTAAGTGTACATTTAATCTCATAAATGCTGATCTCATCATGATAGGAGATAAAATTCCTCTAAACTCATCACTTATTCCTTTTAATTCATAATCTTTTGTATCAAAAACAGTAACTTTTGCACTGACTCTATGAACAAAGTTTTCTACACGATCCATTTCTGGACGAGTTTTATCTTCACCTTTAATCAAAATAACTGGAATATCTCTTTCAATAACTTCTAATGTTCCATGGAAGAAGTTTGCTGCTGAAATTGGTCTTGTTCGCATCCATTGCATTTCTTCCATAATACACATACCATAGCACACTGCCCAATCTTCTAGGTTTCCTGATGCAACTAAATAAGTAATTGGTTCATCACAATATTGTTTTGCGTATGCTTCCATTTTAGCATCAGCATCTTTATAAATTTGTACAACATTTTCTGGCATGTTTTTAATCTCATTCATCAATTGATCATATTTATCAAATTGTCCCGCATTTTTCATAAAGCGTAATACAACTGAATACCACCAATAATATTCACCACCGAATGTATTTACTAAATAATCAACTTTTTTAGCCAAAGGAGAATTTAAAACTTCAACATATCCCATAACTTTGGCTCCTACTTCATGTGCTTTATCAATAGCTGCTTCAATTTCAATAGTATTACCTGATAATGATGCAATAACTACAATTGATTTTTCATTAAATTTAGCATTCCCTTCATATAAGAAATCAGTTGCATTTTCTAAATAAATTGGTAAATCACAACCAAGTTGTTTAGCAGTATGCATAATTTGTCCTGCATACAATAATGTTCCACCAATTCCAAATAAGAAGATATTTGAATACCCATCTTCACAAACTTTATCAACAATTTTTTCTACTTCAGGGATTAAATTTACTCCATTTTGATGTTCTGTTCTTACTCTGCTTTCATCGAAATTTAACATTTTTCT
>NZ_JAHPYJ010000041.1:0-13119 GCF_019041935.1 Erysipelatoclostridium sp. MSK.7.34
TGGACGTGCTGGGTGTAACGCCCAATGAATTATTGTCGGGAGAATGGAAGTATATCGACCACACCGAGCCATATATCATGGATATTATCAAACGGGAACAGGACTTCAATGTTTCTTTAGATTATCTGTCTGAAAATGAATTTTTCGATAATGAAAACGAATACAGATTTTACAAGGTATATAAACTTATACAGTATATCCATAACTATATTACCAATGAGGTTACAGAGTTGGAAGAACTTATGGAAATCAAGCAGTTGATACAGCATCAGAAAATAGAACGCATGATGAAAGTGCATAAGGAAATGCGAGGGTTAGACCGATACAGAGAACAACTGAAAGAATACAAATACCACGACCCTTATGCTGACTGGATATTCCGTCAACTTGCAGATATTGACAACAGAAACAACATACCAGACACTTCGCCACAATTAGACTTTAATGAAGCGGACTATGAAGATTATCTAAAGGCGAAATGGAACAGAGGTCTTTGATTTTCCTCTTGCATGGAAGATACAGCAAACAAAAAGCCCAGTAAAGAGTGCAAAGCACCACCAATGGTGGCAAGGCTCTTGACAGGGCTTTTTCTTGACTGTGGTGGGTAGCCAAGAGGAAGAAAGGGATAAAAGCTAATTTATGATAAATCAGACAAAGGCGACGCAGGTATTGCAGTATGAACTTGTATTACATAAGGATAGTAACTGGAAGATTGTCGGATAATTGGCAAAGTAAGGCGTGTATCTCTTTTATAGGTACACGCTTCTTTAAACTTGACAGGTCTTATTATTTTTGTTATATTTTTATTGCAAGTATGAAAAGTATAACAAAATAGAAATGTTAGATTGGAGATGTGAAAATGTCAATGAAAAAAGGACAACATATATTTGGAACAGTTAAAGTAGGGGAAAAAGGACAAATTGTTATTCCAAAAGAAGCAAGACAGATTTTTGATATTAAATCAGGGGATACCTTATTAGTGTTGGGCGATGAAGAACAAGGGATAGCGATTGTAAAAGCGGACGTTATGAAAGAATTAGCTGTGAAAATATTAAAAGGACTTGGTAAATTAAGTAACGGTATAGAAGATGAAAAATAGCATTATGACTATATTGCCAATAGTTTTCATCTTAGATTTACTTATTCCTTTTATCTTAGCTCCAGCATATAAAGGGTATAATCATTTAATACAAGTTATGAGCGTTCTCGGGAATAGTAAGGCTCCGCTACATATTATATACAATGCGTGGCTGGTAGTCTTTGGAATTACCTTAATAGTGATTGATTTCAACGTATATGCGATTATTTCAGAGAGTTCCAAACTGATTGCAGTAACACTTTTTGTAATATTGTTGATTTATGCAATCGGAGGGTGTATTCTTTCTGGTTTATTCCCTGTTGGGGAAGTAAAAAGTCTTGCTACTCTTTCAGAAAAAATACATGGGTATGGTTCTGTTATTGGTTTTATGTGCTTAGCATTTGCACCACTTTTTCTAGGAATTTATGCATATAAAATAAATAACATTAAATTCTTTTATTTCAACATAGGGTGTTTCATATTAGCAATATTGTGTTTTTCATGTTTTGTTATGGGAGATAAGCCTAATTACAAAAATACAGTTTTAGCCTTTGAAGGCTTATGGCAACGGTTATCATTACTGTTTATGTATTTACCTTTGGGATGTTTAATATTACTGGAAAAATAAATTGTTAGGAGTGAAATCTATGATAGGACTTAAAAACGAGATATAAAAAAGCGTTAAAGTTTGAAATCAAATGAAGTAATCAACGGAATAAACAAAGAAAATATAGGGAGATGCACAGTTATTTGTGCTATCTCCCTTTGTCGTTTTATCATCATATCAAGGCTCATTCAATCGTGGTAAATCTGTGGTAAAATGAGTATTTCCTATACCTCAAAATGTTTAAAAGTGTAGTGTTTATGCGGATAATCTAAAATTAAATATAAAATTTCTTAAAATACTTATAAAGCTTATCTTCAATGGCACCTGACTTCATACAGATAATGAACTTAATTAATTCATTAAAAGAAAGTTTTCTTTTTCTTGTAAAATCTAAATAAGGATTAAAAAGAAAATTTTTTTCTGTTCGAAAAGTGCTTTAAATATGATTCTGGATTTATCAATACTTCCGGAAAAGTTGATTTTTTAAATTATTATGCTAATCGAATCGATATGTAAAATAGCTATTGACTTAGGTTAAATTTTGCGAGAATTAATACGACTGGATCTAACTGGTCCTATTTCTTTAGAAATTATCGATTCAATATCAGGTGGATGTTTTCCACCTTTTTTAATTCTTGGATAATCCCTCAAAATTAAATTCTGCTCCACCTGCAAATTTTGCTCCATTATTAGATGAAGTCGCAACAAACTTAATTTGTGTTGCTGTTGTAGCTTCTTTTAAATTTACATAAATAGGATTTACTCCTTCATAAACAAAATTTCCTTTAGCAACTTGTTTCCATTCAGATGAATCAACTGCTAAATCATCACCAACAGGTCCATTATAAACCCATAATTCATATCCTTGAATATTTCCATTTGTCTCTTCACCTTGTTGTCTAGGTGTATAAGAAAATGCTTGAAATGTTTCTTCACCTTTTAAATTAATTACAACGTTATGAGGATATTCTTGGTCACCAGTTCCCCCACCATAATTAGTATGCCAAATTGAATTAACATCACCGTCTAATAAATTTTGTGCTGGTCCATCACTTGGTCCTGATGGGTTATGAAAACTATCAGCTGTCGCTGTCCAACCATTACGATTAAGTGCCGGTACAACTGGAGCATCTTTTTGCTCTTTAGTTGTTTTAATAATAAATTCTTCGCTGCCTGTCGCTGGTTCAAACGTTGTTTTAGCACGTTTATTTTCAATACTAGTAGTTTTTAATTTATTATCTACTGTTGAAAATTCCCTTTCAATATACTCGTTTCCAATTGTTACAATGTTATTTGAATTAGTTACTTCAATATCAGAAGCTGCTAATGCATCTAACTTATTTGTATTCATTGGAACACAAGATAAGTAAGAGCTAAAACTAATGAACCTTTTAAAATTTTTTTCATTTTTCTTTCCTCTTTATCTTTTCTTAATGTATGTTTATATTTTTAGTTAAACTACTGGTGATTTAGTTCATATTAAAAATACATTAGATATTCTAGCATATTATTTATTTTAATTATTTCTGTAAATTAGTAATCATTTTGTATAAAAATGGCTATAAATATGTTGCAGGCTTAAAAATATGTAAATTTGCTGTATTAAAAAGGATAAAATTTATGTTAATTAAATAAAATATCTGTCTGGTTTGACGTTTTGTCAAATAATAGTTTGTAAGTGGCAGATTTGTAGGTTTCCAAACGAATTGAATTTCCTTATATCCAGTGGACTTAGTCTTTGTTAAATGTTAACATGGTTTATTTTAAAGTCTAATTTGCTATTTTAAAATAATTTTATCAAAGTAAATATTTAGTAAAGGTTATATAAAAGAAAATTAAGGAAAAAATTACTTAGTATTAACATACTTTGTTGATGATTTTGTTATATTACCTTTGTAATACTAGGAGGACGAAAAAATGACGAAGGAAAAATCAAATAAAGTAATTAAAGCCACAATGGCAACCTTGGTGACAACTCTTGTTGTAGGTAGTAATAGTGCTATTTCATTACAAGCAGTTAATAATGATAATAGTGACACAGCTATCTTAAATGAAAATAGTGTTACATCACCAATTATTATTAGTGAAATAGTTGCTGATAGCCACCAGAGTGATATGACAACAACTAGTGGTAGAGATGCATTTGAGTATTTTGAATTGTATAATACTAGTAATCAAAGTATTAATTTAGATGATTATCAAGTATTATATGATAATGGTAGTACTATTAGTGAGTGGAATTTACCTGCTAATACAATTTTACCAGCTAATGAAGCTTTGATTGTTTGGATTCAAAATGAAGAAAGTAAAGATTTAGATTTAGCTTTGTTTAGAGAATATTATAATTTGTCAGCTGATGAAGGACAAATTGTTAAAACTGAAAATATTGTTAGTGGTTTTTCTAATAGTGGTCAAAGAGAACTGCGAGTTACAGTAAAAAATACTAAACAAATTTTAAGTTCAGTTATTTATAATGATGAAGATGTTAAAGTACAAACAAAAAAAGGAATTAACTTTATTTACAATTCTGGTAGAATTCAAGAAAGTACTTTTAGTTATGACTTGGATCCTACACCAGGTAGTTTGATTGAACAACAAAAATTAGAAAGTAAGTATCAATTTGTAACAGTAAGTGATGGAATTGTTACCATTAATACTGTTCAAGAAATCAATGCCGGCGAAGCTTTGGTTGTAAAAGCTACGACTAATTTACCAGGAGTTATTTTAAAAGCAACTTTAAAGGTAAATGATAAAGAATATGATATGACATATGATAGTGACGGTAATTATGTTTATAGTGTCCCTGCTAGCGAAATTAGTAATGAGGATCTTTTAAATATTACTGCTACTTTTAATGATGGTATTAATGAAATTACTAGTGCAACTCAAACAGTTACTGTTAATGAAGGGGCGGTTGAATTTGCTTCACCATTGTTGATTAGTGAATTATCACCAAATAGTACTAATGTTTCTGGTAGTGATGCGTATGAATATTTACAGATTTTTAATGTTAGTGACCAAAGTGTAGCTATAAATAATTACCAGCTTGTTTATGTTAATGGTAATAAAGAAACAGTTTGGAAATTAGATGATGATATTGTCTTAGATGCTAAAGAAGTATTAACAGTTTGGGTTGTTAATGAGACAGTAGAACAAACTGGCTTAACAGTTGCAGATTTTAATAATAATTATGGTACTAATTTTGTCGCTGGTGATAATTTTACAACTATTCATAGTGATGGAATGAGCAATAGTGGTACTCGTGGATTTAAAATTATCACTAATACTAATCAAGAATTAACATCGGTTAATTATACTGCTAGTGATTCTAGTAATGGTAAAATCGACACAGATGAAGCTATTTATTATAATTACACTTCAAATTCCGGAGTGCCAGTTTATGATAATGAAGTAACATTAGGAAAATTAAATAGTCAACAATTAATTACGGGGCGCTATATAACACCAGCGATTGTAGAAAACCCTGAAGTAGAAGTTGGGGCAGATAGTTTTGTAAGTGCAAATAGCAATTTCACTGTCAGTGTAGAAAATACTAATCTTACAAACACAATTATTGATGCTAAGTTAAATTTATATCAGGATGGAAATGTAGTAGCCAGCTATGATTTATTATATACTGATGGGATTTTAAAGGTAGATGTACCTGCTCAAGATTTAGCTGCTTATTCAAATTTAACATATGATGTTACTATTACTGATGGTTTTAATAAGGTGACTTCTGTTAAGAAAACTGTAGTAATCGAACAGCCAGGAATGATTGATCAAAGTAAGGTTGCCCCCTTGGTTATTAGTGAAATTATGCCTGATAGTTCTAATGTCGGTGGCAGTGATGGTTATGAATTCATTGAAATTTATAATAATTCAAATTTGGATATTAATTTAAAAGATTATAAATTGTATTATAATTATCCTGATCAAGGTGTAGATGGTGATGTTATCTGGTATGAAACTAATGAGGATAAAATTATCAAATCACATGATACATTAGTTTTTTGGATTAAAAATGGTACTAATGATGATTTACAAATTAGTGATTTTAACAATAAGTTTAATACTAATCTAGATAGTGATCATTTAATTTCGATTTATAATGCTGGAATGGCAAATGGTTCGGCTCGTGGGTTAAAAATAACTTCTAATATTAAAGATGTTTTAGATTATGTTTTATATAATATGGATGGTGTTGATGATACTGCAGCTGATAAATCAATTGTATATCAAAATAGATATGATGGTTCAACTTTTACTAGTACGCTAATCGATAATAGCGCTGAACCAACACCAGGAACAGTAACTGAAAAACCTATGTATGAGGCTGTTTTACCAGAAACTGTTTCTTTGATAGAATACAAAGATCAAACACCAGCTACTTTTAATGAAGCTAACGATTTAACTTTCTCGCTTGATGCTAAATCTAACGATACAACAATTAAGAGTGTTTACTTGTATTTAAAAGATAATAATAGCGAAGATTTTGAAGTTTATAATTTATTACGTAATTCTGGTGATAATTTTTCAAAAACATTACCAGCAGTAGATTTATATAATAAATCATCATATACATATTATTTTGCTATTAGCGATGGTTATCAACAAATAACAACACCAGTTAGCACAGTTAATAATGAAAAACCAGTTTCTACTGGCGATCAAATTAATATTAGCGAAGGTGCGATTATTAACCAAACTGAACAAATTATTGGTACCGCTAATAATTTGATAATTGATGATCAGGATGTAACTGATAAAGCAGTCAAATCAATTAACGGAAACGCACGAATTGTTTTTGATACTACTCAAACAGATGTTTTCTTTAAAAATGCAGTTGCAATTGGAAATGATGTAATTGGCGTTTTCAATGAAGGTACTTATAGTGACTGGCGGACATATGCTTATGATATTAATGCTAGCTGTTTTGACAGTGATTCAAAAACAATTACTATTGCTTTCCATGCTGGTAATAAAGCTAATGCTTTAGAACACAATGTTGAAAATAACGATGACTTTACTATAAAGAATATTAGATTAACATTACCAGATGGTACAACTTTAAGAGCTGGTCAGTATAGTGCTGTTTATGGTCTAGGAGCAGTTGAACATACTGAAGATAACTGGAAACCAGATAGTCCAGTTGAAGTTAATGATATTACCCCTGAAAAAGAAATTAGTATGGGTGATGGTACAAGCAAAGTTGAAATTTTATATGCTACTTTCACATTAGATGATCAAAACTTTAATGCTTTACGTTATGATCTTGATACAACTGCGTTAGAAGATGGTACTCATAGTGTAACAAGTGGTAGCAAGACGGTATCATTTGTTAGTGATAATACCGCACCAGTTATTGAAACTAATATGGTTGAAGGTCAAATTTATCATAATGGAACTATTGAAGGTAGTGCCCAAGATGCTATTTGTGATACGAGTACTTTAATTGCTGCTCTTGATGGGGAAGGAATTGAATTGCCTTATGATTTCCGTTCATTAGAAATGGAGCCAGGTAATCATCAATTAGTATTAACAGCTTCAGATATGATTGGAAATGTTACTAGTAAGGTAATAAATTTTGTAACACCAGAAGAAAATGCAGCAATTAATGGGGAAATAACACCAGTAAGTGGGACAACTGTTAATGGTGATCCAACATTTAAAGTTACTGTAAGTGATAGTACTGATGATTTAATGCAGGTTGCTTTCAAACGTGGTGAACGTTATCTATTAGGTGATGCTAATATTACTTCATCTAGTGGTATTAGTCAGATTGCCGGTAATAATACTCAGGATTTCAGTGGTGATTCTGGTGATGGATTCCCTTATCAACAGTTTGATGTTAAAGTAACTGGTGATATAAGTGATGATGCAACTGTTAAGATTGATTGGAAAGGTAAATCTAATAATCAAAAGACTTTTATGTATGCTTATAACTATGCAACTAATACTTTTGATAAATTAGATACGGTTATGGAAATTGATGGTGAAACCATGAAATTAACCGGTGAAGTAATATTAAAAGATCACTTACTTGATCAAACAATCAAAATTATGGTTCAAAATGGTGAAGGATATACCCCTGATCAATATAGAGAAGATTTTACTGGTGCAATGTCTAATCCAGCAGATACACCAAGAGAAAACTATGATTTTACATTTGCTGTTGAAAGTGATACTCAATATTATAATGAAGACTTTGATGGCAATCCAGATCAAGATGTTGATGGAAACTATCAATATCAATTAGATATTCATAATTGGTTATTAGCTAATCGTGAACGGATGAATATTCAGTATTTATTCCATGATGGTGATATTATTGATGATGAAGATCAAGTGCAAGAATGGATCAATGCTGACAATGCTTATAAAATGCTTGATGATGCTAATATGCCTTATGGTGTTTTAGCTGGTAACCATGACGTTGGTCATTTAAGTGGTGATTATACTTCTTTCTCCAAATACTTTGGTGAAGATCGTTATAATCAAAACCCATGGTATGGTGAAAGTTATCAAGACAATCGTGGACATTATGATTTAATTACTGTTGATGGCATTGACTTTATCATGGTATATATGGGGTGGGGTATTGGTAATCAAGAAATTCAATGGATGAATGATGTTTTAGCTCAGTATCCAGAAAGAAAAGCAATTTTGAATTTCCATGAATACCTATTAGCTAGTGGTGGTTTAGGTGAAGAACCACAAAGAATTTATAATGAAGTCGTAGCTGTTAATCCTAATGTTTGTATGGTTTTATCTGGTCATTATCATAATGCTCAAACAGTAGTATCGCAGTTTGATGATAATCATGATGGTGTTAATGATCGTAATGTTTATCAAATGTTATTTGATTATCAAGGTTTAGCTCAAGGTGGTATGGGTTATATGCGTTTGATGCATTTTGATAATACAAATGGACAAATAATTATTAGAACATATTCACCTTCATTAGATGATTATAATGCTAAAGATGAAAGTAATATTGGTGATGTAGCTGATATTAATGGTGAAGAAGAATTTGTAATTAATTATAGCGATTTAGGAATTACACCAGTTCAAAAACAAATTGAAACAACAAATTTAGATGTTAATATTTATACTGATGATACTTTTGGTACAGTTAATGATGTAAGAAGTAATCAAGAAATCAGCTATACATTAGAAAATGCTCCTCATGGATTATTTGGTTGGTATGTTGAAATTAGTGATACTAATGGTGGTTTAACAAGATCAAATGTTAATTATGTTAATATTGATAAACAAAATATTAAACCAACAATAGTATTACCTGATGATGAATTTAATAAGATTGCTGTAGGAACAGATTTTGATCCATTGAAAGATGTTAAAGCTTTTGACAGTCAAGGCAATGATTTGACTAGTCAGATTGTTGTATTAGGTAGTGTCGATGTTGATAAAGCTGGTAGATACGAATTGACATATCAAGTAACTGATTGCTTTAACAATGTTGCTATTGTAACTAGAGTAGTAGAAGTTGTTGAAAATGATGACGATCAAGATATCAATGTTCAACCAGGAAACGATAGTAGTGTAAATGGAAATAATAGTACTACTAGTTCATCTGCCAATGCACCACTTACCGGTGATCTTGCTAATAGTAATTATTTAACATTAGCAGTTGTAAGCTTAATGACTTTTATAATAATGATCAAAAAATATTTAAAAAATCTAAAAAATATTCATAAATAATGAATTAAATTACATAGAAATAGAGAGTGTAATATAAACTGTGTAAGTCAGTAGCGTACGGATTGACTTCACAGTTTTTATTGTGAAACAAAAACCACGTGCTATTGAAGTGAACCCAGAAAATTGGAAACTTTAAAAACCTATTGTAATTGACTTATTTAACTGTCATGAACCTTTCTTCTTTCCTAATAATTCTGATGGTTTTGATTCTTTTATCAAAGCTGTTAAAAAATTTAAATCACCTAGACATATTGTAGGCTTAGAAGCCATCGGTCATTACGGTGACAACCTTATCAGCTTTCTAATCAAACAAGATTATGAGGTTGCTTTAATTAATCCATTAACCACTGATGCCAAGCGCAAGTCTAAAATCCGCAAGACTAAGAATGATAAAAAAGATACTTTTCTTATCTGTTCAGTACTCTTTGACAGAGACTATACTAAAGTCACTCAGCATAAACTCGATATGAAACAGGTTCGAGAATTAACCCGTTATCACTCTTCAATTACTGAAGATATCAATCAAAAGAAAAACCGTCTTCAAAAGTGTATCGATATCGTTATACCCGAGTTTAATTCATGGTTTAAAACCAAGTATTCCAAAACTTATATGGCTGTTTTAAAAGAATTTGGAAGTTCTTATAATTTAGCCAAAGCTAATCTTACTCATCTCAAAAACGTTCTAAACCCTAAAAACAAGGGGTATCATGTAGAGATAGATGCATCATCTCTTCGTGATAATGCAAAGAAATCTATTGGCGAAAATAACGAAGTTATTGCTCTTGAAATTAAGATGCTTATTGAAAATATTGAACTCTTAACCAGTCAGCTTAAAACTATAGACAAAAAAATAGAAGAATTAGATGCTAAACTAGATTCTCTTATCTTCTCGATTCCCGGCATTGGGATTTATACGGGAATGTCTATTTTAAGCGAGATTGGTGATATCCATAACTTCAGCTCTGCTGTCAAAGTCATGGGATTTGCAGGTGTAGACCCCGGTACTTATCAGTCCGGTGAATACAGCGCTCCTCAAACAGCATTGTCTAAACGTGGTTCGCGCTACCTAAGAAAAAATCTATATCAGTGCATTCTTACAGTATGCAAATACAATCTCACTTTCAATAAGTATTATAAACTAAAACGGTCACAAGGTAAATCCCATAGATGCGCCCAGGGCCATTCAGTACGAAAACTTATAAGAGTAATCTATAAATTATTGTCTGAAAACATACCATTTGATGAAAGACAGCTGATTTAAAAATATTTAACTTAATATTTTTAAAATTCTGCATAAAGCAGTAGTTTTCAGTGTACACAAAATTCACTTTTCAAAGAACTAAAAAATATTTCAGCTAATTATCAAAAATCACTTGATTTATATATAGTTAGCTTTCCTGTAAAAATTCTACTTCTCCATTCAGTATATTTTTTGTATTAGGTATCTGCAACCACGCTCTTTCAAGTTCATCATTGCAATATTCTCTCACTTTATCTGGCAGGCTTTCCCAGATTTCTTTAAATTGAAGTGATTGAGATAATCTCCACTCAGCTACATCTTCTCCTCCGTATTGACCATACTGATATTGATCGCATGCATCAAAATGTTTGTGAAATGCAATATTTTCAACACAATTAACTATCGCTTCTTTTACTTTAATGTTTTGTAATTCTTCATTTGATAACTGACCTAAAATATGATATGGAATATTTACATTCATAGTGGTTAAACGTATAATTATTTCTTCGATTGAAAAATTGGCATTACTTGAAAATTCATTCAGATAGTCGAGTATTTTATTCCCCTCGTTATATTTATCATTTAGAAACAGGTATAAGTTATCGTCTAAGTCATTATTGCCACTTAACTTAAAACTGTGAAAACTTATATCAGTATATGGTTCAGCATATAGATCCCCAAATCTGTCACCTCCAGGATAATTAATAATCAATTCCGTTTGATTTGTTAGATGAATAATATCTCGATGATCATAATAAAAATCGTTTCTTTCATCAATGTTTTGCAACTAAACTCATTTTCAGGAAATTCAATTTTAATGTATGATATTACATCGTGTATTTTTAGTTGTTTTGTTTTTTCGATAAGATTTTCAATTTTAGTTTTGATTAATTTATTTTCCATATTTTTTCTCCTTGTTATAATCCTAAATCATAATCATTTTCTAATTTCTCATATCCGACAATACTTTCATTAGAATATGTAATACGATTGATATCAATTATAGTAGCTTCTTTATTCAGCTGTTCTTCTATATTTTTTTTCATTAGATTAAAATTTTCTTTTGCTAAATTTCTTTTTTCTTGTGAGGTATTTTATATATTTTCAACTCCTTCAATAACGATTGCATTTCTAGACATATTCAATGCAGCCACGGCTAAATTACTGCTTCCAGCAAACTGATCAAGAATAATTTCATATGGAAGCGATATATAACCGATTATTTCCTCTAGCAACTCGACAGGTTTTTCAGCCTGATGCACTCTCTTAGTTATACTTTTTGGTTGATAGTTAAACTGCGAAGGAAGCATACCTGATGTTCCGCTCATGTAATGAACAATTAAATTATTTAAAATTGAAATCAGCATATTCATATTTAAATTCATTAATAATGAATAATGAAATAGATGAAGAACAACTACAGGTAATGCATAAAATATTGAATAAGGAAGTAATAGCCAAGGAGGAAAATAACAGACTTTATAATGTAAAGGTAGCAGCATTTTCTTTCTTAAGAAAAGTTGACGATTATGATTTTAATTTTCAGCCAGGCATAAAAGAAGAAAAAATAAGATCGATTATTGAATCGGATTTTTATGAAAACGCAACAAATGTTGTTTTTATAGGTAATCCAGGTACGGGGAAAACGCACTTAGCAATAGCAATTGCATATACAGTAGCCATTAGACGTAATAGTGTATATTTTATTAAATTTAATAAATTAATCAATATTCTAAGACAGGCAAATTTCAAGAGTTATAACTTCGTTGTTCACCAATGGATTTCTTTGCATTGGCACGAAGAGATGATGTGTCTGTATCCCCATGGTTTCCACTGCTTTTAGGCTTTAGAAGATGAGTGAGAATGGCACCGGCTAAATTATAAGAACTTCCAAATTCTTTTAAAACAGCCGTATAAGCTTTGGAATATTTGGTTCTAAACCAAGTATTGGACTCAGGAATAACGATATCAATACATTTTTGAAGTTACCTTTTCTTTTGATTGATATCTTCAGTAACAGAAGCATGATGACGAGTTAATTCACGAGCTTGTTTCATATCGAGCTTACGCTGAGCGACTCTAGTATAATCTCTATCAAAGAATACTGAACAAATAAGAAAAGTCTCTTTTTTATCATTGTTAGTCTTTCTTATTTTGCTTTTGCGCTTGGCATCAGTTATTTATCAACTTGAAAAATTTGGTCGCTCGCATATCAAAGCATCTTAGGTTCTTTTCTATAAATATCTTCTTTTTGAGCACATGTATAGATGCTCTATTTGTCATACAATTTTAAAGGTTCAAATATATCTGAAATGCAATTATGTGATTCATTCAATAATTAGCATTTTTAGACTTTACTTTTAATGGTTATTGAAACTGGAATAAACATTAAATATGTTTGTATCCCAGCTACCCTTATCGCATTAGACTGTTCTCGAAAAGTGGGCTGTCACGATTCTTTGAAGAGAT
>NZ_JAHPYJ010000042.1:0-12673 GCF_019041935.1 Erysipelatoclostridium sp. MSK.7.34
ATTATGCGCTGATACTGTTGAAAAGGCAAATTCAGGACATCCGGGACTGCCTTTGAGGCTTCAATTCTAATTGATAAATTGTTTAAAAGATCTGGTCTTAAGTTGATAATATTATTGGGAAAATAAAGAAATTAGTCTTTTAATCGGTGATTAACTGTAATAAATAATATAACGAAAAGATGACCAGCTTATTTAACTAGTCATTTTTTTGTTATATAAAATAAATATCGAAATTTATTACCTGGGAAATTGTATTTATTTTCAAAAAGTTGTTATTAGTTCAATAACTCAAAGGATAAAACACCTTTTATGAGTTGATTTTTAATATATGTAAAAATATGATTTTAAAATAGTAGAGGAGTTGGAATAAAAATAACATGATATAAAGGTGATTATTTTGGTTTTGGAGGTTTTTTTAGTGAAAATAAAATTGTTTTTTTTATAATACATTTTTTAAGCAAACTTTTTGACATTATCACATAGTCATTGTATAATCATGGCGTTCATAAATATGGCAAACTCTTTGAAAAAAGAAGTACGCAAAGCTATAGGGCCTTCATCAATTATGATATGGCAGCCAGTTGCATTCATTCGTGTATGTGTACGCTATTTTTATGTGTGCATTTTTTTTGTGCGCATAAAATAGAAACAGCACAGTAAAAATAAATAACGTAACATTGATTTGCAATGCGAGTTAAGCCCATTAAATGGACAAAAATAACAAATAGGAAAGGAGAATTACAATGAAGAAAATACTTGCTTTTTTTCTTGTCGTAGTTGTTTTGCTGGGGTCAACACAGTTAACTATTTATGCTGATAATGAAAGTCAGGGGCAAGAAATAACTACATCAGTTACAAATGGTGAATCAACAAAAAATGAAAACGATTCTTCAATGATAACTAATGAAAAAACAGTTAATAATGAATCAACGTCGCCAGAAAAAACAGCTGATGTTAAGAATTCTTCAATAACGGGTAAAGTAAAACTGATTATTAATACGCAGTATTTTAAAAAGAATATTAGTACTTTGTCAGCACAATTAGCTAATATTGAACAAACTTACACTGGAGAATTAGATTCGACTAAAGAAAATAGTCAAATCTTTGAATTTAAGAATATTGTTAATGGAACATATACTTTAACAATTCAAGGTGATGGTTATGAAACTGTTAGTAAAGAGGTTGTTGTTAATAACAGTGAAACTACTGTAAAGTATGTCAATACAAACTCAGTTGCTGATAATATTGAAGGCAATGGATTTGGTACATTTGCATATGGTGATTTTAATAAGGATGGTAAAATTGATAGCAAAGATAAAAAAATATTATCTACTGCCATTTTTAATAATGATAGTTCTAATTCTTTATTAGATATTGATGATAATAATAAAATTGATTTATTAGATTTACACACTTTTACATATGCTTATAGTGATAATGGAACTACTCAAGTTACAAGATTGGAACCAGTTATTGAAACTCAGCCATTGTTAGTAAACAATGTCTCATTAAATAATGATGAGTTACAAGGAACTTTAGAGGGAAAAATAGAAAATATTTTTAGTGAGACAGCTCAAGAAGAAACGCTTAAGTTAAAGCCGGAAAAAGATGAAGAAATTTCACAAAGTAATCCGATTCAAATGAGTCTTGAAGTTAAAAAGCCAGTAGCAGTTACACAGTTGACGATTCAAGGCACTAAAGAAAATGCAATAACAGAAGGTAGTGTAATTGTTGTCGCTGAGAATGGAGAAGAGATAGAAGCAGTTATCAGTACAGCTAAATCACGTGCTCGCATGGCTTCACGACAAGCAATCGTTCAGGCTGATGGATCAATTGTAATTGATTTAGGAACTCAAATTGCAGTAAAAAAAGTTACGATTAAAGTAACAGGAACATCTTCTAAATCATTAGCAGAAATTTCTAAAGTAGAGTTTTTAAATGGGATGGAAGATCATATTCCTGCCCCAAAATTAGATATTCCGACAGGAATTACAGTTGATGAGTTAGATGAAGAACTCTATATTAAGTGGGATGCATTAAATAACGTTACAGGTTATAAAGTAAAAATAACCTATAATGGTAAGACTGAGGAGCATGCCTCTAATGTCAATTCATTTAATTTAAAATCATTTAACGATAAAGATCTATTAAATGGTAAAACATATAAAATTAGTGTTAAAGCGATTAATGATGCTGATAAAAATTCACTTTGGGAATCAGATTATTCAGCTGCAGTTGAGGCTACACCACAAGCTTCAAAAGTTCCTGATGCACCTGATAATGTAAAAGCAGTTGGTGCTTATCGCTCGATTAATGTATCTTGGAAAGATATGAAGAGTACAGATTCTTACAATGTTTTTTATCGTGAAAAGGGGAATGGCGAGTATATTGAGGCTGTAAGTAAATACGAAGGAACCTCATATACAATCACTTCTTTAAAGGATAATACTAAATATGAAGTATATGTTACTGGTAATAATAAAAAAGGTACAGGGCCAGCTTCTTTAGTAAGTGAAGCAACGACGGTTAATATTTTACCTGCTCAATTACCACAATATAAATTGCTTAATACTTCAAATGGTGAAGGGAAATTATCAAATCATATCAATAATGTTTACTACGGAAATAATGGAGTTACAGAAATCGTAAATAGCCCGTTAGATGAAGTGAGTACGACAACTAATAGCGCTTTAGCTTTAGTAGATGATAACTATGATTCTTATCTACAAATCAATGACTGGGATTTTGGAGTTAGTTATCACCGTAATTGGCGTTTGACGTTTGAATTTGATGATACCTATGAAATGAACTATATTTCATTTGCTGGACCAGTTAATGATAGTAGTATTAATAATATTGGAATTTCATATTATGATGAAAGTGGTAAAGAAGTAGATGCTTCGATCGATGCTTTCAGAAGAAAAACAGATGATAACGGAAGAATTTATTTTATCGCTCATCTTGCGAAACCAATAAAAACTAATAAAGTTAGATTTGGAGTACAAAGTTCAAATCGAACAATGCGTATTTCAGAGTTTAATTTTTATTACTATGATTCATTAGAAGAAGATGTCAATGCTTTATTTACAGATTCATTCCATTTAACTGTAAGAGATGATGTTACTTCTACAACGCTTGATGATTTACAAACTAGATTGAATACACTTGACGAGGTATCCCAAGAATTACATCCATTTAAAGATTTAATTCAGTTAGAGCTTAATCAAGCAAGACAAGTTGTTGAGGGAACTGCACTACAAAATATTCAAGAGATTCATAATGGAATTGCAGCAAGTAAACAAGGAAACCTTGGATTTGGAGGATTAAACTCTTGGCAACCGTTAGGATATGTTACATATCCTGGTGATACATTTATCGTTTATGTAGGTCAAGAAGGAAAACGTAATGGACAAGCTGTGAATTTACAACTTGTATATTCGCAATATCATGCTGAATCAGCTTCGTTTGTTAGTAGTCCAATTAGCTTAAAAGTTGGTAAAAATGAAATCAGTATGAAAGAATTACAGTCTATCGGAGTTGAAAAAGGTGGATCTGTGTATGTTCAATATACTGGTAATTCTAATGAAAAGATTGCTGTTAGAGTATCAGGCGGTGAAAAGATTGCTACATTAGATTTATATCAAGTTAGTGATGAAAATGAACGATTAGAAAAAGTAAAAACTTATCTTCAAAGTTTACAAACACAAATTAATAAAATGGCTTCAAAACACGAAGAACTTCATCGTGATGACAATAGTGTTAACTATGATTATGACGAGAAAAATTGTATTTTAGGAGCTACTGAGATTATGCTTGATCATATGCTGTACTCAGTATCAGGTAAACAAATCATGGCTGGTTTAAAAGGTACAACATTAGATGAAAAGGCAAATCAATTATTAAATTCATTAAATGCAATGGATCAAATGATGGAATTATTCTATCAAAATAAGGGGCTTAATGAAAATGCAGCTGCTATTAATGATCGCTATCCTGCTCAGCATTTAAATATCCGTTATCAAAGAATGTTTGCTGGTGCTTTTATGTACGCTGGTGGAAATCATATCGGAATTGAATGGGGTTCAGTATCTGGTTTATCAAATGGAATTCCATTTGAAGCAGCAGAAAATGGAAAATATTTATCGGGTTCTTTATTTGGTTGGGGAATTGCCCATGAAATTGGACATAACATTAATCAAGGAAGTTATGCAATTGCAGAAATAACTAATAACTATTTCTCATTATTATCACAAAATCGTGATTCTAATGATACAACAAGATTTAAATATCCAGATGTTTATGAAAAAGTAACTTCAAATACGGTTGGAATGTCAAGTAATGTCTTTACACAATTGGCAATGTATTGGCAATTACATTTAGCTTATGATCAAAATTATCATTATAAATTATATGATTCACACGAGGAACAATTAAATTCATTGTTCTTTGCTCGAGTAGATTATTATGCTCGTAATCCTGGGAAGGTGAATATTCCTGAAGGTGGTACTGCATTAAAATTAAACAGTGATGCTCAACAAAACTTTGTACGTTTAGCTTCAGCAGCAGCTAACAAAGATTTAACAGATTTCTTTACAGCATGGGGAATTATTCCAAATGAAGAAACTAAAGCATTTATTAGCCAATTTGAAGCAGAAACAGATAAAATACAATATTTAGATGACGATTCAATGGCTTATCGTTTAGATGGTAAAGCTAGAATGTCTGTAGACACTGAAATTAATGCATCATTATCAAATGACAAAAATAGTAATCAAGTAACATTAACTATTTCTAACACAAATAAAGTTGATGGAGCAATGTTAGGTTATGAAATTTTAAGAAACGGTCAAGCAGTTGGATTTGTAAATGCAGAAACTGGTGAAACAACATTTACAGATACTGTTTCAACTGTTAATAATCGTGTTTTTACTTATTCAATCATTGGATATGATAAATTATTAAATCGAACTGCAGAGTTGACTTTAAAACCAATCAAAATTTCTCATGATGGAAGTCTTGATAAAAATCAATGGCTGATTGAAACTAATCTTATTTCAGATAATGATGAAGCAGTTGGTGATGAAGATTCAACACCATGTTTACCAGAACAAAAAGCAGTAAACGATTTAATTGATAACAATTATCAAAATGTTTATAAAGGGAGTACAGATACAAAACAAGGTGAATTTATTGTTTCACTAAATACTTTGGCTGACATAACCGGGGTTAAATTAACCAACCCATCATTTAATCAAGTACAGATTTATGTAAGTGATGATAAGGACAACTGGACTTTAGTAAAAGAAGACTCATTAAAAACAGGTGAAGAAAATAAATTATATTTTAGCCAGATTGTTAATGATGAATTAGAAAATAATAAATCATTGGTTTCATATTCAAGTAGTTATATTAAGATTGTTGCTGTTGATGAAAATGATATTAGTTTATCGGAAATTGATGTCTTAGGACCAACAGGTGATAATATTGATATGTCGCAAGAAAATAGTATTGGTATATTAAGCGGTGATTATAAACTAGATGCAAATAATACAATTCCAAAGGGATCATTGATCTTTACAGGAACATATGCTGGAAATCCAGCTTATAATGTTGTGGAATTAAGATATAATAAAGATGAAATTTTAAGTGGCTATCAAGCTATTTTTGCAGAAGATCCTGGAGATGGGGATCTAGCTGATGTTAGTGAAGGAACTTGGATTTATTATTTAATTCCTGAAACTGATGAAAATGGAAAAATCATAGAAAATAGCTTTGGATATCAAGATGATGAAGGAAATTTTGTTAAAGTTGAACTTCCTGGCTCAATTAAACCAGAGTTGTATCGCGTTAACGATGCTCAAACAAATGCTGGTCAACGTTTAGTAAGTGATTCTTTTGAAGTGAAAATTCCAACTGAATTACCTTCAATCACAATCGGAAATCAAAAGAGAGGTGGTAAATAATGAAAAAAATATTTCAATTTTTTATAGCTGTAGTAATGTGTTTATCTTTATCAACTAATATTTATGCTATTAATGATAATGAACACGAAATTACAACAGATAAGCCACATATTATTTTGACACCTAATCAAGCTGGCGATGAGTTGACAGTAAAACTACATTTAAGTCAAGAAATGTTTGAACGTCAAATTGCAACGATGCATTTATCTATTAATACGTCAAAATCAATTCAAGAATATCAAAATGCATTTATGTTGGACGAAGGATTAAAGAAACTAGCTTCAATATATGATTATAATCTTTCCGAAAATAAAATTGATTTGTTATTATCGAATAAAACTAAGTTATTTGAACAGCAAGAGATTACTTTAGGAACAATTAGAATTGATAGTAATAAAGATTTTGAAATAGAATTTACACCAGCAAAAATTACATATGTATATGTAAATGATAAAGCTGAAAATAGTATAGAATTCGATTGTCCAGCAGTAATATTATCAAGTGTGTCTGGTGGTGACTCAGGAGATAATGGACAAGATCCTGCTGATAAAATAACTGTAGAAACTGTGGTTGAGCACTTAGGTGGGAGTAAATTAGAGCTTGCTGAAGAATCGCAAAAAGTAGTTCAAACAAGCGTGATGAGTTATTTAAATAAACACTATGCAGAAATTTTAGGAAATTTACCTGAGGGAACTGTTATTAAAGCTCAACTTTCATTGAAAAATCTAACAGAAAGTGACATAACGATAGATCAGAAAGATAAGATTGAAAAAGTTTTAGAGGATGGAGCGAAAATATTAGCTTATTACGATATTTCTATTACGGCTACAGCTTATTCAAAAGATGACGTGATCATCCCAGAAATAAATGGTGTAGAAATTAGTGAAATGGCGTCTCCAATCAAATTATCTATGACAATTCCTAGTGAATTTATTAAGAAAAACCGTCAATTTGGAATAGTTAGACTGCACGATAATGAAGCTAATGGCTTAAAATCTAGCTTAGCAAATGAAAATATTATTACTTTTGAGACTGATCGTTTTTCAATCTATACATTAGTCGCTAAGGACTATACACAAGCAGAAGTAAATAAAGATCCAGATGTATTAAATAATTCTATTGTTAAAACTGGTGATGACACTTCATCAATGTTACCAATGATTTTTATGGCAGCTTCATTGTTAGTGATTATTGGAATTTTAGAAATGAAAAGAAGAGAAGTAAATAAACAAAAGTAGTTATAACGAAAAAGAGAAATTATGCTAAATAGGCATTTCTATTTCTCTTTTTTATTTTAATTAGTATTTTTAAATTTCCGACCAATCGGAATAGCTATTTTATTTTTTAAAACTATTTCATTACTTTTTCGAATAACAATGTGGTTTTGATTAACAATATAGCTCTTGTGAACTTAAATAAATTGATTAACAGCTAATTCATCGAGTAATTGACTAAGTTTTTTCGAAATTTATATTGACCAAGCTGAGTGTGGATAATTAAATAGTAACTAATGATTCAATCCAAATTATTTGATTGATTTTTATTTGAATATAAGAATACCCAATTTTAAAAGTTAAAATTTGTTCAATATTTTTATGCAGGTTTAATAACAAAGAAATAGCGTGATTAAGCTCTGTTTCTAAATCATTTTTTTCCAATAAAGCATAAAGGATGGTAACTTAATGAAAGGAACACTAATTCTTGATTATCAATGATAAATATAATTGAGTGTCTATCCATTTTGGGTGGAGAAAAATTTTTTTCAGGTCATGAATAGATGTAATTTCTTTAAAAATGATTACTTGTTTTTTCAATATATTCAGCAAAACGCATGTCTTTATTAGCTAAAGCTTCTTTTAAGTGATAGGAATCCTGGATTTTAACGCCTTGAGCCTCAATAAATTTGATTGCATAGTATATAAATATCACTGTATGATAGGGCAATCTTTGCAATATTAACTAGCGGTATTTGAATGTCAAATGTTGGTTCCCAGTTAAAAATAATGCGGTAAAATTGTTGGTAATTAAACCATAAATTTTGATTACTGCAATATTTAAAATATTTTTTATCAATGACAATAATTTGTCGATTTCCGTAACCGGCAGTGACAATGATTATTGCAATCATCATAAAAATAATGGTCGGTGAATACAATTCTGGATTTTGTAGATAAAAAATTAAGCTTTTTGAATGTGTTTGAAAAAATGGCATAGAGTAGATCCAGACCCAAAATACTAATAATAAATTCAACTAAAATTCGTTTGTGACTTACTAAACAGCCAATTGTTTTAATAATAATCCCTCCTTACACTTATCATTTTATTACGTTTAATAATTTTATTAATAACTTTGACCTCAATTACTTAAGTATAACCTAAACAGTGGATAAAAAGATAGTTAAAAAAGGGGCTGAAAAGTATTAGGCATATTTATAAATTTTATAGTCATTGTATTTTATTTTAAATAATGGCATAATACTAACAAAGAAGGGATGATCATGATGTTACAACAAGAACGGCATAATCAGATTATTGCTAAACTAGATTTAGAAGGGCAAGTAAGAGTTAGAGATTTAAGTAAGGATTTTAATGTAACCGAAGATTGTATTCGTAAAGATTTAACAATACTAGAAAAAAATGGAAAATTAAAGAGAATTCATGGTGGAGCAACACAGATACGAACTAATCTTCATCGTGTTAATGTCGGTGAGCGAATTGGTTTAAATTCACCTGAAAAGAAGCTTATTGCTCAAAAAGCAGTTGAAATAATTGAGCCGGGAACAATGGTTTTTTTAGGAATTTCAACAATTAATATTGAGTTGGCAAAACTTATCTATCAGCGTGATATGAACGTAACGGTTGTAACTAATATGATTGAATTGATCAATATTTTTAGAGGTGAATGTCGAGCAAGATTGATTTTTATTGGTGGAGAATTTAATAATCCTAAAGACGGATTCTTAGGTGCAATTACTATAGACCAAATAAAGAGTTATAAATTTGACTTGTCATTTTTAGGTGTGGTTGGAATTGACTTACATTCAGGAAATATTACAACTTATGATATCGATGATGGATTAACTAAAAAGCAAGTGATTAATTCTAGTAAAAAGAGTTATATGTTGGCTGAAACGGCAAAATTAAAATTAGACGGGAATTATGTTTTTTCTCATATAGATGATTTTACGGGAATTATTTGTGAAAAGGCGGTAACGCTTCAACAACGGGAACTTATTAATAAATATGGATTAGATATTTTATGATAAAGTGGTTTAAAGCCACTTTTTTATTATTTTTTATTGAAAATATATTGAAAAATATTGTATATGTATTATAATTCAATTACAAACAATAAAAAACGATAAAAAATGAGATGAGGAGAATTAGCTATGGATAATTTAGAACAAACTCCAAGAATTATTTTATTAAAGGAAAAAATGTTAAATGAACCACGTTATGTTTCAATTGAACAGGCACGAATTATAACGAGGATTTATCAAGAAAATGAAAGCTTATCAATTCCTAAAAAAAGAGCGTTATCTTTGAAAGCAGCATTAGAAGAATTAGAAATTGGCGTAGAAAAAGAAGAGTTGATTGTTGGGAATCGCACTAAAGGTGTTAGGTACGGAGTAGTATTTCCAGAAAGTGGATGTTCTTGGGTTAACAAAGAGTTTGAGACTTTACCAACAAGACCACAAGATAAATTCCGAATAAAAAAGGAAGATGTAAAAGAATTTAAGGAGATAATTTATTCATATTGGCAAGACCATTCATTGGAAGATGTCATAAAAGAGAATTATGGTGAGGAAATTAATGCAATTGCTAAAGTTGTTAAAATTAATCAAAAAGATCATGCTCAAGGACACATTTGTCCAGATACGAAGACTTGGCTAGAGCTTGGACCAAAAGGATTGATGACAAAAGCTTATGAAAAGTTAAAAAATTGTGATGAAAATCAAAAGGAATTTTATGAATGTACAATTATTGTTTTAGAAGGTGTCTGCCATTTTATGATGCGTTATCATGATTATATTTTGACAATGTTGGAAAGTCTGGAAGATGATAATAAGAAATCTTTACAAAGGGTTGCAGACATTTGTGCAAATCTTGCTAGTCGACCTGCTCAGTCATTTCATGAGGCTGTACAATCACTTTGGTTTTTATTTGTTGTTCTACACATGGAGTCTAATGCATCATCATTTTCTCCTGGAAGAATGGATCAATATCTTTATCCTTATTATCAAAAAGATATTGAAAAAGGAATTATATCAAAGCAAGAGGCATTAGAAATATTAGAGTGTTTGTGGTTAAAGTTTAATCAAATTGTGTATTTGAGGAATCAGCACAGTGCAAAATATTTTGCTGGTTTTCCAATCGGATTTAATATAGCGATTGGTGGAATTGATGAAAATGGATGCGATATTCATAATGAGTTATCACTACTGTTATTAAAAGCACAATACCATCTAGGATTACCACAACCTAATTTATCAGTAAGATTAAATAAAAATTCTTCACATGAACTAATACAGGAAGCAATCAAAGTAGTTGCTAAAGGTAGTGGGATGCCACAGTTCTTTAATGATGAGGCAATTGTAAATAGTATGATTAAAGATTTAGGTATTGAAGAAAAAGATGCAAGAAATTATGCAATTGTTGGATGTGTTGAATTAACGACACATGGAAACAATTTGGGCTGGTCTGATGCTGCAATGTTCAATTTAAATAAAGCGCTGGAATTAACTATGAATCATGGAAAATGTCTTTTAACTAATGAACCAATAGGTTTGGATCTTGGAAGTATTGAAACCTATGAGAGTTTTGAGGATTTGGAAAATGCTTTTCAAAAACAAATTGATTATTTTATAGAAAAAATGATGAAAGCTGAGATTGTTGTAGAAAAAGCTCATCAAGATTGCTTGCCGACAGCTTTTTTATCAACGGTCATTGATTCTTGTTTAGAAAAGGGAGTAGATGTAACACGTGGTGGGGCAAAATACAATCTTTCAGGGATCCAGATGATACAAATTGCAAATTTAGCTGATTCACTTGCAGCAATCAAGGAACTCGTATATGACAAAAAGATGATTACCAGACATGAATTATTAGAAGCATTACAAGCAGATTTTAAAGGATATGAAATCATCCAAACGATGCTTTTAAATAAAGTACCGAAGTATGGCAATGATGTAAAATGGGTCGATGAATTAGGTGCTAAATGGGCTGGTTATTTTAGGGAAAGAATGAAAGATTATACAAATTATCGCGGTGGTCTATATCATACCGGAATGTATACAGTAAGTGCTCATGTTCCAATGGGTGAAAATGTAGGTGCATCACCTGATGGTAGAAATGCTTTGACACCATTAGCTGATGGTGGAATGTCACCAGTTTATGGAAGAGATATGGCAGGACCAACTGCAGTTTTAAAATCGGTATCACGTATGAAGGATTCGTATACAACAAATGGGGGCTTGTTAAATATGAAATTTTTACCAGAGTTTTTTAAAACTGAAACAGGAATGATGAAATTTGAAAACTTTTTAAGAGCATTTGTAGATTTAAAAATTCCACATATTCAATTCAATGTAGTACGACGTGAAGATTTGTTGGATGCGAAGCTTCATCCAGAACAACATAGGTCATTAACGATTCGGGTTGCAGGATATACAGCTTATTTTGTAGAACTGGCTGGTAAGCTGCAAGATGAGATTATTGAAAGGACGGCTTATGAAGACATCTAAAGCTTTAGTATTTGATGTCAAAAGATTTGCTGTTCATGACGGATATGGATTAAGAACAACAGTTTTTTTTAAAGGCTGTCCATTAAGGTGCAAATGGTGTCAAAATCCAGAAGGATTATCATCTCAAAGAAGACCAATATATTTTGAAAATAGTTGTATTCATTGTCAAAGATGTGTGGAGTTTTCTAAAAAAAATCAAATTAAATATGAAAATAATCGTCCGTATTTCAATTTGCAATATGAAGGAACTTTTGATAATTTGGTAAAAGCTTGTCCAGGTAATGCTATTCGTTATGATAGTGAAGCGTATGATATAAAACAATTAATGGAAAAAATCAAGGAAGATAGGGTGTTTTTTAGAGATGATGGTGGTGTGACATTCTCTGGAGGGGAACCGCTTATGCAAGGAGAATTCTTGTATGAGATTTTAAAAGCTTGTCAAGAAGAGAAAATTCATACTGCGATTGAAACAACTATGTATGGATCATTAGAATTAATCAAAAAAATACTCCCATATCTTGATTTAATATATATTGATTTAAAAGTTTTTGATGAAAAGAGACACATGGAATTAACTAACGTTTCATCAAAAATGATAAAACAGCATATTGAATATATTTTAGAAAGTGAATATAGAAACAAAGTTATAATCAGAACACCATTGATACCGACAATGACGGCGACTGATCATAATATAAAAAGTATTGCAAATTTTCTTGTTAATATTTATCCAGAAGTTAAATACGAATTGTTGAACTACAATCCATTAGCTTTTGCAAAATATGAATTAGTTGATCTGGAATATGAAGTTGATAAACAATTGAAGATGTTTGATAAAGAACAGATGGAACATTTTCATCAGTTAGTTTATCAAACAGGTTTAAAAAATTTAATCATAGAATAAGGAGAAGATAAAAATGGAATTTATTATTGATACTGTGAATTTAGAGGAAATTAAAGATGCTA
>NZ_JAHPYJ010000043.1:0-11384 GCF_019041935.1 Erysipelatoclostridium sp. MSK.7.34
TCATTGTATCAATTCAATCGACTTTTTTAAATACACTATTTTATTTGGCACTTACGTAACATATGGATTGACTTCACAATTTTTATTAAGATATTTTTATTTTAAACACAAAAAAATCTTTATTTTGTAGAGCTTTATATTTTATATTATAATTATTCAAAAGATTGCTTACAATATATAATCCTAAACCATTACTACTTTCCTTATTCAAATCAAATTTGACTTCAAATAATTTAGTTATATCAGAAACTTTATTATCTCTATATGAATTTTCAATATACAACCAGCCTTTATCTAATCCAATATTAATAATTCCATTTACGTCAGTATATTTTATTGCATTGCTAATCAAATTAGATAGAATAATTTTTAAAGCTGTTTTTCCTATATAGACATTCTCGTCTAATATATAATTATTAACAGTTATTTTCTTTTGATTTGCTAATATTTCATACTTTTTTAATACATCTTCTAATGTATCATTTATTTTCAAGTATTCTTCATCATTATTCAAATTTTCTATAGAATGAACTGATAATATTTGAGAAATATTTTTTGTTAAACTATCAACGATTTCAATGCATTCGTTAATATAAATATCTCTTTCTTTATATTTTCCAATATTATATTTCATGTTTTCCAGTATTATTTTAAGACTAGCAAGAGGAGTTTTAAGTTCATGGGATGCACCTTTAAAAAAGTCATATTTTAACTTTTCTAATTTTAAAATTTCTTTATTTTTAAATTCCAAATCGTCAATTGTTCTTAATAAAGTAGAATACAAATCATTAATTTGTTGTTTTAATTCTCCAACTTCATCATTAGAGCTAACTTTTAAACGCATTTTTTTATCAAGTTTCATCATTTTATCAGTAACAATTTTTATTTCTTGTATATTATTTTTTATTAATTTTGCATAAATTAAAGAAATAATAGCAGAAAATAAAATTGATATTAATAAAGAATATGGTAAAAATTTAAGGCTTAAATCTTTCGCATCTTTTTGCATATCAGCTGTAGAAACAAATTGTAGATGTGTTTTTTTACCATCATTAAGCTTTATTTCTCTTTCTTCAATTATCAAAGAATTACTATTGCTTTCTAAATTAAAATTTATATTATCTTTGATTTGTAATTCATTATTATTATTTTTTTCTTTTATAAATGCCTTTATTTCACTACTCTTAGAATAAAGATCCAGCGTTTGTTCTATATATTTTATTTCTTTTCCATTCATATTACTGGAAATTTCATTTGCCTTATTATGAATCTCTTCTTTTCTGGTTTCCAAATATGTTTTAGGAAAAATAAAAAAAACTAATGAATGAACTAATATAATTATTATTCCAAGAACAGAAAATATTTGTATGAACATTTTGGGAAATATCTTTAATTTTTTCATTTTCTCTCCAATTTATATCCTACATTTCTTATAGTAGTTATACAGTCTAATTGTAATTTTTTTCTAAGTTCTTTTATATATACATCTATTACTCGATCATAAGGAATTTCTTCGCTATCTTTCCATACATAATCAATAATTTGCATTCTTGTTAACACTTGTCCATTATTATCCAATAAACATTTTAATACTTCTAGTTCTTTTGCATTTACATCTATTTCTTCACCATTTATTTTAGCTGTATAGCTATTAAAATTAACTGATAGCTCCTTATATTCAAACTTCTCTAAATGTCCATAATTCTTCTTAATTAAAGAGTCTATTCTAGCCTTTAATACTGGCAATGAAAATGGCTTTTCTACATACCCGTCTACTAAATTAGTAAATGCGTCAATTTTATATTCTTCATCACTAAATGCAGTCAAGATTAGAATTGGTAAATTGCTTTTCTTTCTAATTTCTTTCAACACTTCTAAACCATTTATAAAAGGTATCTGAATGTCTAAGATAACCAAATTTATATTGCTATTAAATTTTGACAAGGCTTCTCTTCCATCTTTAGCTTGAATAACAGTATATCCAAATTCTGAAAGATATTCACTTATTCCCTCTCTTATCATATTATCATCTTCAACAGTTAATATTTTCATATATACCTCCACTTAAGCCTATACACTTATATTATACAGCATATTATTTGATATTTAAAAGTCAAAAAACTTTCGGTGCTAGAAAGCACCGAAAATTTTAATTATTGTCAATTAATAATTCTTTTGGATCCCTTCTTAATATATTGAATGAAGAAATAATCAATGATACAAGAAGCACTAAACTCATAAATATAACTACATAAATTATGAATTTAGGTAATACATTTATATCTAAACTTGATAATGTCTTGTTAAATCCTTCAGCTTCTGCCCCACCACCTAATTGGCTAGATGCAGATTGTCTAGCTATTTGTTTAGCTATATCACCAGTAACCTTATTCAATATATTATTCCCAAGCTTATCAGCTGTATATTGAGCTAAAAAATAAGAACCAACGAATGCGGGGATTGATATAAATACCATCTCAATTAGGAATTGACCAAAAATTTCTAATTTTGATATACCTAATGATAGTAATACTGCTATTTCTTTCTTTCTAGCATTCATCCATAAGAATAATAATAATGAAACTACAACTCCTGCAAATATTAATGAGCCAACAAATAATTTATTTGAAATTGAGTAGATACCTGATATAGATTGTTGTAATGCAGGGTAATTTGATGAACTTTTAATCAAATTATATTCTCTCCAATTTATATCTAATTTCCCAAGATCTTTTATTACACTATCAAGATTCTTATCACCTTTTACAAAGAATGTTGCATCTTGGTATACAGCTGTATCTTCTGTATTACCATAAACTTTAGCAGCTGTATGAACATCAGTGATTAATGTATTTTCGTATAGTTCTTGTGCTGCACTTACTCCACCGCTATTATGCCCATCGAATAGACCTTTAATTTCTACTTCTACTGTTTCATCTGCACCTTTCTCATTATCAGCATCAAATAAATTAGATTTTATTTTTATCTTATCTCCAACTTTAAGATTATTTTTTTCAGCTAAATCTTTATGCATTAAGATTTTATTTTTATCTTCATTTTCTAAATGCTTTCCTTCTACTAATTTATATGCTTCTGATACAAATTTTGTTTCTTTTGATGAATCGTTAACCCCAGTTATCATAACTGTTCTTTTAAAATTCTTCGCTCTTTCAGGTGATTGATTCGCAAGAGTCTCTTGAGTTTCAATAATATCATAATCAACTAAATCTGCAACACTGTTTATTCTTTTTACATAGGAGTCTATACTATCTGTTTGAGATATCTTTTTAATATCTTCACCTTTTACATTTCCCCCACCTCTAGGTGTTCCTGGATTTACTTGTCTATTTATCTCCATAGAAAAACTATTTGTTATATTAGCAAATGTTTCTTTTGAAGCTCTGTCCGTAGCATCTTTAATAGATAAACTAATGAGACTTAAAGTTGACATAGATAAAATAACTAATATAATAATTAATGATTTTAAGCTTTTTCTAGTTACATAAGCAAATGCATTTTTTATCATTATTCAACCTCCAAATTCATTTTATTTACTTTTTTCAACTTTTTACCACTTAGTTCTAAAATGATATCCGCAGAATCTGCTACTTCCTTACTATGTGTTACAACTATTACACATTTATTTCTATCTTTAGCTAATGTCTTTAATATATTAATTATTTCTCCAGCAGTAACACTGTCTAGATTACCAGTAGGCTCATCAGCTAGTATTATTGGAGCATCTGATACCAATGCTCTAGCAATAGCTACTCTTTGTTGCTGTCCACCAGATAATTTCATAACATTTCTTTTTATTTGTTTTTTATCTAAACCTAGTTCAAACAAGATACTTTCATCTGCTGATTTATTTACTAATCTAATATTTTCAATTGGTGATAAATAATCTATTAAATTATAGTTTTGAAATACTAAAGATATATTATTTTTTCTATGATTACCATATCCTTTCTTTTGTATATCTTCATTCTTAAACAATATTTTTCCTGTTTGAGGTTTATCAAGTCCAGCAAGTAAGGAGAGAAGTGTAGATTTTCCTGTTCCTGACTTTCCTACTATCGCATAAAACTTCCCAAGTTCAAATTTTTGATTTACTCCTGACAAAACTTTTTCTTTAGAATTTGCATAACTATATGCTACATTCTTTATTTCTAATATATCCATTATTTTCTCCTAACTTATTTTTGATAATATTTCTTTAGGCTTCTTGATTAATATTAATGAAGAAGCAAATACAACTGATAAAACAATAATACTTATTAATATTAAATAACTTTGTCCAAGTGTTGTTATATTTAACATAAAACTACTATTATTTATTAAACTTCCACCGGAAATTATTGAGTCCTCTGAGTTAATGAATCCATCTACAATTACTTTTAGTAATACATTTCCTAAAAATAAGGAAGATATTATACTTGGTATCGATATGAATATTAACTCGAATATAAATTGCATTATAATTTGTATCTTAGATGTTCCAATAGATAAAAATATACCTATTTCATAAATTCTTTCTCTTAACCATAGAATCAAGATTAATGAAAGAACAACCATCCCACCTAACATAATAGAATAAGTCATTATTTTTATTATATGTTTTATTCCACTCACTGACTCTAAAGACTCTTCAAACGCATTAGAATCTTTTTCAACAAAATACTTTGACTCATCAATTTTAAGCTCTTTCAATTTGTTTAAGGCTAAGTCTGTAGATTCTGCACTACCAGAATACATTAAAATTTTATTTGCGATTTTATTATTTTCTGATTTATTTAATATCTCTTGGCTTGTTGAATAATCTACAAACACCATATTTTCACTAAAATCAGAAGATAATCCTGTATATGTTTCCTGTTTTTTACCAGAAAAGATCCCTATAATTTTAAATTTATGACTTTTTATTTTTCCACTTTTTTCAATATCTAGTAATTCAAGATCAACTTCATCACCTAATTTTAGATTGTTTTGTTTAGCAAATTCTTCATGAACAATAATTGAATTCTTATCATTTTCTTCTATATTTTTACCTTCTTTAATTGTAAATACTCCACTACTAAATAAAATATTTCTTTTAGTATTATTTGTAGCTTCGAGTGAAACAACATTCTTAAACTCGTCAGATAAATCTTCTCTATTTATTCTTTGTTCTCCGCTAACTACTTTAGCATCTTTTAGTTTTGCTAATCCATCATATTGAATTATTTTTTCTTCAATTTCTTTTAATTTTTCAATATCTTTAAATTGATTAACATTAAAATATTTACCATCTTTTTTTGTTATTGATATTGAAGAATTAGAACTTTCATATAAAGCCTTTTCTATTTCATTGCTTGATTTCATTATTGTTAAACAAGAATACAAGCAAGAAAGAACTATAGTTAATATGATAAAAATTATTAAAGTTCTATTTCTCTTTCTTGTAATATATGCTATAGCATTTTTTTTCATCTTTTTACGCCCCCTCTATTTTTCACTCCACAAAATAAGTATTCCCACATTAGCGCAATTAACATACTTCCTTTATAATACTATAAAATGAATAAAGATCCTCTCAGAAGAAAATCACACTTAAAAAATTCTGTATATTCCTATCGAAAGCAATAAATAACGGAAATATCAAAATCATTACCTTTCAATGGTGCAAAATACCTACATCTCTCTCATACTTCTATTTTAGTGACATAAGAGGTATTTCTTTCCCTAAAATCTCAACTAGATAAATAAGTTCGCAGGAGCACGAACCCCTCTATTCTAACATGTTAACAAGGAATAAAAATAGTAATATTACACATCTTAACCTCTTCAAATACTTTTTTCTTTGAAAACGGAATCTCGCGTAGTAAATCTTAAACTAACTTCTATTGAACAAAATTCTTTTACGCCTGAGTACAAACAACAATCCATATTCAGAACACAAGTTTTTTTCAAATTCCCATCATAATTTTTCCTCCTTTATTTATTACACAACAGTTATCCATAACCGCTTCATAAAATATATTACACACTTTTTATGAATCACTGATGAAATATCCATTTTTAATTTTATATTTTCTTCAGCTATCATAATCATTCCTTTGTAGCAACCGCAGCTAATTACTAAAAAGCGGTGCACGGCGTGATTGAAGCGAACTCTAATTGTTGGACACTAACTTAACTTGTTTTTAGATAGTTAATAAGGATTGATTCCTGTATTGTACAGGAATCAATCCTTTTAATTTTGTTGTGATTCTCTTTGTATTATAATATTCGACATATTCTTCCATCGCGATCTTTAAATCACCTAATGTTTCAAAAATATGTTATTGGCGAGCTATCTAAACAGTTGCCTTTTCTTGACGTCGACTGCTTTATTCTTTTATCATTTAACTTCTTTTTGTAGTTCTACATCTGATACTGCCATCTTTGATTTGAATGTATAATCATCACTTCAAGATTACCATACTTTGAAAATGCCTCATCCAGCATATTTGTAATTTGGACAAAGCTTGGCGAAGCTGAGATATCAGACAATATCTTTCTATTATGCAGATCTAAAATAGATGATAGATATAGTTTACCTGCTGCTATATAAAATTCTGATATATCAGTTGGCAATTTTTGATTACATTCTGATGTTATGAAATTTCGTTTTTGACACGTTTATGATTTATACTTGATTTTATCGTAATACCCTATCTTCTTTATTTGCTGCTTTTCTTGTGTAGTAACAGGAAGATTTTTCTTTGCCTACTTTTGCCCTTGTCTAGCGCTTCTAATTATTTATCACTTGTAGACTGCTCTTAGATCTTTACAAAATTCTTTTCTATTTTTATAACTCAATAATTTACATGCAATCCGAATTAGATGAATTCTAACTTATATTATTTAATTATTTAATATCTCCGGTATTTAAATAATATACATTGATAAATAAAAGAAAAAGTTCAAAACCGGTTATTTTAAGCCTTCTCAAATTATTAAATCTGCAGGTATAACCCTATATCACTATGAATCGAGTCAGTTTAATGCACAGTACACAGCCATAACCAAGAAGGGTTTTAAATATCTTAGAAAAACGTTGTATCAAATCATACTGCCTGTCATCAATAATAATCCCTGTATTCACTCAATACTACCAATTAAAGATTTTCCGAAGAAAAGGACACCGCAGTACTCAAGGTTACTGCATAAGAAAGCTACTTAGCATCATTTATCATCTGCTAGAAACAGGTCAATCATTTGACCCTGCCTTATTGAGATAGGGCAACTTTTTAAAAATTCAATTTTAAAAGTTCTTTTCAGCATGCCTGTATTTAATCCAATATTCACATTTTCAAAAATCTAGTTTCAACTAACTATAAAATCTAATTGTTTTACATTTTCAAACTTTTTCATAAAAACTACTTGAATTTTATATAGTTAACTCCTCTTTTATGCAGCAGACAATTCAAAAACAATTATTATACTTTCACAATTAAGGGAATATCACTTTTTCCTCTAGCAGACGTGCAGTGGAAAAAGACAATAACCTTTAACAACAATATGTGCAACTACACGAGGGCAGAACGGAAAAGAGGGATGAACAAAATACTTTTTAGTTGCATTTCTTAAGGGCTTATTTGTTGATCTGCTTTGCAGAAAACAAATAAAAGCCAACAATCTATAAGTTACAATAGCCTACAAATTATCGGCTCTGCGTCTTAGCAATTAGCGCTTTGATAATAATTACTTTTCCCTGCTTTATATTGATTAAAGTTTCCTTTTTTCACTTCGGACAGAACAAGGGGAAATTTACCAGTTCCTATCTTCTCGTATTCTTGTCCGTATCTTATTACTACAAAATGGACATAATACCCATGACTGCTTATCCATAGAACCACCTCTTATTCTTTTAAGAAATTTAATTTCTGCTTTAACAACAATCAAAAATATAGTTTACTTATTATGAACGAGTTTCTGTAATACCGTTTTCTCCTCATTGTTAATTTCCAAACATTGATATAATAAATCTAGCGATGCTTCATCAGATATACTTTTCTCTAACTCCCATTTTGAAATAGTCTGTCTGGTAACATACACAGAGTCTGCTAATTGTTGTTGAGTCATTCCTTTTTTATTCTTGCCTCTTTTATTATTTTTGAAATTTCCATGTTCCGCCATTATCTGTTTTTAGTATCTAAAACATTTCCAATGGCGACAGCTATACACATTAACAAAAAACTCAAATTCCATTCCTGCTCAACTATCAACAGATATATACACATCAAAGAAAAGGCAACAATAGTAATCCATGTAAAAACTTTTGGATAACGTTTTGATATTTTTATAATTAATATTACAACAGGAACAAAAAACATTCCAGCTAAGCCAAACAGAGCAAAGGAAAGCACAAAAAAGATATATCCCTTATTTTTTAGTTTGATTTCCATAGCAAAACCTCCTTTATTTATGCTATTATTTTAGGAAATTTGCTTATTAAAATCAAGCAACGATTACTAGAAATCACGCAACACCTAAATCGTCATTCTATACAGAGCATAACAATTACAATAATGCAAGTGTCATTTTTAAGAAATATTGTCAATACACTTCTTTATAATTTTATTTTTGCCTTTTTAGTGATCTTGTAAATGTATTCTTCTGGCGTAGGGCGTTTGTTTCCAAAATACTTTTAGAAGTTTACCTGCACAGTCTTTATACATAGTACTAATTTTAAAAATTTTGGAATGGTGCTTTCATGCTAGTGTTTTCAAACAGCTATATTCCACAAGACAATTGAGATAGATTAGCTTGTTAAAATTGCTTGCCAATTCATAGTAATTACAGATATCTCTTAATTCTGCATTATAGATAGTCACTATTTCCAAATCTGTTCTGTTAAGCAATTGTGATCGGTGTATAGGCTCTAATTTCCCATTGTCTGATCTCTGCTTTATAATTCCATTTGTTGAGAAATTTCTCTATCTTATCTTTGAATGAAATACTCAATTCTACCTTGTTGTTCATAGAATAGGTTTTGAATTTTTCTTTTGGTTTAATCTGCTGGTCACAGCGTACTCTGACATTATATCCGAGAAAACGAGCAAAAGTATTACTATGTGTAATCAGAGTTTTTTCTTTACTAAATTCCATCTCTAGTGTGATACTTATAAATTATGTAAGTTCTTGCTTAATTTTCTCACAATCCTGTCGATTACCATTTCAGATTACCTCATTTCTTGTTTTTTTCATATAATAATTTTCTTAAAAACTGTCCAATTTAGTGTATTTTATCCAACTCTATCTCTCATATATAAAGAATTGACAGAAAATATGATAAAAAGCTATTCAAAAAAGCTACCTGCGAAATAATGCATGTATAGAAACATTTCATGCATCAATAAAACGTGAGTGGATAAACAGATTTAAAATCCAGGGTTATGAAAACTAATATTTGAATAGTTGGAAAAATTTTTAAACACAATGAGAATACGTTCGCATTGTGAATATATGTTGCCGGACCAATTTGAGAAAAAATATAAAATATTAGATTAGACTTACTAAATTCTTGTATTTAAATTGTCCGAAATCTTGACATAGTACCAGTGCTTCATACACTGTACAATACCTAATCAGCGAAAAAATCTAATTACTATTTTTCTCTATAAAGTTCATCAATTATTCATCACTTAAGTAGGTAGTAATTATCTTTTTATAGATGTCAATTTGTTCAAAATAATTACTAATTTCCACATATTCATTGATTTGGTGAGGAACTGTAGTAACACCAGGTCCAAAAACCACTATATCAAATTGTTTCTGTGACTTTATAAACTCTGCAGCATCTGTAGTAGCAGGGCCTCCTAAAACTGGCAATGGTGTATCAAACTGTTTTTGAATAGCTTGAATCAATGTGGAGTTTTTGTTGGCTTCAACGGGAATTTTGTTGTAATTAATAGTTAACTCCAATGGAAATAAATTATCTTGATTTAATTGTGCAACTGTTTCCTTTAATAGAGCAATCACTTTACCATTATCAAATTCTGGTATAGTCCGTATATTTCCTTGTGCAATAGCCTTATTTGGAATACTATTTATTTGGGTTCCACCGTGAATAATTGTGACATTATGTATTGTTTTTCCCAATTCTTCATTGATATAATCGTTTGATATCTTGTCCATTTTTTGATTGAATACCATAATGCAATCATTTAAACATCTAATAGCATTATATCCCTCCTGTGGCATTGAACTATGTGCTTCTTTACCATTAGACACTACCGTATAGTTAATAGATCCTTTATGAGCATAGCCTAAAACATATCCAGTAGGTTCCCCAATAATAAGTGCATCCAAATCATCTGTATAACCTTCTTTTGTCAATTGTTCAGCTCCTAGTTCTCCAACCTCTTCCCCAACAGTCGCCAACAATTTGATTGTCCCATTAAATGGACATCCTTCTTCTTTTAATTCAATCATAGCAATGACCATCGCCATTAATCCGGCCTTCATATCTGTCGATCCGCGTCCATAGAGACGATTACCTTCAATATGCGCCTCAAAAGGTGGATAATTCCACATGCTTTCATTTCCAGCAGACACAACATCCATATGCCCAGAAAGCCCTAAGACTTTGCCGTGCCCTGTAGAAATAGTTACAACCAAGTTATCTCGTCCTGGACAATAAGGCACTCTTTCACTTTCAATACTGTAATCTATAAATAGTTTAGAAAGATAGGATGCTACTTCTGCTTCTTTCCCGTTTACTGATGGAATTCGAATAACATCTTGTAATACTTGAATTTTTTTTTGATCATTCATATCTTATACCTCCAATATCATTATAATCTGCTACTATTAGTTTAGCTCAGAATTTAGAATAATAAACTAGTATAAATGAAAAACGATTAAAAAGATGCATAAGCCAACATCATTATTCAAATCTTTTATTTCATTTTTATAATTAAAGAGTTCTTTTAGCCAATTACTGTAACTTCATACACTAATTTTAATAAAAAAGTAATGATTTAACATTTTTTAATTTGGATTATATTAGCTAACTCGTCATCATCAAATTTTATACAAAATTCTTTTTCAAACAGTTGTAAATTTTCTTTCAAATCATTATATAAAGGCTTGTTTCATTTCTTATTGATTTATTCTCTTTTCTTTGGCAAAATTTTCTTTAATAACTGAAGGTCAAAACCTTCCAACTGTTCTTCCAAGTAAGCATATATCGCATCATAATTTACTGACATGACAGATTCTACAGTTTCTAAAGATAACAAAATATCTAGTTTATCTGATGAAATATCAAATAGTTTTGAAATTGGAATGTATGGTATACCATATAATTCTTGATTATAAGTCCCTACCTCACACACAATCCTTTGTTTTTTTGTATT
>NZ_JAHPYJ010000044.1:0-11024 GCF_019041935.1 Erysipelatoclostridium sp. MSK.7.34
ATCTCTTCAAAGAATCGTGACAGCCCACTTTTCGAGAACAGTCTAATGCGATAAGTGTAGCTGGGATACAAACATATTTAATGTTTATTCCAGTTTCAAGACTTATCATCTCTGCCATATGCTTTAATGACCCCATATCATACACCCCCACTAGGTAAGTTTATTAAATATACTTAATTCTGTAACACCCATACCAGTGTTAAGCATATTTCCAGAGCCAAACATACCAATCGTTGAAGCAAGGAAAAAACATACTTAGTCCACCTCCAAAAGCCATTGCCCCTTGATCTACCTGGTCTGCAATTAAAGAATTTGATAAAATAATAATCAGAATAAATATTGGAAGTAACCTCATTGCACTATAATACATCTGGTTCATCATAGAGGCTGGATCCATTTCACTCATTTTTTCTACCATATCTGATGAAACCCCATCATATCTAACGTAATAGTCAGCATTCGTGAAGGAGTTAATTCTTCTTTATCAAACACACCCTCGGACTGCTTCAAGCATACGCATATTCAAATTGTTTTACATATTTGTCAATACTGAATTAATTCTACCTCAATTCAATAGTTTTAACTAAAATTAATAATAGCATCTCTTGATTCTACCAGTAAAATAAAACTATTCTCAGATATAATATTAAATCTAAGAATAGTTTAACATCTAAATTTTACTATGTCCTAAAACAGGGTAACTGAGATTAAATCATAGCTATAATGATTATAATTAAGCAAATCCGTGATAAACAATTCGTCACGGATTCAGGTTTAATTAATTTTCTTTTTTCTTCTTTTTAAGTAAAGCAATCCCAGTAGCTGCTACTAGTAAAGTTCCAATAGCCATAAAGTTTGTATTGTCCCCAGTTGCAACACCTGGCTTAGTAGGTTTTACTGGATCCATTGGTTTTTCTGGCTTTGCCGGTTTATCAGGATCGACAGGTTTAACTTCTAATTTATCAATTGCATTATTGATTGCATCAACTGCTGCATTGATTTCTTCTTGAGTAGCATCTTTGTTTTCTAGAACTTTATTACCAGCATCAATTGCATTTTGCAATGCGTTCCATGATTTTTCAGTATACTTGCTTGCATCCAGCTTATTTGCTTTATCAATAACAGTCTCTAATTCACTTGTATCACTAGGAGCTTTAAGATCTTTGATAGCATCATCAAGTGTTTTAAGTGCTTTATCAACTTGTTCTTGAGTAGCATTACTATCTTCATTAACAATGATTGCTTCTAATAAAGCTTTTTCAAATCTTGACCATGATTCAATAGAATAGTTATTATTTTCTATTTCTTTTGCATCATTAATCTTATTTGTTAGTTTTTCTTTGTTTGAGGTAACTGTATCTCTTAATGCATTGATTGCATTACGTAAATTATTAGTTTCTTCAGTTACATCAACTTTTCCTTCAACATAAGATTTTTGAGCAACAATTAATGCATCAATCATTTCATTTACTGAGCCACTAGATTTACCAGTAATATTTAATGTTTCAGCTTCTAAAATCATATCTTTTAAAGTTGAATCTTCAGGTATTTCTTCTAATTCAAACTTAACTTCTGCAATTTGATACCAGTTCCCCTTACCTTCGGTAAGAACAATTCTAACATATTTAGTCAATGTCTTATCAAAAGTAATAGTTTTTTCAAATGCTGAATTATCTAACGTTCCTACTGTTGTCCAATTTTTTCCATCAGTGGAGATTTGCACATCAGCACCATCAATTATATCTTCACCAGCATTGCTTGGTTGAATGATTTGGATAGAACTAATATTTATTGGACGAGTAAATGTGAATTTAACTTCTTTACCAATTTCTTGGTTGCTATTAAACCAACATTTAGTATTAATATTACCATCAATCATATTATTGTAGTTATTAGATTGATAATAAGTATCAGTTGCTGAAATAGTTGGAACTTTAGCATTAGGTTTAACTAATGATTGCTTAGCTGTTTGAATTGCATTATAAGCTTCTTTAGCTTTTTCAACAGTTAATCCTTCACTATTAAGTAATGTTTTTCCTGTAGTTACAGCATTTTTATAAGCTTGATATCCACTTGAATAGTCACTTTCATTTAATGGATATGTAACTTCAACATATAATGAATAATATTCCAATTTTACAGCTTTATTTTTAGCATCTTGTAATGCTCTTAATGCGTTATTAACAGCTAATTGTCCACTTGTTTCGTCAAAATATATTTCTTTTGCCATTGTTAATGCTTTATTATAATCAGCTACAGTTTCATTAATATATTCACTTACTGCTAATGGTTCAAATATTTCTTTTTTTAAATCAGTTTTATCACAATGTAATTGATATTTTAAAGTAATTGTCATATTACCGTTATATTTACCATCTAATGGTAAATCTGATTCAATAAAACTATATCCAAATAATTCTTTTGCTTCAAAATGATACTCACTATCATTTAGACCATAGAATACATCATCTGCAGCAATAGTCTTACCAAAATTATCAATATATTTGATAGTAACTGTTGCTGTATCTTCACCCTGGAACACTTCACCCGGAGCAGGTAAAGCCTCATTGAAGCCTGGAGTTCTTCCCAATTTATCAACAGCAGCTTTAAAAACATCATAGTCTGGTTGATTATCGTTCGCGTTCCACATCTTATAAGCTGTTGCACGTGTGCGATGATAGATTTTATCTTCTACGCTTTGTTCGCTTTCATAATTTGGATCATCACACCAAACTGCGTAAGAACCACCCATTACATATTCTGGATAAGGTTCTTCAAAAGTTTGTGCTGTTCCGGATAAGTTAGAGAATTTACCAGGATGCCATTCATTATAAATACGATCACCTTCTGGTACTGCATTAGTTTGCCACCACCAAGAAAGTACATAGTACATATAAACATCAGAATAGTTGATTACTTTGTTACCATTAGCAACAAAATCCGCTACCGATGCACAGTTTTCAGGAGCTGCCCAGTAACAAACTTCAATGTCACTATCCAATGTATAACCCTCATAATCACCAAATAATAAACCATCATTCCATGCTCTTGGAGTCATTCCGTTATCTTTAACTATCTTAGAAATATCATTAAAATATGTCATAATTTGTCCGTATTGTTCATTACTAAAACTAGAGAATTTAGCTAAGAACTCATCACCGCCAATATTAAAATGTTTACATCCCGCATCACCAAAGAATTCAATAAATTCAGTCATTAAATTTACTAAGAATTCTCTAGCTTCAGGATTTGTAAAGATATTAAAGCATTGATTTCGTCGATCATCGGTTGGGAATAGTTCTCTACAACTGTAATCAGTTGGCAGATATTGTAAAACTGCTCCCAGGTGACCTGGAGAATCTAAAGAAGGCACGATTTCAATATGATAATCATTAGCAACTTGAATAATATCTAAAATATCTTGTTTACTTAATACATCATCATATTTATATTTAAATCCTTCGATTGCATCCAGAGTATCACTTTGAATTCTAAATCCTTCATTTTCAGAAAAATGAAGTTGAACCGCATTATATTTTTGCCAAGATAAATCTTTGATTTGACGAATTATCCATTCTTTAGAGAATGGTTTACGAGCAATGTCTAAATGCATTGAACGTAATTCAACATCTGGATAATCAATAACAGTTCCTTTCTCTAATATTTTATCATTAATCTTTAACATTTGAATTACTGACATTAAACCATAATAAATACCAATTTCATCTTTAGCGGTTACTGTGATTTTATCAGTAATATCTAATTTGTAGCTTTCAGCTTTTCCTTCTAATTCAGCCACATCCTCCATTCTAACAACAATATCATTAACTACTGCATTTTCTTCTTTACCGAATACTATTATTGGGGCTTTGGATAAAACTCCAGCGGCTTCAAAATTTGAACTAGTTAATTTTAAATCTTTTAATAAAATAGTATTATTTAATGTTTTTTCATTTGCTACTACAAAAATTCGACTATTTTCAGCAAGAGTAAAATCTTGTCCCGCTTCTTTAGTATATTGTTGAACATTTGGATAAGTCATTAATGATGTTGATGCATTAGCAACTTTAGCAGTTGCTAAAAATCCAGACATCACAATGGCTATAGAAAGTCCAATTTTAAATAGCTTTTTAATTTTTTTCATATCATTCCACCTCATCAAAGCGCTTACATAAATAAATATATAGAAGGACCGCACTTTTTATGATAATTTACGGTCCATTATCATTAATTAATTTAGTTTTCTTTTTTTAACAAAGCGATAACAGCAGTTGCTGCGATAAGAGTTCCAATAGCCATAAAGTTTGCATTATCACCAGTTGCTACACCTGGTTTAGCAGGTTGGTTTGGTTTAGCAGGTTGGTTTGGTTTAGCAGGTTTTACTGGATCCATTGGTTTTTCAGGTTCAATTGGCTTTTCTGGTTCAACAGGTTTAGCTTCTAATTTATCAATTGCATCATTGATTGCATCAACTGCAGCATCAATTTCTTCTTGAGTAGCATCTTTATTAGCCACTACTTTATTTGCTGCATCCAATGCATCTTGTAATGTCTTCCATGATTCTGAAGTATAATCTTTTTCAACTAAGTCTTTAGCTGCTTCAATAGCTTTTAATAATTCAGTTTTATCTGCTACTATAGGAGCTTTAACTAATGCATTAATAGCCCTATCTAAATCATCGCAGGCCTTATCAACCTGTTCTTGAGTTGCGGTTGTATTTTCCAAAACTTCTAATGCTTTGTTATAAGCAGCTTCTAAATTATTCCATGAATCTACTGTATAATCAGCTTTATTTAATTTTTGTACTTTTTCTATCAGTCCTGATAAATTAGTAATATCAGCTGCATCTTTTAATGCATCGATAGCATTTCTTAAAGTCGTTTCTACAGTTGTAGTATCAGTAGTACCTTTAACATATTCTTTTTGACCAGCAATTAGAGCATCAACCATATTAGATACTAAGATAGGGGCTTTACCATTTATATCTAATGCTTCTGCTTCATTAATCATATCTCTTAAAGTGTTATCTTCTTGTGGTTGTTCATAAGCAAATTTCACTTCAGAAACTTGATACCAGTAGCCTGGTTTAGCCTCAGTTAAGCGGACTCTTACATATTTAACTGCAATTTTTTCAAATGTTGCTGTGTAATCTAAATCATTTTCAGTAATTGATCCAACTTTAGTCCATGTTTCACCATCTAATGAAACTTCGATATCAGCAGCTTTCAATGCATCATCACCTACATTAGAAGGCTGAATAACCTGAACACTTGTCATGTTGACAGCTGTAGGAAAAGTAAATTTAAATTCTTTATCCGCTGCTTGTTCTTGTCCAAACCAGCACTTAGTATTCAAATCGTTATCTAACATTTTTTCATAACTATATTCTTTAGTTGGATACCATTGATTCTTTTCGTAATAGTTATCTGTAGCGGTAATTGTTGGAATGTTTCCATCAGGTTTTACTAAGTTTGATTTAGCAGTTTTAATTGCTTCATAAGCTCCTTTAGCAGTCTCAGCATTTAAAGTATCGCTAGATAATAATGCTTTACCAGCATCTACAGCTTGTTTATATGCTTCATATCCACCAACATAATCATCTTGTTTTAGTGGATATGTACTTTGTACATATAATGAATAATATTCTATTTTAACTGCTTTTGCTTTAGCTTCGATAAGTTCATCATATACTTCATCTACTTCTGCCTGTGTTGCATCAGTTTTATCATTAATAGCTTTAGCAGCTATTAATGCTGTTTTATATTCACTAAATGTTTCATTGATATAATCTTTTTCTTTTAATACATTTGTTACTTCGTTATTTAAAACCGCCTTATCTGTATATAATTCATAAGTGAATATATAAACAGCACCTTCTTTAGTGTAAGTACCAGTAATTGGTGTATTATCAATTACACGGTATCCATAAATAGGATCAGCACTAAATTCAAATTTTTCACCAACTGTTCCGTATTTAATTACTTCATGTTTTAATTCTTGATTATTTTCATCTACGAAACGAATAGTAATTTTTCCTAAATCACCAGCTGTTAAGAATTCTCCAGCATCTGGTAATGTAGATCCTTTTTCAAATCCAGCAACATTACCTAATTTAGCATAATTTTCTTGGAAACCATCAAAATTGATAATTGCGTTACTGCTTGTATTCCATGATTTAGAAGCTAATGCACGTAATTCATCAGCAATATCTTCAGTAATTACATCTTCGCTACATAAATTTGGATTGTCACACCAAATTCCCATTGAAGCACCTTTAATAAAATCAGAATTATCATCTACAGCTGGGTTACCTTGGAATTTTCCAGGTGTCCATTCATTATAGATTTTACGATCTGCATTCAAATTATCAAATGAGTGTTGTTCTCTACCATCAGTAGGTTTATCATTACGTAATACATAATAGAAGAAACTTGCATTGATGTTATAAATTGTATCATGACCTTTATTAATGAATGTTTGTAAATTTGCAATACTTGAATTCCATGACATTTGTGACCAGAAATCAATTCCAATATAGTCATGCATTTTTATTTTTTGTGCACCTTCATAAGAGCTTTCACCGTAATAAACACCATCATTCCAAATTCTTGGTGTAAATCCACGATCATGTACATATTCAGCTAAATCATTAATATATCCGGCAATTACATCTTTCCAAATATATCCTTGACCATATTTTTCAACTGCATAAGAGTTTAATACACTCTTATATTCTGTAGTGAATGGCGGACGGTCAAACTCCATATACTCATCGCCACCAATATGGAAATCAGTACATCCTTCAAATAAATCCATATATTCATCATATAAACTACGGATATATGCAATGGCTTCAGGATTAGTAACATCTAAACCAGATCTATAATGATTTCCGCTATTATTAACTTGCCCGTATTCAGGATGAGCTTTTAAAATTTGGTCAACATGACCTGGACTATCAAATGATGGAATAACTTTGATACCGTATTTTTTAGCCTCTGCTAAAATTTCTCTAACTTCTACTTTTGTTAAATATTGATCAGAAACGATAGCTGGATCAGTTTCACATTCAATTCTAAATCCCATATTTTCAGAAAAATGAATTTGAAGAGCATTCATTTTCATATAAGACATTTCTCTAATTTGGCGAATAAACCAATCTTTAGAAATGTATTTTCTAGCGCAGTCAACATGTACTCTACGTTCTGCAACATTCGGATAATCCATGATTTCACCGTAAACTAAACCATCATTAGTAATAGCTAAATTTTGGATTGTTCTTAATCCATGCATAACAGCATTTTCACTGGCACCAGTTAAACGAACTCCATCTTCTCCAATTGTGATTTTATATGCTTCTTCGCTATTAGAGTTATTTGTAATTGGATTTGTTTTATCAATATTGATTAAAATATCTCCATAACTAACATCTTTTTCTTGAGCAAAAACCATTGCTAATGGAGATGAAATAATTCCTTTTTCAACAAATTCTGAATTTACTAATTTCACCACTTCTTGCAATCTTACATTTTCGATATTAGTTTGATTTGCTAGAACAGCTAATCGACTATCAGCAGTCATTTTCCAAACTTTATGGCTGTTATCTGCTTTATAAGATTGAAGAACGGGATTTGTTAATGCCTGTAATTGTTGATCAGTAAGGTTTGAAACATGATCGCTAGATGCTGTTGTAACATTATCTTTAGCTAAAACGCCTTGAAAACCTACTGATTGACAAATAATAGCAGCTACCAAAAGTGCCGGTGCAGCTACTTTAAGTAGCCTATTCATTGATACTTTCCCTTTCATTTTCTACTCACTTTAAATTAATAAGTTAATACATATACTAGTTTTTATTAATGTTGCAGATTAGGTAAATCAGATCCTCCATATAAACAAAAAACAGTATGACTAAAATACCTTATCTAAAGGTTTAATTTATGATAATTATTATCAGTTGTTTTATCAATAATACGATATTAGTAAATCATTATAATTTAGTAGAATAGTAACTCTACTGTGTTTGTGAATGTCTATTAGAGCGAGTCCCAAAACTATAAGTAATACCCATTAACATTTCAACATTAATCATTCACTAGTGTTTTATGCGTTATTTAAATACTAATTTAACTCCTTTCTTGATTTTTGTTTTCCCTTTTAAAATACAAATATTTAAAGTTAGCGCTTACATCCCTCCTTACATAATGTATTTGGTTTAAATAAAATTATCATATTCTTTTATAAAAACCTAACACTGCATTCACTTCTACAACAATCATATCATTATAAAAATGTATGTTCAATAGCCTTTTATGCATGTTTTATCACTTTTAGCAAAATATTTAATAATACCTGTATACGTGATGAAAAATACAAATATTTGGATTATATGAGAAATAATCTAAACATTTTTCTATTATACAATGCACTCATCTGGTGAATACGATAAAATATTTTCATCATTTATTTTAGAGAAGCATTTTATTAAGAATATAAAAGTTGAAAATATTACATATAAAAGCGGAAAATTCGCAACAAACATTTTATACTTCATTTAACTATGAGAGCATATAATACTTTACGAATATTGGACAATTCAGCCTATAATGATACATAAAAAAGAAATAAGAGTCATACGGTGGCAAGAAAGCGACTATCAACAGACATTAAAACAATGATAATAACAGCAGCAAAATATGTAAAACATGCAAGATTACAATTTGGCAATAGATACACAAACATAATATATAAAATAGGAATGTGTATAAGAGAAGTAAGTAACTTTGCCTATATCTTTTGAATTTTATGTAATTGTTTTGAACTACACACTTAAACATTAATTATTTACTTTTAACTGACAAATTAAGGTTTTATATTTAACTAATATAATTGGCGTGTGGAGTATATCCTGTATCAACCTACATATTTTCACTATTAAAATATACACATAGGGGGAAAACCACAGTCATCATTTATAGGATATACGTCTAGCCCATTTCACATATTATATAATATCACCAATCTTTAAGACATTTTTATGGCCTGCCATGTACTTCTCTATTTATCAATATTAATAAACCGCTCTACATTTCCCTCAAACTACACTTTTTATTCTTGCATCAATATGATTATAAGCTATTCTCACAAGGTAACACCTTAGGATAATGCTTCTACCAAATCCTTCCGTTCATTACGTTCATTAATTAAAAGGAAATGTTTAAATGGGCAAAAGATATGTGACTATAATCATGTATCTAGATTAGTATTTGAATATATTAATAGTTTTTATAACACTCTAAGAATTCATGAACATTGTGATTACCAATCACCATTAAATTATGAAAAAGAATTCAACGAAATATTAAAAAATTAGGATATCTTTGTCCGAAATTTTGACAGAGTATAATCTCCTTGCCCTTTCTCTCATTAACAAAACAACAGTATACTTCTATTAAACCGGATCGTTTTCAAGTAGAATATTTTCAATTTATTCAGAAATTCCCAAATATCTTCAAAACTATTTAACATCTTATTCTTTAGCTCTATATATGCTTTTTTCATATCATTCCTACCCATTTTCATTAGTACCTTGAGATCTTTTTTTACCACCGATGTATTCTTGATTACTGCTATACAACCATTTTCCTTAATACTACCACTTATTACTTTTCCTCTAAAAAATGAATACTCTCCATAAAATTTAAAAATCAGCTCTATGTCATACCAATAACTTTCCATCTCAATAATACCATCTATCATAAATGTCATCTCATCGCTGTAAACGATATAGTCATATACGTTCTTTCTATCAATTTTTGATAAAATATTACTGAGAGACATATCTATCATGAACACCGCTCCTATGCTACTCCTGTATGTTTCTTCAAGTTTATATTCAAATTTCACCGCTCTCACCGCTATCCTTTCTTCTTTGACACATACTCTATCTCCAGATGATTAATATACTTTTAACTCTACCTCCAGTTTCTTTCACTCTTGGCGTTTTATTTGTCATAACTTATACACTCGATCTATATTTTTACTTATAGATTTTATCAAATTAGACTATCATATAAGTTGTCTCAATCTTCTCATAATCTTTACTTTTCCGCTGATACTGTCCTATCTGATACTGTCCTATAGAGTATATTTCTTATTAAATATACTCTATCTAAATTATTTTTATCGTCATTATTTTTCTCCACAATACATATAGTAACAAAATATACCCCTAAGATATAGAATGTTGAATTGTGGTAAATAAATCCACTGATAAAAAATAATATACCTGCCACTAGATACAAATAGTCACATATTTTTTTCTTAATCACTTTTTTCTCCTAATTCATAAATATTTTTTGTACTAAAAAACATTGACTAATAGTTATTAGCAAATAGTTATCATTAAATTAATCAAACGAACTACATTTGATCTATTAATAATTATCTAATGCTTTAATTAGAAAAAGGAATATAGCTCTAGACAGTTAATACGTAATCAGTCCTACACTATATTCCTTTTAAAAATTCATACAGGTTGTATACATCCATCTAATTTTTTTATACACTAAAATTCGTCTATCTTTCGCATAGTTGCACATATTATTGTTAAAGGTTATCGTATTTTTTTCACTGCACGTCCGCTAGAAGAAACAGCGATATGGAATACCGTCTGTTCTCATAGTGGAACTTCCTGTATTACTTTTGATATTCCGATGAGAAAGCAGTATGTTGTTTTTAGAAATAATAAGACTGTATAGGCCTACACCTTTTGTATAATGGTTTCTACTTTTGCCATATAGAAACGTTTCACACCACCAATAATATATTTTATAATATCCTTTTTACCTATAACAAACACCCCTTCTTTGGTAGATGACACCACTCTACCGATGAAGGGGTGTTTTACACAAATTATTTTACAATTTCGATTAAAAAGTACAATATATCTGTTTAAATCAGTAACATAGTAAGCGCCAAATAAAATAGTGGATAAAAATATAGAACTCTAAGAACTACAATAT
>NZ_JAHPYJ010000045.1:0-10814 GCF_019041935.1 Erysipelatoclostridium sp. MSK.7.34
ATTATGCGCTGATACTGTTGAAAAGGCAAATTCAGGACATCCGGGACTGCCTTTGGGTTCAGCGGCGGCGGCCTATATCTTATGGGGAAAGGTCATGAAACATAGTGGAACACATCGGAAGTGGGTCAACCGGGATCGCTTTATCTTGTCGGGAGGACATGGATCATCACTGCTTTATAGTCTGCTTCATTTGTATAACTATGGATTAACGATAGAGGATCTAAGACAGTTTAGACAGCTTGATTCACTGACTCCGGGGCATCCTGAATACGGACATACTGTAGGGGTCGAGGCAACGACAGGACCATTGGGAGCAGGGATGGCTATGGCAACAGGAATGGCAATGGCCCAGGCACACTTGGCAGCGATTTTTAATAGACCGGGATATCCAGTATTTGACAGCTTTACTTATGTACTAGGCGGTGACGGCTGTCTGATGGAAGGAATCTCGTCAGAGGCATTTTCACTTGCAGGCACTTTAAAACTGGAGAAACTGATCGTTTTATACGATTCAAATAATATTTCGATTGAAGGAAGCACGGATATTGCCTTTAGAGAAGATGTTCAGGGAAGAATGAAGGCATTTGGTTTTGATACATTCACGGTTGAAGATGGAGACGATCTTGACGAAATATTAAGTGCGATAAATCAAGCTAGGGTATCTCAAAAGCCGGCCTTTATTGAAGTGAAAACCAGAATTGGAAAAGGATGTCCGGCTAAAGAGGGAAAAGCCAGTGCACATGGAGAGCCACTGGGTGAAGAAAATGTCAGGGAATTAAAAAGGACACTGGGACTTGATGAGGATAGGACATTTGCGATAGATGAGGAAGTTTATCTCAATACAGCAAAACAGCAGGAACGCAGCGAGGTAATCTATAAGATTTGGAAGGATATGTTTGATGATTATCTGGTAACATATCCAGAGATGAAAAAATTATGGAAGCAGTATTTTGAGGTGGACTATAATAAAGTACTTGAAAACGATGTGGAATTCTGGAAATTTGAAAATAAACCTGAATCAACAAGAAATTTGTCGGGAACTGCGATGAACCGGATAAAGGAACTATTTCCAAATTTCATGGGTGGTTCAGCAGACTTAGCACCATCTACAAAAACATATTTAAATAAAGTAGGAGACTTTAGTGCCGAGAATTACAGGGGAAGGAATTTACACTACGGAGTAAGAGAGCAGGCGATGACAGGGATTGGAAACGGAATAATGCTTTATGGTGGATTGAAGACTTTTGTATCAACGTTCTTTGTATTCAGCGACTATGTCAAACCGATGGCTAGATTGTCAGCTTTGATGAATCTGCCATTGATATATGTATTGACGCATGACAGTATCGGTGTAGGTGAAGACGGGCCAACTCATGAACCGGTAGAACAGCTGACGATGCTGAGAGCGATGCCGAACTTCAATGTGTTTAGACCGTGCGATGCACAGGAGACTAATGCTGGATGGTATCTGGCGATGACATCAAAAACAACACCAACAGCACTGGTTTTATCAAGACAAAATCTACCACAGATCAAAGGATCTAGCCGAGAAGCATTAAAAGGAGGATATGTTATTGATGAGTGTGAAGGAACACCGGAAATAATCATCATAGCCTCAGGATCAGAAGTGACATTGGCAGTAGAAGCAAAGAAACGGATCAGAGGCAAAGCGATAAGGGTAGTAAGTATGCCGAGTATGGATATATTTAAACAGCAGAGCCGGGAATATAGAGAAAGTATCCTGCCGCCAGGTATAGAAAAGAGAATCGCAATTGAAGCGGGTTCAAGAATGTCCTGGGGAGAGTTTGTTGGCTTAAAAGGCAAATATATAACAATGGATAGCTTCGGAGCTTCAGCACCTGCTGATGAACTGTTTAAAAGATATGGTTTTACAGTAGATAATGTTGTAAAAATGATTAATAAATTATAAACGGTAAAAAGATGAAATTCTATTTTGATGTTGATGACACGCTATATGATCAGTTCATTCCATTTAAAAAGGCATTTATTGAAATATTTCCTAAAATAAAGACTTTGCCTATATATCAAATTTCGTAAATATAGTGATAAAATATTTGAGGCAAGCCAGTCTGGTCAAGTTACAATAAATGAAATGTATATCTATCGTATCCAAGCAGCCTTAAAAGAATATTATCTTGAAATTGATGAAGCACATGCTTTAGCATTTCAAACAAAATATTATGTATATCAACAAGACATTACAACTAGTAATGCAATCAAAGATATATTAGATTTATTAAAAGATAATCATATAGGAATAGGGATAATTACTAATGGACCTGCTTGTCATCAAATGGAAAAATTACGTAGACTAAAGATGAGCAACTGGGTTGCTCTCGAGGATATCTACATTTCATCGGTTGTTGGTTATTCAAAACCAGATCCACAGATATTTAATTTAATTACGGATAAAGATTGTATCTATGTCGGTGATTCTTATGAAAATGATGTGATTGGGGCCAAAAATGCTAATTGGAAATGTATTTGGTTAAATAAAAAGGGACTTAAAGCAATGGATATTAAACCTGATTATGAAGTTAATGACGAAGAAGCTTTGTTAAATTTGATTTCTAAAATAGTAAAAGAATATGCACAAAAAATGTAGGCAAACAATGGTCTGCATTTTTTAGTTAGTAGATAATATTAGTTTGGTCATGAAATAAATATTTCACTGATTAAACTAATAAGTTGATTTTCTATTGCTGTTTTAGTATCTAAAAGAACCATCGATCGATATATTTAGCGCACTGTCAATATTGATAATTTATTTATATTTATATTCTGGTAAAAATAAACCGAAGTACCTAATAATATTTCAACTAAAATAGTATCTTCATTAGGAATAAAATATTGAATGGAAAGTGAAATACCAATTAAACGATGGTCAATCTATCTTACTGTTTTAACAAATTCTAGTTGGATTAACGATATTACAACAATAAAGGTTTTTAGCTAAAAAATACTGTCACCATCATTGCTAAAGCAAGCCCTAATGATATACGAAACATGTAAAACTGTTGAAATTATTAACAAGATTTAAATAGTAAAATCAAATATAAAAAGATGTAGTCTTTAGCTGCATAAAAAAGAAAATTTAGTATATTTTAATTACTTTTGCATATAGTAACTAATAGTGCGGTATAATAGATATATTAAGCATATACTTAATAGAAAGCTAGGTGGTTATGTGTATGAAAAAGGAGATTTGATTATATATGGTAATCAAAGTGTTTGTAGGATTGAAAATATTGGAGTAATTAGTATTGGTAAGCAGCCCAATTCCCGAAAGTATTATACTTTAAATCCTATTTTTATGGACGGTAAGACGTATGTGCCAATTGATACGCAAGTATATATGCGTCATTTGATTTCGATAGAGGAGTTAGAACGATTATTGACCAGACATCCTAAAGTACAAAAAGAGATTATTGAAAATCAAAATTTAAGACAATTAACAGATTATTACAAAGAAACGATAAGTCAATATACTTGTGATGGCTTGATTCAATTGATTTGTAATCTTCAAGCAAAGCAAAAAAATTTATTGTTACAAAATAAGCGATTAAGTCAAACTGATGAGCGGTACAAAAAAGAAGCAGAAGATCTACTGCATCAAGAATTTGCAGCGGTATTAAATATCCCTAAAGAAGCAGTAATGGCATATATTGAAAATAAAATAAAAGTAGCAGGATAAAAATTTAGGGCTGTTAATTTGGTAAAGAAACATTATTGAAGATAATAATGTTTTTTATTTTTTAATAAAGATACTCTAGTATTAGTCAGATTTGAAAAATTTATAAGTAGAAAATAAAAAATATTTTTATTTTAATCTTTTGTATATGATTATGCATAATTGTTTTATAAAAGAACCAAAATATTATTGAAGGAGGAATTTTATGAATCAACCACCAAAAATGATATCTACTAAAGATAGTGGCTCTTTTAATGATCAATTGAATAGTTTATATGTATTATCGAAGAAGTTAAAGGCTTACGAAGAAAGTGTTGAAGATAATGATATTAAGATGACTTTAGGACGTGTTAATAGCACAATTAAAAATCATTATAGTGAATTATTGGGGTGTTTAAATGGATAATCAAAATTATTCAAATCCAACGAAACAACCAATTTTACCAAATGAAAATACGTTTAATGATTATGATAGAATCAATGATGTTCTATTATGTTTAAAATCATTATTAAGTGATTATACGACTTTTATCATTGAATGCTCTCATCAACAACTAGCAAATAAATTAATAGATATTCAAAAAGAGGTATATCAGATTCAACGTGAGGTCTTTGATCTTATGTATTCTAAAGGCTGGTATCCATTAGAACCAGAAACTCCACAAAAGATTCAAAAAGTAGTTCAAGAATACACAACCAAAGAATCACATTTAATGTAATCCTTTAAAGACTGGTAAAACCAGTCTTTTTATGATTGTTTGCAACATTGGTTATTATTTGATAGAATGATACCTGAGGTGATTTTTGTGGATCAAGAGCGATTTGATAATATGATTAAAGTAATTGACGAAAGTTATGATTTAATACAAGAATATGATAGTAAACCTCGACAATTTGGCAAAGTGATGCTTTATCCAGTAGAAACTCACACTCTTGCAATAATTGGAAATCACCCTGGAATAAATGCTTCGATGATTGCTAAAGAATTAAAAAAAACATTAAGTGCCAGCAGTCAAATTTTAAAGAAGCTAGAACAAAAAGGATTAATTTCAAGAACCAAGAATCCTCATAATAATCGTGAGTATAATTTATACTTAACGGTTGGCGGGAGGCAGATTTTTGATTTACATGGTCAGTTTGATAAGAAAATTATGAAACGTTATTTTAAGAATTTAATTAGTTTTAGCAATGAAGAAATAGATATTTATATTAAGGTTCAAAGAGCTTTAAATAAAGAATATGCACAAGACAATGAAGAATCGTTATGATTCTTTTTATTTGACTTTATAAATTGTGAGAGTATACTATTATTAAGGTACTTAACTATATAGGTGCTTAATAATGGAGGTAGAGAAATGAAATATGATTTTGAAACATTAGTTGATCGGAGTCAAAATGGTTCTGCTAAATGGAACGGGATGAAAGATCATAATCCTGCAGTTGCTAAAAATATAGCTCCACTTTCAGTCGCTGATTTAGATTTGAAATTAGCACCAGAGATTGCTGAAGGGATGCTTGAATTTATGCAGAATAATCCTGTATTTGGCTATACAAATGGAACAGCAGCTTATTACGATGCAGTAATTAACTGGATGAAGGATAAACACAATTATCAAGTTGAAAAAGAATGGATCGTTTTATCTAATGGTGTAGTACCAGCGTTAAGCGATGGGGTAACTGCATTTACTGAAGAAAATGACGGAGTAATTATTTTTACGCCAGTTTATTATCCTTTCTATCGGGCAATTGAGTTAAATAATCGTCGAGTACAAAGATGTCCTTTAATAAATCATGAAAATAGTTACCAAATTGATTTTGATAAATTTGAAGAACTTGCAAAACAAGCAAATACAAAGTTATTGATTCTTTGTAATCCTCATAATCCTGTAGGGCGTGTATGGACAAAAGAAGAGCTAGAAAAAATTGCGGATATTTGCTTAAATAATGGAATTATAATTCTTAGTGATGAGATTCATGAAGATTTAACTATGCCGGGGTATACACATTATCCAATTGCTGTTTTAAGTGAAGTGATTGGAGATATTACTGTAACATGTACAGCACCAAGTAAAAGTTTTAATATTGCAGGTTTGCAAGGATCTAATATTATTATTAAGAATAAAGAATTAAGAGCTAAATTTATTGCGCAACAAGAGAAAAAAGGATTTTTTACATTAAACACATTATCTTTTGAAGCAACACGATTAGCTTATACTAAAGGAGATGCATGGTTAGCTGAATTTAAGACATTGATTCATCATAACTATGACATACTGGTAGACTTTATCAAGAAAAATCTTCCATCAGTTACAGTATATCCATTAGAAGGAACATATTTAGCTTGGCTAGACTTTAGAAATTTAGGTTATGACTATCTAGAATTAGAGAAGAAAATGATTGCTGCTGATCTATATTTAGATGAGGGATATGTCTTCGGTCAAGAAGGAGAAGGATTTGAAAGAATTAATATCGCTTGCCCTACTTGGGTCTTAAAAGAAGCTTTAGAACGATTAAAAAATGCCTTTAGTGGACCACAAGTATCAAAATAAATTATAAAAATAATATATAAATGAAACACTGGAACAACAGTTTACGAGCTTGTTGTTTCTTTTATTTTCTGATGTTAAATTAAAAGTGTAGAAAAAAGGATTTGAAAGGAGCAAACAGATGTCTAAGTGTAAAATTACGGTATTAAGAAGAGAGTATTATCAAGATTTAGCGGATCAATATTTAGCGGATCCGCAAGTTGGTAAATGTCCATTGTTTAAAGAGGGACAGGAATTTATTTTGGAGCGTGGTAATGGCAAAGATGATTTTTGGAATATGATGAATGGAAAGTTTTGCAGTGAGGCTTGGGATGCCGTCAGTCGCTATATTTATGCAGCTTTGCAAGGTGGCTCAATTATGAAAGGCTGGACTAATGATGAAAAGATGATGATTGCTTGTTGTAGTGATGGGACAAGACCAGTAATTTTTAAAATTGAAAGAATTGATGAGATGGAGGAAAATTAAAATGATAAGAATTTTATTATGTTGTGCTGGTGGAATGTCAACTAGTCTATTAGTTACAAAAATGGAACAAGCAGCACAGGAAAAAGGAATTGAAACAAAAATCTGGGCAGTCGGAGCAACAGAAGTAAAAAATCACAGCCAAGATGCAGATGTTATTCTTTTAGGACCACAGGTGCGTTATCTAGAAAAAAGTATTGCGGATGATGCTAATGGAGTACCAGCATATTTAATAGATATGCGCGATTATGGCAAGATGGATGGAAAAGCGGTATTGACTTTTGCACTAAATAAATTGCAAGAGGTGTAGTCATGAAGATGGTAGAAAAAAATTTTCCTAAAGGATTTTTATGGGGTGGTGCAATAGCGGCTAATCAGTGTGAAGGCGCAGTCTTAGAAGATGGCAAAGGTTATTCAACGGCTGATGCTTTGCCTGAAGGGGTATTTGGTAATGAAGCAATTCCGCCATTAGATAATTATTTAAAGAAAAATGCAATTGACTTTTATCATCGCTATAAAGAAGATATTGCATTGTTCGCTCAGATGGGATTTAAAGTATTACGCTTATCGATAGCATGGAGCCGTATTTTCCCGCATGGTGATGAGACGGTTCCTAATGAAAAGGGTTTACAGTTTTACGATGATGTTTTTGATGAATTAGCTAAATATGGAATACAACCCCTAGTTACATTATCACATTACGAGATGCCTTTATATCTAGCGACTAATTATGGAGGATGGGTGAATCGTAAAGTAATTGATTTTTATCTTAACTTTGCTCAAGTATGTTTTGAACGTTATTGTAATAAGGTTAAGTACTGGCTAACATTCAATGAAATAAATGTTATTCTTCATGCCCCCTTTAATGGTGGTGGGATTAAAGGAAAAGCTGATCAAATTAATCCCGAAGTTTTATATCAGGCAATTCATCACCAGTTTGTTGCAAGTGCTCAAGCAACAAAAATAGCTCATAAAATCAATCCGAATTTTAAAATTGGTTGTATGATTGCAGGGAGTCCAATCTATCCATTGACCCCGCAGCCTGAAGATATTCAGGAAACAGTCCGACGTGATCGGGAGTCACTATTCTTTGCTGACGTCCATGTTAGGGGAAAATATCCAGGATACATGCTACGTTTTTTTGAAGAAAATCATATTCATTTAGAAATCACGAAAGAAGATGAAGAAATTTTAAAAAATACAGTCGATTTTATTTCTTTTAGTTATTATATGAGTTATTGTGCTACAGCTGATGAGAAACTTAATCAACAAGCTCGGGGAAATGTAATGAGCGGAGTTAAAAATCCCTATTTAAAAGAATCTGAATGGGGTTGGCAGATTGATCCTAAAGGGTTGCGATATATTCTTAATCAATTTTATGATCGATATCAGCTTCCGTTATTTATTGTTGAAAATGGTCTTGGGGCAAAGGATATTTTGGTTGTAGATGAACAATATGGTTATACAGTAAATGATGATTATCGTATTGATTATTTAAAAGAGCATTTAAAGCAGGTTTTAGAAGCAATCAAAGATGGTGTAGAAGTACTCGGTTATACAAGTTGGGGTCCAATCGATATTGTTGCTAATACAAAATGTCAAGTATCTAAACGTTATGGCTATATTTATGTTGATGTGCATGATGATTTTAGTGGAACGTTGGCGCGTTATCCCAAGAAGAGTTTTTGGTGGTATCAAAAAGTTATTGCAACGAACGGTGAAAGTTTAAATGATATTTAGCTGTTTTGTAAAATGGAGGAGGATTTTCAATCTCCTTTATTTTAATTAATAAAAAGATAATTGATTAGTTCAAATTTGTTTCATCTTGATATCTATGTCATAATAGGAAAAGATGAGGTGATAGTGATGATCTTAGAGAAGCTAAGGGAGAGGAAACGCTTTACTAATAGCGAAAAGCTAATTGCAGAGTATGTTTTAAAACATCCTGAACAGTTATATCAATTATCAGTGGAAGAATTAGGAAAAGAAACTTATACGAGTAAGGCTACAGTAATACGTCTTTGTAAAAAGCTGGAGGTTAATAGTTATCAAGAATTTAAACGCCAGGTTGAATTTGAGTATAATGAATTAAGTCGAATTAGTAGTCTTTTAAAAGATGAACCGGTTGATGAAAACAGTACATATCAAGATATTGTTAAAGTTATCCCAACTATTTATGATAAATCAATAGTACAGACAAGGCTGGATTTAGATCAAAATAAAATGATTCAGGTGATTAATCGTTTATCTCAAGCTAAACGTATTTCTATTTATGGAACAGGAATTAGTTATACGATTGCCAGTCAAGCTGCTTTTAAAATCATGACTTTAGGAAAAGAGTGCGATGCACATAGTGGAATCAACGAACATTTCATTTTATCACAAAAAAATAGTCGTCAATGTGTAGCCATACTTATTTCTTTTACTGGCAATAATAGTGAGATGATCAAGATTGCTAAATATTTAAAAAAGGCAGGAATCTATGTTATTGCAATTGGTGGTAAAAAGGGTGAATTACAAAACTATTGTGATATTTACCTCAATGTTTACTCGTCACAAGATATCCTTAGTTTAGAAGTGATTACATCATTTACTGCAACAATGTATGTTCTAGATGTCATTTTTGTGTCTTTACTTGTAAAGGATTATCAAAGTAATGTTACTACTGCTTTAAAAGTAATTGACTTTGAAAATAAAAAATAAATTATGTAAAAAATTTTCATAATTTAATATTTAAAATTGCTAATTTTGAAAATACTATCCTGAATTATATAAATTTATATTTTTTTATAAAACAATGGAGTATTATATTTCCACAGGCTAGTTGGCTTGTAGAAATAGTCGCTACTCTCATAAGATATCTATTGACAGTTTATATTTTAATTTAGTGACTATTTAATCTAAATGATGAAAAGTCCAAAAGGGCTTTTTTATTTTAGAAAAATCAAAAAAGAATAGTGTTAAAATAGTGTTAAAAAAGACTAACATGCCCTTATTAGTGTTATAATGGAAAAAAATTTGGGACAATATTTATAAAGTAATTCGGGGGTAGTTTATGAGTTTATTATCAAAACTGGAATACAAAAAAGGATTTAGTGACATTGAAAAAGGGATTGCTAATTATATAATTGATCATAAAGAAGAAGTGGCTAATATGCGTTTAGTTGAGTTAGCTGAGGCGACTTTTACTTCAACAGCGACGATCAGTCGTTTTTGCAAGAAACTGGGTGAAAAAAACTACAATAGCTTTAAGATCAATTTTGCTTCATCAGTTTTAACTAGTTATCAAACTGATGTTGATTACAATCGACCTTTTAAAGAGAATGATAGTATTCAAGAAGTCACAAATCAGTTAGGCGAGTTATATAAAGATACGATTGAGGCGACTAAAGCATTACTCGACTATGATGTACTTAATCAAGTAATTGAAAAGTTATTAAAAACATCAGTTATTGATATTTTTGCTGTTGGAGCTTCGTATCTTTCGGGACTATTATTCGAGCATCGGATGATTTCGATCGATCACTTTGTTAATTTTAAATCTTCACCAAATGATCAAGATAAGCGTTCTTTATTTGTAAATAAAAATACAGTTGCAATCGTGATATCTTATTCTGGTGAGAGTCATGAAATAAAAACGATAGTTGATCGGATTGTGGATAATAAGGGAACTATTATTGCAATTACTTCAATAAATGATAGTTATTTAAGAAAACGGGCGAATTATTGCTTAACAATGTGTAGTAAAGAAAATATTGTTTCGAAAATAGAAACCTATTCTTCAAAGTTAAGTAGTGATTATTTAATGGATCTAATCTTTTCAATCTTATTTCAAAAAGACTATTATCCTAACTTAATTAGAAAGATAAATTGTGAACAAAAATATGAAAAAAAGACAGATCATGATATGTAATAAATTTACATATCATTTTTAAATATTTTAAAAAAATTGTAAGACTCTTACAGAATGTGGGGAAAGCGTTTCCAAGTATTTCACCCTTTGCTATTATTAGGTAGTCAATAAGGGAGGAAAAGAATTATGGACAAAATGGCAGATGTCCTTGGCCGCGTTGGTGCGTGGTGTGGGCAAAAT
>NZ_JAHPYJ010000046.1:0-9083 GCF_019041935.1 Erysipelatoclostridium sp. MSK.7.34
GACAGTAGCCGATATTGATTTCAAGAATGAAGTTGTGATTATCGACCACCAGTTATTAAAGAGCAAGGAACAGGGCTACTATATTGAAACGCCTAAGACAAAAAGCGGAGCAAGGCAAGTGCCATTAAGCAGAGAAACGATACAAGCATTTCAACGGGTTATGAAGAAACGCCCAAAGGCAGAACCATTTGTGATAGACGGACGGGGCAACTTTCTATTTGTAAATCATAAAGGCAAGCCCAAAGTTGCGATTGATTACAATATGCTTTTTGTCCGTATGGTAGAGAAATACAACAAGCACCATAAGGACAATCCCTTGCCACATATCACACCGCATACACTACGCCATACGTTCTGCACAAGGCTGGCAAGCAAGAACATGAACCCAAAAGATTTACAGTATATCATGGGACATTCAAATATCAGTATCACAATGAACTGGTATGCTCATGCGTCCATAGATACTGCAAAATCAGAGGTTCAGCGTCTAATCGCATAGAAGTATTTACCACGATTTTAACCACGCTTGATAGCGAAAATATAAGAAGATAGACCTAGATATGTGAGGTTTACAACAAAAGCAAAATGCCCGTAGAGCCGATAAAATAAGGCTTTACGGACATTTAAGAAGATATAAAAAGATAGTCAAAAAGACATATATAATTTAAAATTAAATAATTTATTTCCTCTTCTCCCTTTTTCAGTATTATTTATATAAGTATGAAGCTTATCAATCTGTTGAGAAATTTCGCTACCTCAAGGGTTATCCAAGCCATATTTTTTTGCTATTTAGACATATTATTATCAAAATATTTTTCAAGCTCAGACAAATTTTGATATTGGGTAAAAATACCGTTCAAATTGAGCGGATCTTCGATTATGATATCCTTATCTTTTAAAATAGCAAAGATTTCATGAATATTATCTAGAGAAATACTCTCAAATAAATGACAACTATATTCAGCATATATATCCAAATCTATATAAATACCGTGATAATAATCCAATATGTGACCACATTGCAAATAGCAAATACCCATGATCGCCAGCTAACGCCGGAATATAAGTTCTGGAACATATCGAAAAAACCACTCTTTTGATATCCTGATAATTATATTTGACAATCCTTTCTTATGTTCTCCCTAATCATTATTTCTTCATTTGAGAAAAGAACGTGTACTTTATTTTCAATGTCTACTGGAATTTTTAAATAACCTAAAAAGCTTTCTTGCGTGATAAGTTTTTTTCAATTAAATCAATGATTCTCTGCTTTTTACCTATCTCTTTTAATAAATATTCTTTTTTCTGATTCAAACATGTATTTAAAGAAATTTCATTGTTAAATATACGTCTGATGTCTTTAATTGAAAGATCAAAAGAGCGCAACATAATAATATTTTTTATTATTCGAATATCTTCATAACTATAATTACGATAACCATTATCATCACGTGATGGCGAAATTAATTCCTCCTTTTCATAATAACGTAAGGTATCCTTTGTAGTCCCCAATAATTTTTCAAGTTCATTTGTTTTCATAACAACCTCTCCCTGTTATAAAATATAAAAATCTTAAAAAACCAAGAAAACGTAAGAAGCCTTCTTGCATCTTACGTTCAATTACTTGTTTAAAAACTTTTTAATTCCTTCAAATACTTCATCACTTATAATATGTTCAATCTTACAAGCATCATCCTCAGCTACTTCTTTAGAAACCTTTGCAGTATGCATTAAAAATTCTGTAAGACATTCATGTTTTTCATAAACAGCAGTAGCCTTTTCCGTTCCTTTTTCAGTTAGTTCAATATATCCTTTACTATCAACAATAATATATCCGTCATTCTTTAGAATGCCTACACCACGACTAACACTTGGTTTACTAAATCCCAACTCTCGAGCAATATCAATTGAACGGACATTACCGTTTTGTTTTTTTAATAATAAAATTGTTTCCAAATACATTTCACCAGATTCGTGCATCATCTACTCTTCCTCCAATCGTTTTATATAATTATACCAATAAAATAAAAAAAAGAAAACCGGAATGCTTCCGGTTTTGAAAGTTACGAACTTAATGTAAAGAATGATAATTATAATGGCTAAATTATTTATCACTTACTTGGATGTGGATTTAAAGTTCGTTACATTTGAAAATATTATTTATAACTTGAAGGATATTTTATAAATTACATTTTCTATCACTTTCTAATATGCCATGATTTCAAGGACAAAATACCATGGACGAATGTTTAGAGAATGAACTGATATAAAGGAAATTCACTACTATGTTTAAGGAATTTGGAAAATAGTTAAATCTATTATTGTTTTCGACGGGATAATTTAGTAAGAAGTATCCGTCTATGTCTTCGAGAAAAAGGTGAATAGCTTATCACGGATACCTTTCTTACTATTTTTTACTTTTAAAGAGTGCTAATAATTATATTAGGAAATTTTATCGTTGTAGGTATGATATATCAGCAACCTCTATCAGCAAATATTTAACTATTGATTATTAATTATTTTTTTAATTTCCTCTATATCTTCATCAGTTCCATCATTCTCAACTTTGTAAAGACAAGGAACATTGTATTGTTCAGCAATAACGTCACCAGCTTTACAGAATGCTTCACCGTATCCTTGATCACCACTAACTATAACACCTTTTAAATGGTCACCATTACTATTTAAAAATGATTCAACTTCCATAGGGACATCACCATAACCATCAGTATAAGTGATTAAGAGAAACGGCTCGCTAACAGCCTCATCTCCAGAAGATATTTCTAAGGCGTCGACACTTAAACGATCAACAATACTTTGAACATTACCTGTTCTTGATGCAAATACTACTTTCATACATTTCTCCTTTTCTCTAGTTAGCTTTAACTAACTGTCTATATGTTAGCACAGACTAACTGACTATGCAATAGTTTTTATAAAATTTATCCAAATTATTTATTCAATTGGTAAAATCCTGATAATCCAGAATATTTACTTTGTTTACCTAGACGATCTTCAATTCTAATTAATTGATTATATTTAGCAATTCGGTCTGTTCTTGATGCAGAGCCAGTTTTAATTTGTCCCGCATTTGTTGCTACCGCAATATCAGCAATAGTTGTATCTTCTGTTTCTCCTGATCTATGAGAGATAACTGCTGTATAATTTGCTTTTTGGGCCATTTCAATAGCTTCTAAAGTTTCTGTTAAAGTACCAATTTGATTTACTTTAATTAAGATTGAATTAGCTACACCGCGTTTAATTCCTTCTTCAAGACGTTTAGTATTAGTTACAAAGAAATCATCACCGACTAACTGTACTTTGTCCCCTAACTTCTCAGTTAGATAATCCCAACCTTCCCAATCATCTTGATCTAAACCATCTTCAATTGAGATAATTGGATATTTAGAACATAATTCAGCATAAAAATCAACTAATTCTTTTGAAGTAAATGATTTATTATTTTCTCCTGGTAATACATATTTACCATCTTGGTAAAACTCACTGCTTGCAACATCCATTGCCAATTTAATATCTTCACCTGGTTTATAGCCAGCCTTTTCTACTGCCTCTAGAATAGTTTTAATAGCATCTTCATTAGAAGCTAAATTTGGAGCAAAGCCTCCCTCATCACCAACTGCTGTATTTAATCCTTTTCCTTTTAAAACGGCTTTCAAAGCATGGAATACTTCCGCACCCATTCTGATTGCTTCTTTAAATGTTGGAGCGCTAACCGGCATAATCATAAATTCCTGAAAATCTACATTATTATCTGCATGAGCTCCACCATTAATGATATTCATCATTGGTGTAGGTAATACATAAGCATTAGCTCCTCCAATGTAACGATATAATGGTAAATCTAAGCTCGTCGCAGCACATTTAGCAATAGCTAAAGATACACCTAAGATTGCATTTGCACCTAACTTACCTTTATTTGGTGTTCCGTCCAAAGCAATCATCGTTTCATCGATTTCTCTTTGATTTGTTACTTCTTTACCAATTAATTCTTTAGCAATAATCTCATTAACATTTTTTACTGCTTTTTCTGTTCCTAATCCTAAATAACGGTTTTTATCACCATCACGTAATTCAACTGCCTCATGAACACCTGTTGAAGCTCCACTTGGTACTATCGCACTAGCGAATGCTCCACATTCTGTAGTTACTTCTACCTCTACAGTAGGATTACCACGTGAATCCAAGACCTCACGGGCATATACACTTTTAATTTTACTCATTTGTTTTCCTCCTTCATGATTCCTTAACCTGGGTGACTAAGCCAGGTTAGAAAGAATCATTTATTCACACGAAGTTAGTTTTACCTAACTACAATAAGGTTAGCACATACTAACCTTATGTGCAAGTAAAAAGCATTAAAAAAATCACAGAAATTTCTGCGATTACAAATCTTTTGTTAACTCATTATCCCAATCCAGATCATTATAACAAGCCCATAGACCATTAAGTGATAATTGAACCATACTGCTAACAGCTGCATCAGTATAAAAAGCTAAATGTTGTGTCATGACAACATTAGGAAATTGACGTAAATATGCCATATTTTTATTTTTAATTATATCAGTACGCATATCTTGATGATAAATTCCTTCTTCACCTTCAACCACATCAAGTCCTAAAGCCCCAATCTTCTTATTTTCGATTCCCCTGATTAAAGACTCGGTATTGCATAATTGCCCCCGAGCACAGTTAATAATGATTATTCCATCTTTCATTTTACTTATTGTTTGATCGTTAATTAGATGGTGCGTACTTTTAAGATACGGCATATGCAAAGAAATAATGTCACATTCTTGATAAAACTGCTCTAGGTCGACATAAGTTGCATATATTTTAGCGGTTTCATTTTGATGAATATCATAAGCTAATAAACGAGCTCCAAAGCCGGATAAGTTTTTTAAAACTGCTTGACCTATTCGTCCGGTCCCCATAATTCCTATCGTTAAATCTTTCATCTCTCGCCCTTCTAGCCCTTGTAAAGAATAATCATTTACCTGTCCTAACCACAAAGCTTTTTTATAATGACGTAACGATAACAGCATTAGCATAACAGTAAAATCTGCAACTCCTTCCGGTCCATAACTAGAATTACAAACCTTTATTCCTAATTCTTTGGCATATTCGATATCAATATTATATCATCTCAAAATGAATTCTAAACATTTTGTTGAATTTCATACACTGAAATTCTATCCTACATTATCTCTTTTAAAAGCAAGATTGTGTTTTCTACCATATCATTAGTTGCCTAATCGCAACACTCTACCAATTTCTTTGAATTAATCAATTCATCACATTCTGTATCAATAATAATGATTCTACCTTTCACCTTTATAAAAATTATCCTTATTAATAGCATGATATGTTTTAGCGCTGACTGGAATATGTAAAGAAATAAAGTCCGCAATTGAACTAACTGAATAAGGATTATTTGAAATACCAATTCCTAATACCTTGGTAGCCTTAATATTAATATGATCATACCCAATTGAATGGATATTAATGAATTTAACACCATTCCTTTTTAATAAGATTAATAATTCATGATTCAAGATTGAATTTTCGACAATGCTAATTGCTTCAAAAATTGCTATTATAAATAATTTTCTTTAGTCAAAGGTTCTTTGAGTAGTTTAATTTCTCCCCCCATATTTCAATAAAAATCATCTTAGTGTTATCCCTATATATCTTTACGATGATTAAACATGGGTATTTTCATACTCATAGCCTGTTCAATATGTTTTTATTAGTGTAATAATATTATATTAAAAGGTATTCATAAACTCCTTTTTTTACCGATTATTTTGTCGAATTTATTTTGATAATCGTTGATGTTTCATTGACTTTAACTCGGCTTTATTCTATACTTTACTCAGGTGATTTTAGTTCGCCTTAAATAGCATGACTAGCTATTTATAATCGAAAACACGAAGGGAGTTAGAAAAAATGATTTATTCACACGAAGTAGAACAAATGTGTAGTGTCGCTCAAGGTGCTTCACATGGATGTGCTCCAATTCCTGAAGAAGGAAAATGGGTATATTCTAAAGAAATTAAAGATATCTCTGGTTTAACTCATGGTATCGGTTGGTGTGCTCCTCAACAAGGTGCTTGTAAATTAACATTAAACGTTAAAGAAGGTATCATTGAAGAAGCATTAATTGAAACTATCGGATGTTCAGGGATGACTCACTCTGCAGCGATGGCTTCAGAAGCATTAGTAGGAAAAACTTTATTAGAAGGTTTAAATACTGACTTAGTTTGCGATGCAATCAATACTGCAATGAGAGAATTATTCTTACAAATCGTTTATGGACGTACTCAATCTGCATTCTCTGAAGGTGGTTTACCTGTTGGAGCTGGATTAGAAGACTTAGGAAAAGGTTTAAGAAGTATGACTGGTACTTCTTATTCAACAAAAGCTAAAGGTCCTCGTTATCTTGAATTAACTGAAGGTTATATTAATAGAATCGCTTTAGATGCTAATAATGAAATTATTGGTTATGAATTTGTTAACTTAGGTAGAATGATGGATATGGTTAAAGCTGGAAAAGATGCTAATGAAGCAATGAAAGAAGCTACTGGAACTTATGGTAGATTCGATGATGCTGCTAAGTACATCGATCCAAGAAAGGAATAATAGGAGGGTACGAAAATGGCATTATTTGAAAGTTATGAAAGAAGAATTGATCAAATTAACGCTGCACTAGCTAAATTTGATATCAAATCAATCGAAGAAGCTAAAGCTATCTGCGATGAAAAAGGAATTGATGTTTACGAAATCGTAAAATCAACTCAACCAATCTGTTTTGAAAATGCTTGTTGGGCATACACTGTCGGTGCTGCAATGGCAATCAAAAATGGAGATGTTAAAGCTGTAGACGCTGCAAAAACAATCGGTGTTGGTTTACAATCATTCTGTATTCCAGGATCAGTTGCTGATGACCGTAAAGTAGGTTTAGGACATGGTAACTTAGGTTCTATGTTATTAGATGAAGGTACTGAATGTTTTGCTTTCTTAGCTGGACATGAATCTTTCGCTGCTGCTGAAGGTGCAATCAAAATTGCTGAAAAAGCTAATAAAGTTAGAACTAAACCATTAAGAGTTATCTTAAACGGTTTAGGAAAAGATGCTGCAAAAATCATCTCAAGAATTAACGGATTCACTTACGTGGAAACTCAATTCGATTATTTTACAGGTGAAGTAAAAGTATTATCTACAACAGCTTACTCTGATGGTCCTCGTGCTAAAGTTAACTGCTATGGTGCTGATGACGTTAGAGAAGGTGTTGCTATCATGCATAAAGAAGGTGTAGATGTATCAATTACCGGTAACTCTACTAACCCTACTCGTTTCCAACATCCAGTTGCTGGAACATATAAAAAAGAATGTATTGAACAAGGTAAAAAATATTTCTCAGTTGCTTCTGGAGGAGGAACTGGACGTACTTTACACCCTGATAATATGGCTGCTGGTCCTGCTTCTTACGGTATGACTGACACTATGGGACGTATGCATTCAGATGCTCAATTCGCTGGTTCTTCATCAGTTCCTGCTCACGTAGAAATGATGGGATTAATCGGTATGGGTAACAACCCTATGGTTGGAGCTACAGTTGCTGTTGCCGTAGCTATCGAGGAAGCTTGTAAATAGACAAGATGTTCTTAAAAAAGTGTGATTAATTCACACTTTTTAATTTCTAAATATAAACACTATTTAACACGCTTATACAATCCTTCAACTTTAATAAAAAGAGCGCTATTTTTCATTCTCGTCCACAATTCCACTTATCAAGACGAATAAATATAAAAGAGTCTTTTTTATTATGGTCTTAAAAAAGTTTTATCTCATCATTTTTGAGACTACTATCATTGTTCTAGACTCTATTTTTTAATTTTCATTAATGCTTTTTTCTTGTAACATCAAGATACTTAATAAAAAATACTAACTATACTTTAGATATTCAATAACTCATTTATAAGTCCTAATGTGGTACCCTATTTCAGTTTATAATTTTCAGGTATATTTCTTCTCTATCTATACTCATCAAACAATGCCCATATCACTAGAAAACGTAATTTTTTACATATATTTAAAATTGCTACACTATTTTTATTACTTATTTTTAAATATACAAAATAATAGATATCAATTTAAACAGAAAAATAATATAATAATTTCTATTATTTGATAAAAACATTTAAAACCAATATGATTTTTTATCATATTTCATCTTTTACCTTTATAAAAATAGAATTATCATGTAATCTTATATTATAAAGTAAAGGAGGGTTTAATATGCTAAAAGCAATTATCTTTGACATGGACGGTTTGATGGTTGATACCGAAATCATCTCATTCCAATGCTACAAAGATATTATTGAAAGTTATGGTTTTAACTTTACAAAAAAAGAATACATAGAAGATTATCCTGGAAAATCTGTTATTTCATCAATGAACTTTATCAAAAATAAGTATAATATAGACTTTGATACGGATGAAAAGATAAATCAATTTAAAATATTGGAAGAGCAATACTTACTAAAAAACAGTGTAGAATTAAAAAAAGGACTAATTCAACTATTGAAGTATTTAAATATTCACTATTATAAAACGATTGTTGCAACTTCCAGTGGTAAAGAAAGGGCCGAAAGAATACTTGGTGAACATAATCTTATGAAATATTTCAATGGTATTGTATGCGGTAGTGAAGTAGAACATGGAAAGCCGGCTCCAGATATTTTCTTAAAAGCTTGTGATAAATTAAATGTTGAACCAGAAGAAGCACTTGTATTAGAGGATAGTGAAGCGGGTATTCAAGCTGCATCTGAAGCAAAAATATCAGTTATCTGTATCCCTGATATGAAATTTCCTCAAGAAAAATATCTAAAAAAAGTTGAGCATGTCTATGATTCATTAGAAGATGTTATTTCTTATTTAGAAATGAAAAAAGATATTTCAAAATAGAAATATCTTTTTCTCTTATCAAGCTATCTATTTAATCACTTAAATCATCACCATTAGTGGCAATAACTTTTTTGTACCAATAGAATGAATCTTTA
>NZ_JAHPYJ010000047.1:0-8632 GCF_019041935.1 Erysipelatoclostridium sp. MSK.7.34
CTCCATTTTGATGTTCTGTTCTTACTCTGCTTTCATCGAAATTTAACATTTTTCTTTCCTCCATTTATTTTCTTATCCTAAAATTCCAAATTGTGCACAGACAATACCAATAATTGCTGTACCAATAATTAGCCATAATACATTAACCTTTTTTTGTAGAAGTTTATAATAAATACCTGTTGTTGCCAATGCTAACATCCCTGGCATAATTCCATTTAAAATATCCTGAATTTTTGTAGCGCTTTCGCCACTTCCAATGACTAGAGGAGTCGATACTACTACTAATTCATTTGTCATTCCACCAATAACCATTACTCCTAAAATTGCTGCTGCTAACATGAATTTTTCCATTAATCCAGAACTTTGAATTTTTTCTAAATAAGTTGCTCCAAGTTCATAACCTTTCATAGCACAGATATATCTTAAAACGAATGCTGGAACATTGAAAATTAATAAGAATAAAATTGGCCCTAAAATATTTCCTTGCATTGCTAAAGATGTCCCTATACCAATTGCTAATACTCTTAATGTCCCAAGTAATAATGAATCACCAATACCACTTAATGGACCCATTAATGCAGCTTTAACAGCATTAATTGATGATGAATCAAAATCTTCTTGTGTTGCATTCATTTCTTCCATTGCTAAAGTAATCCCACCAACAAAAGTTGAAACATGTGGTGTTATATTAAAGAACTCTAAATGTCTTTGAAGTGCTTCTGATAGTCCTTTGGGATCATTTCTGTATATCTTCTTTAATCCTGCACTTATCATACTACAAAATCCCATGTGCATTTGTCTTTCGTAATGCCATGAAAATTCCATTGGTAACGATCTCCAAAACATTTTTATTAAATCTTTTTTTGTAATAACTTTTTCATTATTAGAAGTCTTCGTCATCTTCATATCCTCCTTCTGCCATTACTAAATTATTATTATTTTTAAAATCAATCTTTAAGAATACAGCAATTACACCAAGAATAGCAATTCCTACAACTGGAATTTTAAAATATGCTGATAAAACAAATCCTAAGAAGAAAAATGGAATAACTTTCTTATTCATAATCATTTGAGCTAACATTGCAAATCCAATTCCAGGTAATAAACCACATGCAATTGATAATCCATCAGTAATAACCGCAGGAATTGCATTAACAATAGCTTCCATTTGTGAACTTCCTAAGGCAAATCCTAAAAAAGTAATCAAAAATAATACTGAACATGTAATAAAACCAGTTCCCATATGTACTATAGTTATTGCTTTAGCATTACCTTTAGCAGCATATTTATCTGCAATTTTTGCCATAAATGGTCTTACTAAAGAAAAAATAACATTGTCAATTGCTTGAGCTAATAAAGCAATTGGAAAGGCCATAGTAAAAGCAATTTCTGCACCTTTACCTGTAGTAATTGCAAATGCTGTACCTAGTACTCCACCAACAATAACATTTGGTGGAATATATGCACCAACAGAAACTTGCCCTAAAAACGCTAATTCTAAAGTTGCACCTACAACAATTCCCATTTGTAAATCCCCTAAAATCAAACCAACCAATGGACCAAGCACGATCGGTCTTTGTATTAAGTTTGTACCTGTTGCTAAATCACATTTTCCAATAAATGCTACGCAACCTAATAAAAACGCCTGTAACATAATTCTTCTTCCTCTCTATATAACATCTTTTGCATCAATTTTCTTGTCGGTTGGAACCATACGAATTTCTACAGAATACTCTTTATTCAATAAATCTTTAACAAGTTCAATTTCTTTTTCTGTTAAATTCACTGCCTTAGAAATATTCTTTGTTTCAGCAGTAGCCTTAGTTCCACCCAAAACAACACTATCAATCACATGAGTTTCAGTCATTAAACGATATGCATCTTTAACGCTCTCAACAACAATAAATAGTTTGTATTTATCTGTTACACCACTATTGATTGACTGAATGGCATCATCAATATTTTTTAAAACCAACTTTACTCCTTGTGGTTTGGCCATCTTAATAGCCATTTTTTTCAATTCATCTTGCATAAGTGCATCATTAGCAATCAAAATACAATCTGCTCCAAGAGCACTTGTCCAAGAGAATGCAACTTGTCCATGTAGTAGTCGATGATCAACTCTTAAACATTTAATCATAACTTCTTCCCCTTTTACTAAAATTCTTCTTCTTCAATATCTTTTTTTAAAGTTACACTATTTTCCAATGTGATTCCTACTTTTCCACTATCTAATACATGATCAATATTTACATTTCCGGAATTATTAGATATAACCAATTCAAGAACCATATTCACATTCATACCAGAGATAAGATTCACTCTTTCATTATTACACGTCTGCAATAATGCATTATAAACGCTACCTCCTTTAACATCGCATACAATCACATAATCTTTTGTATCTGCTTCAATTCTCTTTTTTAAAGAAGCAGCATAATCATTTGGATTTTCACCAGGATATAAACTATATGTTTCAATATCTTTTGCAAGTTCTCCAACAATCATTGAAACTGAGTTTAACATTCCTTTAGATAAATCACCATGTGATGCTAAAATTATTTTTACCATAACGTCCACTCCTTTCACTGATTACCGAGCAAGAAGCGTGCCAAAATAATAAATGTACTTTAATTTTTTTATTTTTTTGTTGAAGTTACCGGACACTTATATTTGAGCAAAACTCGTGCCAAAATAAAAATCCATATAAACCTATTTTGTTTATATGGACATATATTAATCATTTTCTACATAAGAGTAAATATATTCAATTTCTTCAGTTGGGATTTCAACATTATAGAATTCCTCAACCTTTTTCATAGATTGTTTTAAAGCTATAATAAAATCTTGATGTTTCTCTTCAAAATCCTCACTATTATATACTGTTATCTGTTGTTTCATGATTAATCTTTCAATCAAGCAACTGATATGTATATACAAGCCAAAGCATGTTTTATTTTTAAATTGATGATTTAATATTTTTTGTAGTTCATCTAAAGCAGTAGAAACTTGTTCAAGAAGTTTGTTTGGATTTAGGATTGTTAAATTGTTCATAACATTCGATAACGAGAAATTTTTAAGAATATTTTTTTCAAAGATAAGCAGTTGATCATTTGAAAGATAATCTTTAAAATACTGCTCTAATTTATCATGTTCACTATTAATAATAAAATCTTCGATTCCTATAAATGGTAAATCACTCATATTAGGGTTTAATGTTCCTACAACACATACGATATTGTAATCTTCTAAAAATTGGCGATCAGTATGATTTTGAATAAGCGATGGATAATCATATGTCAAAACTTTCATATTTAATCCTTTTGGTAATGAATCGGTAATAATTGTTTTCAATTTTTCTGCAGCACCAATGCCACTAGCACAACTGCATAAAATAATTGGTTCTTTTTGGTGATGAAGTTCAAGGTGGACATGATAAGGATTGTTTTTGTTGATGTCTTCAAAAATGTCTTGCATAGAGCGTTGTTGTTTAATTCCCATGCCAATTTCTAAAGCGAGTTTGGTATTAACATTGTTTATCATGGCTATATCTACATTTTTTATTTGTATTCCTTGATATATTTCTTCTAAAGATCCCATATCAACCAATAAATATAAATGTTTAATTTTCCCCATATAAGATAAATAATTATTGATCTTGTTAATAATTGTCGTGCTATCCACATTTAACGGCATATCAATAGCATCAAAAACATATGTATCTAATAATTTATTTGCTGATTCAGCAATAGAACTTGCAGTTGAATAACCATGTGCCAATATAATCGCAAGTGTTTGGTTTAATGAATCATGATTCATATATTTATTTAAAATAATCATCATAATGACTTGTACCATTGCATCATAAGCATCATTGATATTATTTTTTAAATAGTCATAGACTTCATCTGCTATTAAGTATTCTCTATGAAACTTTGCTTTTAAGTTTTCTTGAAAACAATAAATGGTTTGTTCATTCTCATTTACCCATTTTGCCAGTTTATAAGTATTATGATTATATTCCAATAAATAGCTTGTGAGTGCAATAACCTCATTATGCGACATTTTAAAACCATAGCGATTCGTCATCATGTCTAATACATGACCTACAGTATCTAAGAGATAGTTATTTTGACTTAAATCTTTTTTATCAAATACAATTTTTTCAAAGTAATCTTCAATAAGTTTTCTTGATTGTGTTATGAAATCTTCTTGATTATGAAGATGAATTAAATTTTCATAAAAATGAATAGTACGATTTTGTAAAGATGTTGGAATAAGTGTATCGAGTGATAACATTTGATGTTTCTTCATCATTAATTGTGCTGGATTAACCATTTCCATAATAGTTTGAGGAAAATGATAAGCATGAATTTCTAGTTTATCATCTTGGCAATTGAATAATGCACTCACACAACTTGATTGAATCACATTGCTTAATTCCCCAATATTTCCTATAAAATTATGATTTAATAGAAGCTGATAAACATTAGAAGAAATCCGAATCGTTTTCTTTATCCTTTTTTCTTCTTTATGATAAAGGGAATAAATCAATTGTACTCTTTCATTAACCCCTCTTTGTGATAAAGAGGGAATTTGTAAAATAACAGGTATTCTTCTTAAAAGTGTTTTTAAAAGAACCTGCTCTGGATCTTCTGTTGTTGCAAAAATAATACGACAATGTGAGTGATGCCATTTATCATTATCACCCATCATATGATAAATTCCTTGATCCATGTATAAAAATAATTTTTCTTGGCATTCCGCTTTCAAACAATGTACTTCATCTAAAAATAATACTCCTCCATTAGCATAATGAAGCAATCCTAAATTATCTTTATCTGCACCTGTAAAGGCACCACGCTTATAGCCAAACAAATTAGCCGTTAATAACTCTGGATTGTTTGCATATTCTGAACAATTGACTTGTACAAATTGTTTATCTTTTTCAATCAATCTCTTGTTTATACAATATTCATAGGTTAGCTTAGCAAGGAAAGATTTTCCAGTACCCGTAGGTCCATTTAGTAATATTGGTAATCCTACTGGTGGATATGATACTGTTGCTTTAATTTTTTCAACAAGATGATTGAGACTATCGTTATATCCAATGAGTTTTTCAAAATCATGTAAAATATGTTCATTTTCTAATTCCATAAGTAAATCTTGTAATTTTGAGTATTGCTTTTTCAAATGCTCTTTTTTATATTTTGTTTGCAGATAATCTTTATCTAAAAATATGATTGGTCTTTGTTTTATTTTGATGAATACATCTTGTTCATATAATTCATTACATAAGGTAGAAACATAATTACGACTTTGTTTGAGTTGTTGAGATATTTCCATACAAGTACATTTATCAAATGCTTTTTGATCAATAAGTTGGTGAATACAATCTAATATTTTCTTTTCCATGATTTCATCTTCCTTTGTTGTTATCTTAATCATTTCAATTATGACTGTCAAGGTCTATTTTTTTGTTCTTTTTCTATATATTTTGGCACGAATTTTGCTACTATATAGGTAGAGGTGATTGTGATGAAGCAAAAGTTTAGAATGAAACAAACTTATAAACAAACTTTTCAATTAAATCAAAAAATGATTCATTCCCTTGATTTTTTAAAGTTAAACAGTGAAGATATGCAAAGTCTTATTGATAACGCTTTACAAACAAACCCTTTCTTAGAATTAAGGAAAGCATATGATCCTTCAAATCATTCTTACATTGAAAATATTTCTAATCATCCTTCTTTACAAGAGGAATTATATCACCAACTTTATGCTTGTTTAAAATCTTATGATTCTCATATTATGTCTTATCTTATTGAATCTTTAAATGATCGTGGATTTTTAAGTTATAGTTATGATGTTTATTTAAAAGAATTACAGATTGATGAAAATACATTTTTTAAGCATTTAGAACTTTTACAGTCTTTTGAACCTGCTGGTGTCGCTGCTAGTGATGCTATTGATTCTATATGTATTCAGTTAAAGAGAAAAGGCAAGGAAAATGCATATTGTTTGATGAAGAAATACAAAGATATTATTCTTACGCAGAATTATCATCAAATCAAACAAACAACCCATCTTACACAAAGAGAAATTGATATTCTTTTTGAAGATATTAAGCAATGTCAGCCATTTCCATGTCAAAATTATTCAAATCAAAATGATATTTATGTTTTACCAGATATTGATATTATTATTGAAAATGAAAATATTCAAATTGTCCCTATTAACCAACCAAATGTGATGGTAAATGACCATCTCTATCAAAGTGTTAGAGATAACGAAGATATGAAAAACTTTTTTAATGAAGCTCATTTTCTTTTGGAAAACTTAACCAAAAGAAATAAGACTGTCTTAATGGTAGCTAATGAATTGGTTGACTTACAAAAAAGTTATTTTCTCTATAATGATGAATTGGTTTCTTGTACGTTAGCTGACTTAGCACAAAAATGCGGCTTTCATGAATCTACGATATCTCGTACACTTCATCATAAATATTATCGTTTTAATAATGAGGTTTATCCTTTAAAGAACTTATTGGTATCTAAAACTTTAAGTGGTGATAGTAGTGATTCTATCAAAAAGGCAATTGTCTTATTAATTCACAATGAAGATAAACAAAAGCCTTTAACTGATGAAGCCATAGTTTCTAAGTTAGAAGAACTGGATTTATATTGTTCCAGACGAGTGATTGTAAAATATCGCCAACAATTAAATATACCCTCATCTTCTAAGCGAAAAAGAAAATAGTCTTTTAAAGTATTTAAAAAATGCCTTTTGTCTATCAAAGAACACAATGGGGTCAACTTAAGAAATACTTTGTTTTTAACAGCTCTAACAAACATAATAAGACAATTTACTCGCTTGATTAATTCTTTTTCTAATATTATTCATTTCAAAATCGTTAATAATTTATGTCGAACTCGTTTTCAGGATTTTATCGGAATACGTGTCATGACTTTTGATATAGTTGTTTTCTAACTTATATTCAGAAACAGAAAAAATACCGATGCAGATCTTATTAAATTTTTCTCATGTCTTGATATTTTTGAAAAGAAGATTACCAAACAGGCTATGCATAAGAATATCAGAAAACTTAATTCAAATGTTTTTTCATTATTAATTTAAACAGTTTGCTCAATTATTTTATTCCTCAGAATTAAGCTTATACTATACTATAAGGGTTACACACTTCTCGGTGGGGACGGTACTTTTTAGAAATTTCATATGATACCTATAATATCAATTACTTTGGCATATGGTAAAACCAAAATGTTTGTGATATGTTTGATGTGAAAAAGATTGTTTCCAAACCAGCTGGTCTATATGATATCACTAATGGCATTTTTGTTGATTTCACAACAAAAACAGGCAACCCATTCAGAAATGCCACTTGCACTTCAACATTTATATGCTACAAGTGATTTGTACAAAGATATGAAAGTCATATATTTAGCTGATAGGTGCTATGGCTCTGCTGGGTTGATCTGTTTTTTTGATTATCTTGGATATTATTACTGCGTTAGAGGAAAGTCATATTTTTACAAAAGCCAAATTTCACAGATGAAATCAAACAATGAATATATAACGATTAATATTAATGATAAGTGGCTTAAGAGATTTTCATTCTCTCCTGAGGCAATTGAATATAGAAGAAAAAATTCCGAATTAAAAATAAGAGTCGTTAAAAGAAATTACATATATTATGATGAGCTAGAAATGCGACAGGTTCAAGAAATGACTTACTTTACAAATCTGCCTAAGGAGGAATTTGAAAAAAGAAAGATGGAAGCTCTGTATTCAAAACGATTGGATATTGAAGTTGCGTACAAAACATTAAAAACTCAATTAGAACTTGAAAGAAATGTATCAACTAATGTCTAAGTTGTACAAACGAATGTATATGCAAAGTTTTGTTTTACAATATGGCGGGAATACTAAGAAAACAAATTAATCGAGAACTTATGAGTCATCCAAAACAGAATGAAACAAAAGAGTATAAAGAAAATGTAATTGTATTTGAATCTCAATATTGGGTTGTCAACATATCACAGCTTATCAACTGTTTTATGGAAAATAATATTTTAGTAGCATGTTCAATAAAAACAAGAGAGCGATAGTGAAAAGATATATCAGATGTTAAAAGCATGTGAGAAACTAAAAGTGCCTATTCAAGAGAATAGACACTTTGAATGATGAGGTCGAGTTGTTCCGAGCGGATTTTATACCCGTTTTACACTTGATGATCGAAACTTTCCAACAGTAAAAACCATCAATGGTGTAATGAAAACAACCAAACCGTAGTTAAATATTACACGATAATCATAGTACATTACAATTTCAAAAAAATGATAAATTTTACATAGGGATTTTATGCATTTTTTTACGTGTTTTAATTGGAAATATCAATTGATTAATTATGTTAGTACAATGGAAAGAAAAGGTAATACAGATAGCATATTTACCCACTCTCTCCTTAAACGAAATACACTACATTAATGTATTCTAAATGAGAAATTAAGACACCCACTTATATTTGTTGAAATAGAATTAAAGATTATAATAATTGAGCCTGTAAATTATTTTGTGTAAAGTCTGTTTCCAATGATAGAATTTGATGAGT
>NZ_JAHPYJ010000048.1:0-8452 GCF_019041935.1 Erysipelatoclostridium sp. MSK.7.34
CCACCAGCAATAACAACTGAATATTTCTTTTCCATTTTCTTTTTCTCCTCTGTTTCATGGATTAATAAGTTTTAGAAACCCTCTATGCATCCAATATAAATAACATTCGCGCTAAATATATATTTATATTCCATGACCCCCAAGAGAGTTAATTTATTTTTTGCTGCACTAAGATCTTAATGTACCTTTATTGTAATATAAATAATTTTTGATTCAACATCTTAAGCGTATTTAAAGAAGAGGTTCACATTTATATCCTTTGCACAAGATTTGTGCATAAGTACAGTAAATATTAATAAAAAACCCTTAAAATTAAACTTCAAGGGTTCTCAAACTTAAAATTGTGCAGAAATATTTTACTCATCTAAATTATCCAGATAATCTAGATATTTAAGAAATAAAATTTCTACTGTATTAAAATATGCTGAAGTCGTTTCATAGGTACGATTATTAAATCTTTTGTATTGATCTGTAATTACATACAAACTTTTATCAGCAAGCCGCGCTAGTGTATTATTATTTAGTTTAGTGATAGAAACAATATAAGTACCTTTATTTTTCAATGTTTTCATTGCCTCAATTGCCATTTCATTTTCACCAGATACAGAAATAAAAATCATTACATCCTGTTCTCCTAAACCATTAATAGTCATCTTTAATTCACTTTTACCATATAAGGTGACGAAAAATACTTTAGTTTGAAGAAAAACTCTTTTAATCATTTCGGCTACTGTATTTTGTGTCTCACCAGTTCCAAAGACAAAGAGCCTACGTGCGTGATGTATATGTTCAAAGAGGTCATCAAGATCGCTATCTTTAGTTAGTTCCATACTTTTTAGATAATTATTACAAATTTCATCAAGCATTCCATCATTCTTTACTTGAACCTGCTGACATTCTAATTTTAAACGCATCTTAAATTCACGAAATCCCTCAAAAGATATCTTTTGGCTAAATCTTGAAATTGTTGCCCGTGATATGTTACAACGTTTAGATAATTCATCAATAGATATTTCACAGCACTCTTTTTTATGGGCTAATATATATTTCCAAATCATTAAATCATTTTCATTTAAATCATCATAATACTGATTTACCAGTTCTTCTAATTGCATAGTTTTACCTCCTGCACCATCATTTTAACATATTGTTCAACCAAGCGATAAAGGAAATAATCAAATATTTGAACAATTAAATTTTTTAAACTAAAATAAGAAGATTTTTATAGACAGTATCACTAAATAATGACATAATATTTAAGGTTAAAAAGGAGGACATGTATGTCTAATAAACGGATTATTCAAGTTGAGGATAAAGTCCCAGGAAAATTACTGATTCCATTATCATTACAACATATGTTTGCAATGTTTGGTGCCAGTGTTTTAGTACCTTTCTTATTTGGGATAAATCCAGCTATCGTCTTATTCATGAACGGTATTGGAACGTTATTATTTATTGTTATTACAAAAGGGAAAGCCCCTGCCTATCTAGGTTCTAGCTTCGCTTTTATTGCTCCAGCAAATATTGTCATTTCTAAATTTGGCTACCCTTATGCTTTGGGGGGATTCGTAGCAGTCGGATTTTGCGGCTGTTTATTAGCCTTAATTATTAAAAAATGTGGGACAAAATGGATCGATATTGTTTTACCACCAGCTGCAATGGGACCAGTAGTTGCATTAATTGGATTAGAATTAAGTGCTACTGCTGCAAATAATGCAGGCTTGATTGGTGATAATATTCAGATGGCCAATGTTTGGGTATTTTTAATTACTCTAGGAGTTGCAATTTTTGGAAATATTTGTTTTAGAAAATTTTTAAGTGTCATTCCAATTCTTATTGCAATTATCTGTGGATATATTGCAGCAATTTGTTTTGGATTAGTAGATTTTACAACTGTAGCAAATGCTCCACTATTTGCAATACCTAATTTCTCAACTCCAAAATTTGATATTAACGCTATCTTGATGATCTTACCAGTTCTTCTTGTAATTACTTCAGAACATATCGGTCATCAAATTGTTACAGGAAAAATAATCGGTAAAAACCTGTTAGAAGACCCTGGATTACATCGTTCTTTATTTGGTGATAATTTTTCAACTATGATTTCAGGATTTATCGGTTCTGTTCCAACAACTACATATGGTGAAAATATTGGGGTTATGGCTATCACCGGTGTATATAGTGTTCAAGTAATTGCAGGTGCAGCTGTTCTTTCTATTATTTGTTCATTCGTAGGACCCTTATCAGCACTAATTCAAACTATTCCTGGACCGGTTATTGGTGGAATCAGTTTCTTACTATATGGAATGATTGGTACTAGTGGATTAAGAATTTTAGTTGATCAAAAAGTTGATTACGCAACTAATAAAAACCTTATCTTAACTTCAGTTGTTTTTGTTACAGGATTAAGCAGTATTACGCTAAGCTTTGGTGGTGTCGAATTAACTGGAATGGTGCTAGCTTGTATTGTTGCTATGATTCTTTCACTAACTTTCTACTTATTAGATAAATTCAATTTGACTAATGATACTGCTGAGGAAAATAATTAATAATTTATTTAAAGGAACATCTCGATTTATATTTGAGATGCTCTTTTTTTGTTGTAATTATTTGCTATTTATATTGCGTTAAAGCATACTTTAAGATGTAAGATATAATTGATTTAGCTTTTAGCCTACAATAAATAGTGCTAAAATTAAATTATACAAGGACATAATATCATGGAGGTAATTATGGAAAAAGCAAAAGTTTATTATTGTGATATGCATACAGGAAGAATGAATCTTCCTGAAAAACTGAAGTTTTTAATGAAGAAAGCAGGTTTTGAAGAAATTGACTTTAAAAACAAATACACTGCTATCAAAGTACATTTCGGAGAACCCGGTAATTTAGCTTTTTTACGCCCAAATTACGCTAAAGCTGTTGCTGACTATGTAAAAGAATTGGGTGGAAAAGCTTTCGTAACTGATTGTAATACTCTATATGTGGGAGGAAGAAAAAATGCACTAGATCATTTAGACAGTGCTTATTCTAATGGCTACAATCCTTTCCAAACCGGAGTTCACACAATCATTGCTGATGGTTTAAAAGGAACAGATGAAGAAATCGTTCCAATCAATGGAGAATATGTTAAAGAAGCAAAAATTGGTCAAGCTATTATGGATGCTGATATTATCATTTCGTTAAATCACTTTAAAGGACACGAATTGACTGGATTTGGTGGTGCTTTGAAAAATTTAGGTATGGGATGTGGTTCCCGTGCTGGTAAAATGGAAATGCACAGTGCTGGCAAACCTGTCGTTGAGCAAGATAAGTGCATTGGCTGTGGACAATGTATTAAAATTTGTGCTCATAACGGGACAAGTATTACTGATCACAAAGCCTCTATCGATCATGATAAATGTGTTGGATGCGGTCGCTGTATTGGAGTCTGTCCTAAAGATGCAATCGTTGCCAGCATGGATGAAGCTAATGACATTTTAAACTATAAGATTGCTGAATATACTAAAGCAGTTGTGCAAGATCGGCCATGTTTTCATATTTCATTGGTTATTGATGTATCACCTTATTGTGATTGTCATAGTGAAAATGATATTGCCATCGTCCCTGATGTCGGAATGTTTGCCTCATTTGATCCCGTTGCTTTAGATATGGCTTGTGCTGATGCTGTTAATAAACAGCCTGCTATTGCAAATAGTTTGTTAGATAAACATGGTCATCATCATCATGATCACTTTACTGACGTATCACCTGAAACAAACTGGAAATCTTGTTTAGAACATGGTGAAAAAATTGGAATCGGAACTCGTGAATACGAACTCATTGAAATAAAATAGTAAAAAAGATCATTACGATCTTTTTTTAAATATCTCAATAACGATAGATAGGATACTCAGAATAACTAATTCCTCCAGTTTGAACATAACGGTTAATATTAACCAATTCATATGATTGCTCAGCGGTTATTATATTTACGATAACATTTATCTCACTACCATTAGATAAGTCTTTTGATAATTTTATCTTTTTTTGCTTATCTAAAGTTGTATTAGTTTGACCAATTTTTTCATAATTATTATTTTTAATTTTATTAATAATTATCTCTACTTTATTTGATAAAGTACCACTATAATCAATCTTTTCGTTTTCTAAATAACTATAATCTAATTTATAAATCATATTATTTCTAATCAATTTATAATTTTTATCACCTGGAATATAGATATAAATCAAGTGACTCAACAAGTTGTCTAAATGATGTTCTATTTCTGAATCCGCATTAATTTTTTCTCCTTTATCACCATTTTTAACCAAAATTTCAAAGTTAGCATAATTCACTAAAGGAATTGTTTCTGTTAAAACAAAAGTATAAGCATTTTCTTTAGTCATTGGATAAATACTCTGATTATTAAAAACATCAACAATACAGATATTTACTTGAGTTATATCTGTATAATTATTTAAAACGCATTTATAATTAATACTCATTGTCATTTTATCAAAGTCATAACTAATCACTTTAAATGTTGTATTTGAATAATCTATTATATTGTTATCGGTTATTGGAGTTGTACTATTATTAGGATAAAAAACTACCTCATTAGTTCCCTTTTTAACTAGTATTGCTAATGCAACACATAAACAAAGAGTACAAATAATAATAATTATCCAATCACGAATAATCTTTTTTTTATTTTCCTTTTGTAGATTCTCTAACACTAATGATGTTTGTTCATATATCTTATTGATTGAATCAGCTTCTGTTTCATCATCAAGATCTAATAATTGGGTAATACTTATTTCATAAAATTGACTTATTGTTATCATCATTTTCATGTCTGGTAAACTTAAATCACTTTCCCATTTAGACACTGTTTGCCTTGATACATTTAATTCACGGCCCAAAGCTTCTTGTGAAATCCCTTTTTCTTGCCTTAGGCTTAGTAGTTTTTTACCAATGCTCATAACCCATCCCTCCTATCTATATCATAGATATTTTGTCTTTTTTCGTCTATATCAATCCGTTAACATTTCGCCAATAATGTTAACATGAAAAAAACTGTAACTACATATTGATATAACTCCGCTAAAGTAGATAGGAACCGATTATTTATAATTAAAAGTGAATTTGAAATATCTCCCGTTTATTAGATATTAAGTATTAAATACCGAGGTATATTTCACTTTTTTATCTTAACTTTCTATAATTTGTTCAAACCATTCAATCTTATCAGCTTTTTTGTTTAAATACCCTAAAACTTTATAACTACTTAATCTTTCAATCATTATTCGATTATCTTGATGAAGGAGATTGTTACTATCAAAATTATTCATAATAAAACCAAGTACATTTAAATTTAACTGTTTAGCATATTGAGCCGTTAAAACTGCTCCATTAATACTACCCAAGCCTGATGATGTTACAATTATTAGCGGATAGTTAGCCAGTAACATCACATCACTAAGCATTATCAATTTATCATCGCGCAGTGGACAAACAATACCACCACTTCCTTCAATAACAACAAAATCATGCTTATTTTCTAAATCTGTCAAATCTGCTTTTATAGTATTTAAATCAACTGGTGTATTAGTCTTTTTTGCAGCTAGATGAGGCGCAAATGCTTCTTCATAAACAAAAGATACTTTACAGCTTTCATTTGGCAGACTTGCATACTGCTTAACAACTTCTAAATCACCTGGTATCAGTACATCATTTTCAACAACGGCACCACTTAAGGCCGCCTTATAATAACCAACCTTATACTGTGATTTCAAGGCTTTAACTATTCTTGCACTTACATATGTCTTTCCAACATCTGTCCCTGTTCCAGTAACAAACAAACCTTTAATCATGGCTTGGCTACCCTAAATCCCAATTGCTTAATGATTCTTTGATCTTCAGCAATAGTTATTCCCTGAGTTGTAAGCATATCTCCAGTGATAGCGCCATTAGCACCACTTTTAAATACATTTATTCCTTTATCATCAAAAAGCCCTCTACCACCAGCCATTCTAATCGTTGCATCAGGAAGAATAAAACGAAAAATGGCAAATATTCTTTCAACATCTTCTTTTGATAATGGTTTCAAATGTTCTAACGGTGTTCCTCTAATTGGATTTAGAACATTGATTGGAACCGACTTTATTCCTAAGTCTTTTAATTCAAAAGCTAGATCAAGTCGATCAAGCCATGATTCTCCCATTCCTACAATTCCGCCACTACAAACCTCCAAACCTGCTAATTTTGCAGCCTTAATTGTTTTGATTTTTTGCTCGTAACTATGAGTAGTACAAACATTATTAAAGTAGTTACGTGATGTTTCCAAATTATTATGATATCTTTTAACGCCTGTTTCTTTAAGTTTTTTTAACTCTTCAAAGTTTAATAGTCCTAGTGAAGCACATAAGGATATCGTTGTAGTATCATTAAGTTCTTGATATATTTTTAAAATTTTATTAAATTCTTGAACATTTAATTTCCGTCCGGATGTCACAATAGAAAAACGTTCGACACCTTGCTTTTGATTATGTAGGGCTATTGCTTTAATTTCACTAATTTTCAACAAACTATAAATATCAATTCCAGTTTGATAATAAACTGATTGAGCACAATATTTACAATTCTCACTACACCGCCCGCTTTTACCATTAATAATTGAACAAAGATCAAATGTACTACCACAATAGCTTCTTCTAATTAGTTCAGCCCCTTGCTTTAAAGTCCCTAGATCATAATCTATCAGCATCTTAGCTTCTGCTTTACTAATTTCATAACCAGCCATAATTTGTGCAATGAGCTTCTCTAACATTGTATTCTCCTCTTTTTAAAAATCTTTTCAAATCTAATTCCTGTCCCGACTGCTAAAAAACTTAAAAATAAGTCACCTGGTAAATCTAAAGGAAAACATGAGAGCAAAACTAGTTTCCAAGTTATTGGAGTTCCAGTATAGTAATTCAAAATGATATATTTATAGCCAAGTCCAATCATATAAGTGGCCAAAAGACCACTCAATACTGCCAAAACATATTTTTTTGCTGCTATTTCATTAGTTTTTTCACATATTATGCCTGTAACATACGCTCCTGCAATAAAACCAATTAAATAACCAAAACTAGGTCTAACAATATACGCTAAACCTCCACCGGCCGCAAATATTGGTAATCCTAGTAATCCAATTACAACATACAGTAATACTGCCAATGCTCCTAATTTTGAGCCTAATAAAATTCCAGCTAGCAAAACAAAGAAAAATTGTAATGTAAAATAATCCATGAAAGGTACCGGAATCTGTATAAATGCTCCGATTGTAATTAGAGCCGTAAAAATTGCACAATAGGTTATTTTCTTTGTTGTTAGTAACTTATTCTGCTCCATGGTTTCCTCCTATAATACTTACTTCACCCGCGGTTAATACCATTTCTGCACCATTGCTACTAACGACCAAATTACCTAAATCATTAATTTCACGAACTAAACCGGTAAACTGCTCCCCCTTTTGATTAAAAGTTATTTGCTTATGCAATACACATGAAGCCATGCGATATTCATTCAAAACCAATTTAAAATCCTCATCGATAATTGCAAATAGCTGATTTAAGATTTCTGCAATAAATTGATTACGATTAGCTTCTTGTAATCCTAGAGAAGTAGCTATGGAAGCTATTTCTAATGGAAAATTATCAGTTGATACATTAATTCCAATTCCAATAATAATTGCTTCGATCATTCCGCTTTCAAAATCACTAATTGCCTCACTTAAAATACCACAAACCTTCTTCCCACGATAATACAAATCATTAACCCACTTAATTGCTACTTCAATATCATATAGCTTTGCAATTGCTCGCCTAACCGCAACTGCTGTTTTAATTGTAATCATAGTTGCATTTTGTAGCGAATCTCCTGTTTTTAATAAAACACTCATATAAACCCCTTTTTGAGCCGGTGAATAAAAACTTCGTCCAAATCTACCACGTCCGGCGCTTTGTTCTTCAGACACAATTACACTATGATTTTTACCACCATTTATTGCTAATTTCTTCATTTGTGTATTGGTTGAATCGATTGTTTTATATGAAAAGATATCAATTTCTTCAGTTAAATAATATGCAATTCCTTGTTTTGATAAAACATCACTATTTTCTAATAATACATATCCTTTATTTGGCGTTGCTTCAATATTATACCCCTCTTCTTTTAATGTCTTTATCGCTTTCCAAATTGCCGCACGACTAACATGCAATTGGTTGGCTAACTCTTGTCCGGATATTACCTTACTACGATTTTCTTCAAGTAAAGCAATTACATTTTGTTTTACACTCATTGAATCACCTCGTTTTTAAGCATAGCAAACATTCACTAAATTGTAAACTAATTATTTAAAATTAGTTTACAATAAAAACCACGCCTAAAAGACGTGGTTTTCTCTGAGGCTATAAGCCTATGTTG
>NZ_JAHPYJ010000049.1:0-8203 GCF_019041935.1 Erysipelatoclostridium sp. MSK.7.34
TTTTTTATTTCGCATACTTCGTATGCTCAACTGACTTAAGTCTATATGTTCAAATTTTCAATTTGAACAGGTAAAAATTAAAGCGGGGTAAAATTACCCCGCGATATTTAAAGCGTCCACTCCAATTACATACACTACTCTATTTGCCATAACAAATAAGAAGAAACTATTAATACTTTACGAATAATCATTTAGTTTCAATTTGATCAGTATTAGTTTCAAAACATTTATTATAGAATGTACTTACTTCTCGAAAGTACACTCATCTATAGATTTAATTTTTTTGATTTCCTCAAGAACATCAGTATTAGATATCATTTCATATAATTCTAACACCATAGATTCAAATTCAATTATTTTATCTTCTGGAACTGCAATCAAAACAATCATATCAACCCAACTAGTTGACCATCTGATTGGTCTTTTTAATGTTAATATAACTAGACCTATTTCGTTGACTTCTGTAGGCAGCCCATGAGGTATAGCTACTCCGTTCTCTAAAACTGCACTTCCAATATTTTCTCGTTTGTATACAGATTTTCTAAATCCTTCTTTCACAATATCGTCTTTCTCTAACTTTTTAATCATAAAATCGAGACAATCTTCCTTTGTATTAAAATCCAATTTAAAGAAAACATTTTCTTTTTTTATATGATGCCTTAATAATGGAATATTGATATTATTTTGATTAAAAATCTCTCCAATTCTAGTTGATGTCAAAAAAACATATTTCGAATAAGCATCAAATATTTTTGCACAATCAACATTATCTAACATTGGACTTACATGAACAACTGGAACTGATGTATCGATTTTTTGTGATGAAGTGCTCACAATTAAGTCTAAATTATCTAATTTTTTGTTTTTCAAATCCTCATATCCACATGCTTGTATATCATCATATTTTGGAAGTACATTTTTTAATTGTGAAACAACATATTTTGAAGATACAATTCCATAAGGACAAACTACTAATATTCTACGTGAGTCTGATGATTTATTAATTGCCATTTGAAAATAAATTACAATAAAAGATATTTCATCTTCTGTCAAACTAATATTATATTCTGTTTCAATTGTTGATAATAAATACCAAGATAAAGTAAATAGGTGAAGGTACCTTGATTTAATTTCATCTAATAATGGATTTTCAATCTTAATTCCATTTTTTAATCTCAATACCATTGATGGTATATGTAATAACAACTGGTTAGTCAATTCTTCTCTGTTTTTAATACATATATTTTCAATTTTTTCTAAACAGTTGATAATTCTATTCACAACTTCCTTATAATCACCCTCATTTGATTTATTACTTTTTATACGATACGACGCTAGATATTTAGCTAATGTCATTTTATCTTCGTTGGTGCACTTTATATTTAACTGCTCTTCAAGATAATCAGAAATTCCCTTTGCAATTGGATAATTTTTCATAAAGTCTAAGTCATCTAGAAAATAGTATTCATCTTTTTTTATATGAAAGCCGTTTTCAATACGAGTAAAAAAAATAAATAAAGTAATTTTTAAAGCCTGTCTATAATAATCAGCAAAACCATTCAAATCTATAATTACACTGTTTTCAAGCATACTGTTAATTACCAAATTAATTTTTTCATTAAATATCAAATAAGTTTGTTCTTTTTCCTTTTTTAAAATTGTATTTATAAAAGCATTGATAATAGCCAATTGTATATTTTCTTCTGTACCTGTTAATTTTATTTTTTTATCATAATCTGTTTCAATATTAACGTGATATTTTATTAAAAATTTCTTTCTAAGAAACTCTAAATCATATAGTATTGATGATTTAGATACATAATACTGCTCAGAAGTTTTTTGAAGTGATATTGAATTTCCAAACAATACCAAATCAACAAATAATTGTTTTCTTCGACTTTCTACATCTAATCCCAGATTAGTAGAACCTTCATAATAAGAATTAATAATTGAACGAGCTTTCGCCTTTAACTCATCAGTTCCAACTAATAAAATGCCACAATTAGTTTTTTTATCAATACTTAATTCATATTCTATCAATTCTTCTTGTAATATATTTATGTCTATATAAATCGTTTTAGGTGTTACATTGAATTCTTTTGAAATTGTTTTCGCAGTTACATAATCATTTTGTTCTAATAAATAATTAAATATACTTATTTGCCGTGGGTTCATAGAATCATTCCTTTATTCAACTTTACCATTACTGAGTATATTTTTCAATTTCTTAATTCTCAATTCAGGATTATTGTGACCAAATACATATCCACCAGACACAAAAATATTTGCACCTGAACTATGGCATAGGATTATTGTTTCTTCATTAATATTTCCATCTGCCTCAATATCAAACAAATAATTACTGTTTTCCTTTATTTCTTTTAATTCCATTATTTTTTTGACAGAATTTTTTATAAATCTTTCACCTAACATTGCCGGATTTACTGTCATAACTAATACTTGATCTACCAAATTTAAAACCTCTGTAAGTGTATTAACTGGAGTGCCTGGATTAATAGCCACTCCCGCTTTTATACCAAGATTCTTAATTTGATTTAAACAATTATACAATTGTTTAGTGCTTTCTTCATGAACTGTAATAATATCTGCATCTTTATATTCTTCTATATGTAACTCTGGATTATTAATCATTAAATGAACATCTAATATTAAATCAGTTTTCTTTTTTAAATCAGTTACTATCTTTCCACCAAAAGCTTGCATTGGGACAAAATTACCATCCATAACATCTATATGCAAATAATTATCTCCTGCAATTTTAGCGATTTTTACAGTTTCTTGAATATCATATATATTCGAATTTAATAATGATGGTGCTATAATCATAATTTCCTCCATAAAAGCATGAAGAGATAGAGTCAATCTATCCCTTGATTTTCCTTATATTACTTAATGATGGCGTTCAAGCGATCACCTACATCACCACTTGGGTGATTTTCCAAAAATACTTTTTGAGAGAAAGCTGAATTCTTTTCTATATATATTGCAATCGCATCAAAAACTGAAATAGTAGCTAATGTACTAGCAGTTGCCAACATATTATATTCATCTGGCTCTTTTTCAATTTTAATTTTCAAGAATAAATCTGCTGATTTTCCAATTGTTGAATTTTCATTTTCTCCTACATATACAATGAAGGCCTCTTTGCTTTTTAGGTTTCCTAAAAAAGAACATAACTCATTTGTACTTCCTCCTTTAGAAATCATAATGACAATGTCATCTTTTCCAATCGCTCCAATTCCTCCATGCACTGCATCTGATGGGTTTAAATAGAAAACTTTTTGATTCACTACTTGCATAGTATGAACAATTTTTTTTGCAGCCATTGCAGATGTACCACATCCAGTTATAAAGATATTACCTTTTATATTTTGAATTCTATCAATCAATGTATTTACTACATCATAATCTAATGATTCTGTCAATTTTTTTAATTCATTACTTTCCGCTTCAATAACATTTTTAATAATATTTTTAATCATTTTTATTCTCCCATAATGACAATATTACATTTTCTTCTACGTTCTCTTGTTTGATCAAAATCAACAAAATAGATATAACCTACTTTACCATTTAATAGGTTTCCATCTTTAATAATCAATGTTTCACTTGCTCCTAATAATGTAGATCTCAAATGTCCATCGGTATTTAACATAGTCCATTCTTTTGCTGGATAATCCGGATCTGTTTTTGCCATACCATATGCAATATGCTCTGGACCAGGACTATGATATTGTCCTTCTGTTGTTTGGACTGGAATAATTTTATCTAAAGTTTCATTCAAATCGACTTGTAAGAATTCGTCACCATAATAATTCTTGTCATGCATAAATTCTTCAAAAAAGACTGCACAAGTTGTATGTGGGCTAGATACAACACAAATCCCGTCCTGAATGCCACTGATAGCTAATGCTTCCATTACATCTGCTGTAACATCATGATATGATGGTCGATTAGCTATAGTGGTAAGATTGATTTCTTTATGAAATACTGCCATGCTATTTCCCCAGTCTTTCTTTTACTTGTGCAAATACTTGTTCAGTCCCAAAACCAGTTAAAAGTCCCAATCCCATAATAACCTTATCTTTAATGCTTTCTGGTACTTGTGTTGTGCTAATTACAATATCATATTTTCCCTCAGCAATATCTTTTGTCTGTGCACTTATTGAAGATTGCATTACCTCAACTTCATTAGTTAATCCTTCTTTTTTTAACCAGCTTTCAACTTTAGTTCTCACCACTGTTGAAGTTGCATGTCCTGCACCACATATAATCATAATTCTTTTCATTTTTTTCACCTCTATTTATTAAGCCTGCGCTTTACGAATTTTATTTACATAGTATAATACGCCTAATGCAACTGCTGTTAAAATTAATAATCCTGGTACACTTAAAATGTTAGCAACAAATACAAGCAATGCATTTGGCCATAATCCTGCTGATACATAAGAAATCATACCACTACCAATTTCATATCCTGCAATATGATAAGCAGTAGTTAATGCTGGTGCTAAATAAGTAGCTGCATAAAGCATAGTTATAGTATAAATTGAACATCCTAATACACTTCTAAAAACATTTCCTCTAAATCCTGCAACCATTAAGGCTAATGCAAATACTAATGTTGGTAAATCTCCAAATGGTAATACCTTATTTCCTGGAAGAATAACACCAATTAAAAGAGTAATTGGAATCATTAATAAAGCCGTAGACATTACAGATGAATTACCAACCACTAAAGCAGCATCCATTCCAATATTAACCTCTCTACCACCCATATATTTTGCAGTAAATTCTTTAGTTGCATCTGCGACAGGCGTTAAGCCTTCCATAAATAATGAAACCATTTTTGGCATAATTTTTAATACTGCAGCCATCTGTACACCTAATGTCAACATTTTAGGTACTTCATATCCTGCTAATGCACCAATAATTAGACCAATTACGAATCCAATTATAATTGGATCACCAATTACCCCAAACTTTTCCTGAATTTTTTCAGGATTTACTTCAATTTTATTTAAACCTGGAATTTTATCAAATAACCAATTTAATGGTACGGCTAATACCAATCCCGCATTTGCCATAATGTGTGTACATGTCATCCCAGGAAAACCATAGAAATCAGTCATAAATGGAGTTGCTAAATCAGCTAAAATTAATTCAATTAAGAATGCTGGAATCATTGAAAGAACACCAATCAAAAAACTATCCGTAATTCCCCACACCATAATTCCAATTAATGCAGGTTGCCATAAGTTCCAAACATCAACATTGAATGTTTTTGTCAATCCTAAATAAACCAATACAATGTTGATTGCAAATGCAATCGGAATAATAACTATACCCATTGTTGTTGAAAATGCAACTGGTCCTGCGGTACCACTACCCAAATCCATAATACTTAATGATAATCCATATTTTTCGACCATTAATTCAATAGCTGGTCCTAAAGCATCTGTCATCACTCCAGTGACCATACTTAATCCAATAAATCCAATACCAATTGTTAACCCAGCAACAATCGCTTTACCTGGCTTCATTTTTAATATCAAACCTAAGATAATAATTATTGCTGGAATAAATACCGAAGAACCTAAGCTCATAAATATATTCATAAATGTTTCAATCATATTTCTTCTCCTCGACTTAAATTAATCCTTTCTCTTGTAAAATACTCTCATATTCATCCTTAGAAGAACATTCATACATTTTCTGCATCAACTCTTCATCAGCAAACATTCCCATGAGTTTCGTTAATGTTTCAGACTGTTCATGTGATTGGCTCATTGCAATCATAAAAATATGAGTAACTTCTATATCTTCTGATACATCTCCCATATTTTTAAACTTTACTGGTGATTTCAATGATATAAATTCAATCTGCGAACGATTAACATATTTTGAGTCTGTATGTGGAATTGCGACTCCATACTTAGCTGTTGCTAATCCTGTTGGAAACTCTTTCTCTCTTAGCATTACGTGTTCATAAAAGTCCTCTTTAACAATACCTCTTTTATATAATTCATCAGCTGCAATTTTTATTACCTCTTCTGAAGATGAGGCTTCAACACCGAACAATGCTACCCTTTCCTCAAAAAACATTTATTCCCTCCTTCCTCAGATAATCGTGAAAATTAATTTTCTCGGATCCAAACGATTTATCTTCTTTACATTTAAATATTATCATGAATTATTCATGATGGAAATTACACACATGGTTAACAAAAATGTGAACATTTTATTTGGGTTAATAATAATTCTGAACATTGTTAATTAAAACTCTAAATAAAAGTTTCACTAATTACAATATATATCTATAAGGTATAGAATAAGTGGATAAGATTATACAGAATAATTCATCTTTTAGTTCATATATTCATATTCGAATGTTTAATTAATCCATATAAATTCACTCTTCATTAAATAATTAAAAGATAGATTTTTTATGGAACATAATCGTTAACCTCCTATTTCCATCTTACACATCAAGAAATAAGAAGGAAAGAAAAGTTAAAGATCACAAATATGATTATAGAAGAAGTAATTTTATAATAGATGGTAATGCAAATTAAAAAATATTTTATGTCAAGATAAAGAGTAAAGATGTAGAAGTTAACGAAGTAATATATAAAGCATGTGTAAATCCAGTTATGATAAAATTCATTACATTAATAAAGCAGAAGTAGATAAATCATGTATTACGATTATATTTGATACCCCCTTGTCAAATAGACAGGTGAAATAGTTAGAATTTTATATACTGGAGTTATTTACACTCTCTGAAAGTTTATTTAAAACTTTGTACTTAGCTCAGGATAAAATAACAAGTAAATGGAATGTCTCATATGGTAATTGGTGTGTTATATATTCTAGTCTTCAAATCATTTTTGAAGGGAGGCTTTAACGAGAACATTTACAATTAAATATATTATGATATGATATAAAAAAAGTAACTGTGTGATTACTCAATACAGTTACTCATCAAATTCTATCATTGAAATAGACTTTACACAAAATAATTTACAGGCTCAACTTAAAAATTCTTTTTTTATTTTTCCTCTTCATTTAGATCTTCTTTATTAAACTTTATCAAAATTTCATTTGTTTCTTCATCAATAAATACTAATTTTGCATTCGTCAATTCTCCAAATTCAATCAGATTACTTATTTTATAAACGTTATTTCTCTTTTTTTGTATTTAAGGCTTGTGGTGTTATTCTTAACTTACGTGCGTAATCTGCAAATGAAAGACCACGCAAAGACAAGATTGCTTTTTTTACCTCAAATTTTTACCCGCATACAGGACATTTCTTATGCTCTCTTTTTAATTTATTCTGTCCTATCAACCCATTATTTTAACGTTCTTTATTTCTTATTTCGTAACATATATCCGAACAGTTTATTATTCCATTTTTAGAATTAAATTCCTTTCCACAAACAACACATTTTTTTCATATAGGTATTTCTCCCTTTTTTACTATAACTCTTACGTTTTATTATAAACCTATTGTATTACATCGTCGACTATTTATAGCGAATTGTATATCACTCACGCTTTATGTCCCCCAATAGTGTTGTTTCTGTCTTTGCCAGTTGCTCCAACTACTAAATTCATACCTTTTAATACAGCATTTTTTCCATATTTCTGCTTCAGTTTCAAAGTTGCTTCCTGAAGTCTTTTTTCCTTTTCTAAATCTTTTTCAAGCTTTTCTTCTTCTTTTTTTAACTGCTCGTAATCAGTAAACAGATCCATTTGCTGTATTGTCGGTTTTGTTTTAATACTGCTTTCACCAGTAATATGATTAGCAGACAAAGCAAAACGTCTTATTGTTAATTTTTTATTAACACTGCTGTCATACCAGTTTAAAACTTTTTGTGTGATCAGCTTTGCTGATGATGCATATCTGCCTATATTGACAGTTCCATGAGCATGTTTTGGAATCTTTCGTCCATATCTGTCATCCTTTATTTCGCCAGTATAGTCAGTTTTGATATTTTCTTTATCATAGCCAACACTTACTGTAATCTGATCTGTTACTAGATTTTTTGCCACAAGATCGAGACACAACGAGTCAATCATTTCTTTAAGAATTATTCTTCCTTCATTAAAGGTATACGGTCTGTTTAAAACCTGTCCGCTTCCCAGACTGCTGCTTTCAGGTTTATATGCCTTGATGTG